>CAZOEC010000077.1:0-23337 GCA_964578635.1 uncultured Pseudomonas sp.
TCGGCATCGACCACACCGGCGTGGCGCGAGCCGACGAAGTCGGTGGACACCACTTCCTGGGAGCTGACGAAGTCGATCTGCTTCTGCAGATCCGAGTGCATGGCCATCTGGCGCAGGTACTCGTTAACTTCCTCGCGAGTGGTGGCCTTCTCAAGGTTGAGGTTGAGAATGGCCATCGACACGTTCGGCGTCGGCACGCGAATGGCGTTGCCGGTCAGTTTGCCTTTGAGCACCGGCAGCGCCTTGGCAGCAGCCGTGGCGGCACCAGTTTCGGTGATCACCATGTTCAGCGGCGCGCTGCGACCACGACGATCGCCCTTGTGGAAGTTGTCGATCAGGTTCTGGTCGTTGGTGTACGAGTGAACGGTTTCAACGTGGCCATTGACGATGCCGTACTGGTCATTGATCGCCTTGAGCACCGGCACGATGGCGTTGGTGGTGCAGGAAGCGGCCGAGATGATCTTGTCGTCGGCGGTGATTTCGCCGTGGTTGATGCCGTGCACGATGTTCTTCAGCGCGCCCTTGCCAGGCGCGGTGAGCACCACGCGGTCGACACCCGGGCAGGCCAGGTGCTGGCCCAGGCCGTCGGCGTCACGCCATACGCCGGTGTTATCCACCAGCAACGCGTTCTTGATGCCGTACTGGGTGTAATCCACTTCGGTCGGCGACTTGGCGTAGATCACCTGGATCAGGTTGCCATTGGCGGTGAGGGTGTTGTTCTCCTCGTCAATGGTGATGGTGCCGTTGAACTTGCCGTGTACCGAGTCGCGGCGCAGCAGGCTGGCGCGCTTGACCAGGTCATTGGTCGCGCCCTTGCGCACGACGATGGCGCGCAGACGCAGGCCGTCGCCACCACCGGTCTTCTCGATCAGGATGCGCGCCAGCAGGCGGCCGATACGACCAAAGCCGTACAGCACCACATCGGTGCCTTCGCGACCGGCACCGTTCTGCTTGCCGGCCACTTCGCTCAGCTCGTCCTTGACGAACTGCTCGATGCTGCGGCCGTTGCCCTCGGCCTTGAACTTGCCGGCCATCTTGCCCAGGTCCACGGAGGCCGCGCCCAGCTTGAGCTCGCTCATGGTCTTGAGAATGGGGAAGGTGTCGTGCACCGACAGCTCACTGTCGTCAGCCAGGCGGTGACGGGCGAAGCGGTGGGCCTTGAGAATATCGATCACCGAACGGTTGATCAGACCACGTCCGTAGATCGAGGTAACCACGTTGTTGTTACGGTAGAGTTGGCCAATCATCGGAATCATCGCTTCCGCAAGGGCTTCTCGATCGATCCACTCACCGAGACACTGGTCGGGCTTCTGAGTCACGGGCAGTACCTTCCACATGTAGGGGCTGAAAAAAGGGGCTACATTATGCCGGCGCGAACAATCGCCGGCAATGTGTAGCGGTGAAACACTGACAGCAGAGCACGCGGATAGTTACAATCGAAGGCCATATCGCCACGTCCGCGAGCTGCCCGTGTCTGTACCGACTGCATCCGTATTGCGTCTACCGTCCCTGCCTGCCACCGCTGGAAAACAACACTGGGGCAACCTGCCCGGTGCCGCGCTGAGCCTGGCGATTGCCGAAGCAGCCAGCAGCGCAAAACGCTTCACCCTGCTGCTGACCGCCGACAGCCAGAGCGCCGAACGCCTGCAGGAAGAGCTGAGTTTCTTCGCCCCAAGCCTGCCGGTGCTGCATTTCCCCGACTGGGAAACCCTGCCCTACGACCTGTTCTCGCCGCACCAGGACATTATTTCCCAGCGCATCGCCGCGCTCTACCGCCTGCCCGAACTGAAGCACGGCATTCTGGTAGTGCCGATCACCACCGCCCTACACCGCCTGGCTCCCAAGCGCTTTCTGCTCGGCAGCAGCCTGGTCATGCAGGTCGGCCAGCGCCTCGAAGTAAACCAGATGCGCGTCAATCTGGAAGCTGCCGGCTATCGCTGCGTGGATACAGTGTACGAACACGGCGAATTCGCCGTACGCGGCGCGCTGATCGACCTGTTCCCCATGGGCAGCAGCCAGCCCTATCGCATCGACCTGTTCGACGACGAAATCGAGACCCTGCGCACCTTCGACCCGGAGACCCAGCGCTCCATCGACAAGGTCGAGTCGATCAAACTGCTGCCGGCGCGGGAATTTCCGCTGGAAAAGAAAGCCGTGACCGATTTTCGCGGGCGCTTTCGCGAGCGCTTCGACGTCGACTTTCGCCGCTGCCCGATCTATCAGGACCTCAGCACCGGCATCACCCCGGCCGGTATCGAGTACTACCTACCGCTGTTCTTCGAGGAAACCGCCACCCTGTTCGACTACCTGCCCCAGGACACCCAGGTGTTCTCCCTGCCAGGGGTGGAAAAGGCTGCGGAACACTTCTGGAGCGACGCCCGCAACCGCTATGAAGAGCGCCGGGTCGACCCCGAGCGCCCGCTATTGCCGCCGGCCGATATTTTCCTGCCGGTGGAAGACTGCTTCGCCCGCCTGAAGGACTGGCCACGGGTGGTGGTCAGCCAGGACGATATAGAGGAAGGCGTCGGCCGCACCCGCTTCAACGCCCAGCCATTGCCGGACCTGGCGATCCAGGCCAAGGCCACTGAGCCCCTGGCCGCGCTACGGCGCTTTATCGAGGACTACCCCGGCCGCGTGCTGTTCTGCGCCGAATCCGCTGGACGCCGTGAGGTGCTACTGGAACTGCTCGCGCGCCTCAAACTCAAGCCCAACGAATTCGACAGCTGGCCGGCCTTTACCGCCAGCACTGAGCGCCTGGGCATCTGCATCGCGCCACTGGATGACGGCCTACTGCTCGAAGACCTGGCCCTGGTGGCGGAAAGCCCGTTGTTCGGTCAGCGCGTGATGCAACGCCGTCGCCGCGAAAAATCCCGCGACGGCGGCGATAACGTCATCAAGAACCTTACCGAACTGCGCGAAGGCGCGCCGGTGGTGCATATCGACCATGGCGTGGGCCGCTACCTGGGCCTGGTGACCATGGAGTTCGACGGCCAGGCTGCCGAATTCCTCGCCCTGATGTACGCCGAGGAAGCCAAGCTCTACGTGCCGGTGGCCAGCCTGCACCTGATCGCCCGCTACACCGGCAGCGACGACGCCCTCGCCCCGCTACACCGTCTGGGCTCGGAAATCTGGCAGAAGGCCAAACGCAAGGCCGCCGAACAGGTACGCGATGTCGCCGCCGAGCTGCTCGACATCTACGCCCGCCGCGCCGCCCGCGAAGGCTATGCCTTTGCCGACCCGAAAGCCGATTACGCCACCTTCAGCGCCGGCTTCCCCTTCGAGGAAACGCCGGACCAGCAGGCCGCCATCGACGCCGTACATGACGATATGCTCGCGCCCAAGCCGATGGACCGCCTGGTCTGCGGCGATGTCGGTTTCGGCAAGACCGAAGTGGCCATGCGCGCCGCCTTTATCGCCGTGCATGGCGGCAAACAGGTGGCGGTGCTGGTGCCCACCACCCTGCTCGCCCAGCAGCACTACAACAGCTTCCGCGACCGCTTCGCCGACTGGCCGGTAAAAGTCGAGGTGATGAGCCGCTTCAAGTCGGCACGGGAAGTCGGCGAGGCCATGCAGCAGCTGAGTGAAGGCAAGGTGGATATCGTTATCGGCACCCACAAGCTGCTGCAGAGTGACGTCAAGTTCAGCAACCTGGGCCTGGTGATCATCGACGAAGAGCACCGCTTCGGCGTGCGCCAGAAGGAGCAGCTCAAGGCCCTGCGCAGCGAAGTCGACATCCTCACCCTCACCGCCACGCCGATTCCACGCACCCTGAACATGGCCGTGGCCGGCATGCGCGATCTGTCGATCATCGCCACCCCGCCGGCGCGCCGCCTGTCGGTGCGCACCTTTGTCATGGAGCAGAACAACCCGACCATCAAGGAAGCCCTGCTGCGTGAGCTGCTGCGCGGCGGCCAGGTGTACTACCTGCACAACGACGTGAAAACCATCGAGAAATGCGCCGCCGACCTCGCCGAACTGGTGCCGGAAGCGCGCATCGGCATCGGCCACGGGCAGATGCGCGAGCGCGAGCTGGAACAGGTGATGGGCGACTTCTATCACAAGCGCTTCAACGTGCTGGTGGCCTCGACCATCATCGAGACCGGCATCGACGTGCCCAGCGCCAACACCATCATCATCGAGCGCGCCGACAAGTTCGGCCTGGCCCAGCTGCACCAGTTGCGCGGCCGCGTCGGCCGTAGTCACCACCAGGCCTACGCCTACCTGCTGACCCCGCCACGCAAGCAGATGACCGACGATGCGCAGAAGCGCCTGGAAGCCATTTCCGGTGCCCAGGACCTCGGCGCAGGCTTTCTGCTGGCCACCCACGATCTGGAAATCCGCGGTGCCGGCGAGCTGCTCGGCGACGGCCAGAGCGGGCAGATCCAGGCGGTGGGTTTCACCCTCTATATGGAAATGCTCGAACGCGCAGTGAAATCCATCCGCAAGGGCGAGCAGCCCAACCTCGACCAACCGCTCGGCGGCGGCCCGGAGATCAATCTGCGGGTGCCGGCGCTGATCCCCGAGGACTATCTGCCGGACGTGCACACCCGCCTGATCCTCTACAAGCGCATCGCCAACGCCGCCGACGAAGATGGCCTGAAAGAGCTGCAGGTGGAGATGATCGACCGCTTCGGCCTGCTGCCCGAGCCGACCAAAAACCTGGTGCGTATCACCCTGCTCAAGCTGCAGGCGGAGAAGCTCGGCATCAAGAAGGTCGACGCCGGCCCGCAAGGCGGCCGCCTCGAATTCGCCGCCGACACCTGCGTCGACCCGCTGACCCTGATCAAGCTGATCCAGGGCGCGCCGACCCGCTACAAGTTCGAAGGAGCCACCCTGTTCAAGTTCCAGGTACCCATGGAACGTGCACAAGAACGCTTCAATACACTCGAAGCGCTGTTCGAGCGCCTGACGCCCTCAACCTAAAGGATCGACCCATGCGCGCACTCCGCACCCTGGCCCTGCTGCCGCTTATCCTGCTGAGCCTGCTGGGCAGCAACGCGGCACTGGCCGAGCGCCTCTATCAGGTGGAAGTGATCGTCTTCCGCCAGTCCGGCGAGAATGGTTCGGGCGGCCAACTGCCGCCCGACAACTGGGCTCAGAATGCCCTGCCAGTCGATGCCAGCAGCAGCCGCGCCCTGACACTGACCAGCGCGGCGAGCAAGCTCAACCCGGCCAACGGTTATCAGGTGCTATTGCACCAGGCCTGGTCACAGGGCCTCGGCGACTCGACCAGCAGCGTCGCCATCAGCACTGGCAACGAGCAGTTCGGCCACTACCCGGTGCAAGGCCGTATCAGCCTTAGCGGAGATAGCCTGATCGAGTTCGACAGCGATATCTGGGTCAACCAGTTCGACCAGAGCGGCATCCTCAACGCCAGCGAGCGGATCAAGCAGAGCCGCCGCCTGAAAAGCGGCGAGCTGACCTTTGTCGATAACGGCAGTCTGGGTCTGCTGATTCGCGTCAGCCCACTGTAAAAGCACAAAAAAGGGCCGCATCGCGCGGCCCTTTTTAATCCATCGACGCCAGCTTAGCTGGTCAGCACACGGGCCAGAACGGTCTTCACCTTGCCCATCCCCTCATCCAGGGCGCGCTCGATTTCCGCCATGGTAATCAGCGCCGCAGATTTGCCCGCCGCCGGATTTACCACCAAAGCCAGACAGGCGTACGGCAGAGCCAGTTCACGGGCCAGTGCCGCTTCCGGCATGCCGGTCATGCCGACGATATCGCAGCCATCACGCTCCATACGGGCGATCTCGGCCACCGTCTCCAGACGCGGCCCCTGGGTGCAACCATACAGGCCATGACTGCTGAACCCGCAGCGCTCGGCCGTCAGGGCCTCCGCCAATTTGCCGCGCAGGCCAGCATCGTAGGGGTGGCTGAAGTCCACATGGGTCACATGCTCCAGCTCGCCCTCATAGAAGGTGTGCTCGCGCCCACTGGTGTAATCGATGATCTGGTGCGGCAGGCAGAAGTGCCCGGTGACCATGGCAGGATGAATACCGCCCACCGAATTGACCGCGATAATCGCCTTGGCCCCGGCCTCGCGCAGCGCCCAGAGATTGGCACGGTAGTTCACCTGATGTGGCGGTATCCGGTGTGGGTGCCCGTGACGGGCGAGGAACAGCACCTCGCGCCCAGCATACTCGCCCTTGAGCACAGGTGCGGAAGGCGTCCCATAGGGCGTGTCCAGATGCAATGCCGCAGTAATGGTCAAGCCATCCAGGCGAGTCAGGCCTGTACCACCGATAATGGCGTAAACAGTCATCCAATCTTCCTCAATCGATTAATTGCGCGGCACGCAACGCGCCGACTGCTTCCAGCCAGCGCGGGTTCTGCCGATATTCAACACCCGGAAAGGCCTGGCGACGCATGCGCGCCAGACCCTGTGGTACGCACACCTTGAGGCGCTGCAAGGCGCTCAGGGCCAGCTCCGCTGCCGCCCGGTCATTGCACACCAGGCCCATATCACAACCGGCGCTGAGTGCCGCCTCGATACGGCAAGCCGCATCGCCGACCACGTGAGCCCCGGCCATGGACAGATCGTCGCTGAAAATCACCCCGGTAAAGCCCAGCTCGCCGCGCAGAATATCCTGCAACCAGCGCCGCGAGAAACCCGCCGGCTGGCTGTCTACCTGAGGGTAGATCACATGGGCCGGCATCACCGCCGCCAGCTGCCGACTCAAACGGGCAAAGGGCAGCAGATCGACGGCCCGAATCTGCTCGAGACTGCGCTCATCCAGCGGAATGGCCACATGGGAATCCGCCTCAGCCCAGCCATGGCCGGGAAAGTGCTTGCCGGTCGCCGCCATGCCCGCCGCGTTCATGCCGCGGATAAAGGCAGCGGCCAGGTCGCTGGCACGCAGCGCATCGGCTTCGAAGGCTCGACTGCCAACCACCGCGCTACGCTGGTGATCGAGGTCCAGCACCGGAGCGAAACTCAGGTCCAGGCCGACCGCCAGGACCTCGCTGGCCATGATCCAGCCGCAATGCTCGGCCAGGACTTCGGCATTGGCGTTATCGGCAATCGCGCGCATCGCCGGCAGGCGCACAAAGCCCTGACGCAGGCGCTGCACCCGGCCGCCCTCCTGGTCCACCGCCAGCAGCAGATCGGGACGCACGGCACGAATGGCCGCAGCCAGCTCGCGCACCTGGCGCGGCTCTTCGATATTGCGTGCGAATAGAATCAGACCGCCGACCTCGGGTTGACGAAGGATCTGTCGATCCTCGGCCGTCAGCCAGGTGCCGGCGATATCCAGCATCAGTGAACCTTGCATGCTTGAACTCACAACTCATCCTTAAATAAGAGGCGCAACCGCCCACTGCGGGCACGGGGCCTCGTCGATGCGCACGGCACAATGCACCGGCACCCGGGCAAACAATGTCAACAGATCGCTGTTGCGCAGACGCACGCAACCATGGGAACGCGCAACGCCCATGGGCTCGGTGTCCGGCGTGCCGTGCAGATAAATATAACGGCGGAAGGTATCGACCTCGCCCAGCCGATTGCGCCCAGGCTCGCAGCCACTGAGCCAGAGAATACGGCTGAGAATCCAGTCGCGCCCGGGAAACTGCTCGTGCAACTCGGGCGACCAGACCTCGCCGGTCCAGCGCCGCCCGCGCAGCACAGCCCCCAGCGGCAAGCCCGCGCCGATCTTCGCCCGCACCTGGTGCAGGCCACGCGGCGTACAACCGGAGCCATTGCGCTCGCCAGGACCATTGAGTGCGGTGGAAACCTTCAGGCGCAACAACAGCTGCCCGTCGGCAAAGCCGTACAGGCACTGATCGGCCAGGGAGATATGCAGAAAATCGAGAGTCGCCATGGGCGGCTAGCTTAGCGGATCACATCCACCAAGCCCACCCAGGCCCTTCAAACTTTGCCAGAAGCGGCTGCCGTTTTGCTGCGCGGCTTGAGCTGGGCGCTGGCCAGGGCTTCGTCGCTCAGCCCGGTTTCCGAACGCATGCCTGCCGCCAGGAAAGGCACCATCAGGCGCATGACCTGCTCGATCGAGGTATTGACCCCAAAATCGGTTTCCGCCATGGCCCGCAACGCCTTGATCCCGGACATGCTGAAGGCCGCAGCCCCCAACATAAAGTGCACCCGCCAGAACAGCTCCAGCGGCGGAATCCGCGGGGCGGCTTCGTGCACCAGAAGCATATAACGTCGGAATACCTTGCCGTAGACCTCTTCCAGGTACTTGCGCAGGTGCCCCTGGCTCTGGCTGAAAGCCAGCCCCAACAGGCGCATGAAGATTGAAAGATCGTTGCCACTGCGCGGCTTGACCGCCAGGGCCAATTCGACCAACAGTTCGAGCAGTTCTTCCAGCGGAATCTTGCTTTCGGGCTTGGCCTGACGACGGTCCAGCTCACGCTCGAGGCTCAGACAGAAGGGACCGAGAAAGCGTGAGAAGACCGCCTGGATCAGGGCCTTCTTCGAGCCGAAGTGGTAGTTCACCGCCGCCAGGTTGACCCCGGCCTTGCTGGTGATCAGACGCAGCGAAGTTTCGGCGAAACCTTTCTCCGCAAACAACTGCTCTGCTGCATCGAGAATGCGTTCAACGGTTTCCGACTGGGCCATGACTCTTTTCATCTGAACAAACACTTGTTTGAAACATACGTTTCAGCCGCCCGCCTTGTCAAGTCGGGCAAACCATCTTGTGGCTGAGCAGTCACGTGTACCGAGCAAAAACTGTACCGGCAATGCCTAGACGAGCGCCAGGTCGGCCAGGTAACAGAACCTCACTATACAAGCTGGATAAGGCTTTATTCAGTAGAGATCGGCACAGAATGATTGCCAACGGCAGATCACTGTATATAATCCCAGTCACTGTACAAAAAAACAGAGACAGCCATGCTCAAACTGACGCCGCGCCAAGCTGAAATTCTCGCCTTTATCAAGCAATGCCTGGAAGACAATGGCTATCCGCCAACCCGCGCAGAAATCGCCTTGAAACTGGGCTTCAAATCACCCAACGCGGCCGAAGAGCATCTCAAGGCCCTGGCCCGTAAAGGTGCCATCGAGATGACCCCCGGGGCTTCGCGCGGTATCCGCATTCCCGGCTTCGAACCCAACGCCGAGGAAGAAGAAGGCCTGCCGGTCATTGGCCGGGTGGCGGCGGGAGCTCCAATTCTTGCTCAACAGCATATTGAAGAGTCCTGCAAGATCAACCCGGAGTTCTTCCACCCCAGGGCGGACTACCTGCTGCGCGTACGCGGCATGAGCATGAAGGACATCGGCATCTTCGATGGCGACCTGCTGGCCGTACACACCACCCGCGAAGCCCGCAACGGCCAGGTGGTGGTGGCGCGCATCGACGATGAAGTGACCGTCAAACGCTTCAAGCGCGAAGGCAACAAGGTCTGGCTGATGGCCGAGAACCCGGAGTTCGCACCGATCGAAGTGAACCTGGAAGAACAGGATCTGATTATTGAAGGCTTGAGCGTCGGCGTTATCCGCCGCTAGCAGGCAGCTGAAAACGTAGGCGAGGCAGGCGAGACAAGGAAAAAATGGCCGAGGAAGCGGAGTTTACGACTGTAAATGAGCATTTCGAGGTTATTTTTAACGCAGTATCGACAACGCAGGTAGTTTTCAGCTCCCTGCTAGTGGAGGATCTATGCAGTTCCCACAATCCCTGGACCATACACAACTGCCCCTGTTCGATGCGTTTCTGGCAGCGACAGTGAACCCATTGCTTGCCGATGGCGGCGAGCTGCCCTGGCAGGATGAGACAGAGACGTTCAGTGAACTGTCGCTGCGTGGTGCGGCCGGGCACTGCCTGAACCTTCTAGCGCCGATTCTGCGTGAGCTCAGCGAAAATCACGACGAGCGCTGGCTGACCCTGATTGCTCCACCATCAAGCCTGACCCAGACCTGGCTACGCGAGGCCGGCCTGAACCGCGAACGCATCCTGCTGCTCCACCCGCGCGGTGCACAAAGCGCGCTGGAGCTGGCGCAACAGGCCTTGAAGCTGGGCCGCAGCCACACCGTTGTCAGCTGGCTACACCCACTCGAACGCCAGGCGCGGCAACAGCTTGAGCAGGCCGCACGGCAGGGCAAGGCGCAAAGCCTGAATATCAGTCTGGGATAATTGCTCAGCGATCCGCACAGGGACTGTGCGTGGCAGCCAGTAGCAACCGGATGCAGGGATTATCTAGCGCGAGCAGAGCATTCTGGTTCGAGCCAGCAAGAGCACTGCATCAATGCAGAACCCGCGGCCCTTCTTCCTGCTGAAAGTTGTTTTCCGCCAGGCGACCGGCCATCTGCACACCGACATTGAGCATGGCCTTGGCCACTTCGACATGCTGGCCTTGCAGGAAGGCCTTGGCACCATCGGAGAAATCCAGCACCACCAACGACTCCTCATCCTCTGCGCGGCGCAGGGCAATGCGCCCGTCGGGCAACTCGACAATTTCCAGGAATGATGTAGGCATTGGCTTGGTTCTCCACGAAAGGTCGGCATTGTAACAGCCGATCAGGGCTCGCCCTAGTCCACCGGTCCAATCAGCCGCTTACCACTCGCTCAGGGTTTGCCGAAAGCGCTGCGCCAGAACCTTCAGCTGTTGACGCCAGGCTTCAAGCGTCTCCTGCGCCAAGGGTGCGACTTCTTCATCCAGGCTGACCGCTGTGATCAATGGAGTGCTGGGATCGACCTTGGCTTTCTTGCCCGCCTGCGGCGGCTGAAACAGCTCGGCATAGGCTTTGAGCAACTGAGCAACCCAGCTGTCGGCGGACTGCGCCAACTCGACCAACTCACCCAATTCCTGGCTCGGCGCTGCTTGCAACACCTCCTCGGTGAGAAAGCGCTCGGCTTGCGGAGCCGCACTGTCAGGTAGCCGATAATAGCCGGCGATCTCATGGCACAGCCCCAGCAGGGCACCATAGAGATGAAACAGCGCAGCCTCGCGTTCAGCCTGGATCAGGGCCAGGGCATTCATGCTCTGCCCCTGCTCGGCCTTGCGCCAGGACTCCAGCGCCAGGCCGGCGTAAAAGATTTTCTGATTGGTGCGGGTATAGAGTTCATTGGCCATGACGGCACCCTCCCTAACGGATCGGATAAGCATACGCGCGCCGGCCAAGGGCAGGCGCGCACTTAGTCAGATCAGCTCTTGTCTTCGACTTTCCACTTGCCACCCTCAAAGAACGCGCGCCAACCGGTCGGCTTGCCGTCGACTTCGGTCTGCACGTACTGCTCCTTGGTCTTGCGGCTGTAGCGGATCACCGCGGCTCGACCTTGCGGGTCTTTTTTCGGCGCGTCACAGAGGAAGTGGTACTTGGGATCGATCTCATCCTTGTGCGGAATCAGTTCCAACACCAGCGGTGCGCGGGTTTCGCGGTTTTTCGGGAACTGGCTGGCGGCCAGGAACAGACCCGAAGCGCCGTCGCGCAGGATGTAGGTGTCGTTGACCTTCTCGCACTTGAGCTCGGGCATCTTCACCGGATCCATCTTCGGCGGCGCAGCCTCACCGCTTTTCAGCAGTTTGCGGGTGTTCTTGCATTCGCTATTGGTGCAACCGAAGAACTTGCCGAAACGCCCGGTTTTCAGCTGCATCTGGCTGCCGCACTTGTCGCAGTCCAGGCTCGGACCTTCGTAGCCCTTGATTCGATACTGACCCTGCTCCACCTCATAACCCGCGCAATCGGGGTTATTGCCGCAGATATGCAACTTGCGGGTTTCATCCAGCAAGTAGGCGTCCATGGCGGTCGAACAGATCGGGCAGCGGTGCTTGCCAAGCAACACCAGGGATTCGGACTCGCCCTCGTCGTCCGCAGCAATCTCGTCGCCCGGCACCAGGTTGACCGTGGCCTTGCAGCGCTCTTTCGGCGGCAGGGCATAACCGGAACAACCGAGGAACACACCGGTGGAGGCGGTACGGATGGTCATCGGTCGGCCGCAATCCCGGCATGGGATATCGGTCAGGGTCGGCAGGTTGGCACGCATGCCGCCCTCGCCCGCCTCGGCCACTTCGAGCTTCTTCTTGAAGTCGCCATAGAACTCGTCGAGCACGTGTTTCCACTCGCGCTCGCCCTGGGCCACATCGTCCAGGTGCTCTTCCATGCCGGCGGTAAAGCCGTAGTCCATCAGGTTGGAGAAGCTTTCGGCCAGACGCTCGGTGACGATGTCGCCCATCTTCTCGGAGTAGAAACGACGGTTGTGCAGGGCCACGTAACCGCGGTCCTGGATGGTGCCGATAATCGCCGCATAGGTCGACGGACGACCGATACCGCGCTTTTCCATTTCCTTGACCAGGCTGGCTTCCGAGTAACGCGCTGGCGGCTTGGTGAAATGCTGGCTGGGATCAAGCTTGACCAGCTTGAGCACTTCGCCCTGCTCCATTTCCGGCAACACGTCGTCATCGCCCGGCTTGCTCAGCTGCGGCAACGCCCGGGTGTAACCGTCGAACTTGAGAATGCGACCCTTGGCACGCAGTTCGAACTGCGCCGCCGTCACGGTAACCGTGGTCGACAGGTACTCGGCCGGCGGCATCTGGCAGGCCACGAACTGACGCCAGATCAGCTCATACAGACGCTCGGCGTCGCGCTCCATGCCCGACAACTGAGTCGGCTTGAGGTTGACGTCGGAAGGACGAATCGCTTCGTGCGCTTCCTGGGCCCCTTCCTTGCTGCTGTAGGCAATCGGGTTGGCCGGCAGGTACTTCTTGCCGAACTCGTCTTCGATAAAGCCACGCACCATGCTCACGGCATCGGCCGAGAGATTGGTCGAGTCGGTACGCATATAGGTGATGTAGCCGGCCTCATACAGACGCTGGGCCATCATCATGGTCTTCTTCACCCCGAAGCCCAGGCGGTTACTGGCGGCCTGCTGCAGGGTGGAGGTGATAAAGGGTGCCGAAGGCTTGCTGCTGGTCGGTTTGTCTTCACGCTTGCTGATGCTGTAGCTGGAGGCTTTCAGCGTGGCCAGGGCCGCCATGGCCTGGGCTTCGTTCAGCGGCTTGAAGGCGGCACCGTTCTCGCGGGCCACCTCGAAACGCACGGTTGCGTCCTTGGCGGTGCCCAGATCGGCGTGCACTTCCCAGTATTCTTCCGGAACGAAGGCGCGGATCTCTTTCTCACGTTCGACCACCAGTTTCACCGCCACCGACTGCACACGGCCGGCGGACAGGCCACGGGCGATCTTGGCCCACAGCAGCGGCGAAACCATATAGCCCACTACGCGGTCGAGAAAACGCCGCGCCTGCTGGGCGTTGACCCGGTTGATATCCAGCTCGCCGGGCTTGGAAAACGCTTCCTGGATCGCCTTCTTGGTGATTTCGTTGAACACCACGCGCTTGTAGCGGCTGTCGTCGCCACCGATGGATTCGCGCAGGTGCCAGGCAATGGCTTCCCCCTCGCGGTCCAAGTCGGTTGCGAGATAGATGGTGTCGGCATCCTTGGCCAGGCGGCGCAATTCTTCAACCACCTTCTCCTTACCCGGGAGGATCTCGTACTTGGCCTTCCAGCCGTGCTCGGGATCGACCCCCATACGGGTAAACAGCTGGCGCTTGGCCTTTTCCTTGGGGGACAGTGCCGGCACTTCGCCTGCAGCGGCCTTGCCGCGTTTGGCCGGTTCCTTGGCCGTGCTCGCCGAACCACTGGTAGGCAGGTCACGGATATGGCCGATGCTCGACTTCACCACGTACTCGTTACCCAAGTACTTGTTGATGGTCTTGGCCTTGGCCGGGGATTCCACGATGACCAGCGATTTGCCCATGGATTGGAAAATTCCTGAAATTCGGTAAATAAATGCGGGAGGCGCTGTACTGCCTGCTAGCGCGGCACCGCTATATATAGTGGTGGTCCGGCCGAGGTCAAGCGCAGCAATGGCCCGATGTCAGCTCAAGGCCGAGTAAAGAGTGCGGTTTCAGCCTGAATCAAAGCAAAGCGTGGAACCGTCTCGCCGTCCACCTCAACGCTTTCGCAGAACATCTCCAACGGTCGCACCCACAGGCCAAACTCGCCGTACAGCGCCTGATAGACCACCATCGCCTGCTCCGTTTCGGAATGCTGGGCAACGCCAAACACACGGTACTCAGGGCCTTTGTAGTGACGGTAAAGACCGGGCTGTAGCTGCATCGGTGAATTCCTTGAAGATTTTCTGCTGATAAACAAAAACCGGGGCACTTGGCCCCGGTTTTTCCATCTCTTACGCCGGTAAAGCTTAGAGGCGTTCGAAGACGGTGGTGATGCCTTGGCCGAGACCTACGCACATGGTCGACACACCGAAGGTGCCGCCATTCTGCTTCATCACGTTCAGCAGGGTACCGGAGATACGCGCACCGGAACAACCGAACGGGTGACCCAGGGCGATCGCGCCGCCGTGCAGGTTGACCTTCTCTTCCATCTTGTCGAGCACTTTCAAGTCCTTCAGCACAGGCAGGGCCTGGGCAGCGAAGGCTTCGTTAAGCTCGAAGAAGTCGATGTCATTGATGGTCAGACCAGCACGCTTGAGGGCTTTCTGAGTCGAGGGTACTGGACCGTAACCCATGATCGCCGGATCCACACCGGCCACAGCCATGGCGCGAACCACGGCCATTGGCTGAATGCCCAGATCCTGAGCGCGCTGGGCGCTCATGACGATCATGCAGGAAGCGCCGTCAGTGATCTGCGAGGATGTACCTGCAGTCACGGTGCCGCCTTTCGGGTTGAACGCAGGCTTCAGTGCAGCCAGGCTTGCCAGGGTGGTTTCCGGACGAATGGTTTCGTCGTAGTCGAACACCTTGAGGAAGCCATTCTCGTCGTAGCCTTGCATCGGGATGATTTCATCCTTGAACTTGCCTTCGACGGTGGCCTTGTGGGCCAGACGGTGCGAACGCTCACCGAATGCGTCCTGCTGCTCACGGCTGATGCCATGCATCTTGCCGAGCATTTCAGCGGTCAGACCCATCATGCCCGAGGCCTTGGCCGCGTACAGCGACAGGTGCGGGTTTGGATCGACGCCGTGCATCATGCCAACGTGGCCCATGTGCTCCACACCGCCGATGACGAACACGTCACCGTTACCGGTCTGGATCGCCTGCACAGCAGTGTGCAGAGCGCTCATGGACGAACCGCACAGGCGGCTTACAGTCTGGCCAGCAGCTGTGTGCGGGATCTGGGTCATCAGCGACGCCATGCGCGCGATGTTCCAGCCCTGCTCCAGGGTCTGGTTCACACAGCCCCAGATCACGTCTTCGACTTCGCTCGGGTCGACCTTGACGTTGCGTTCCAGCAATTTGCTGATCAGGTGCGCCGACATGTCTTCGGCGCGGGTGTTGCGGTGCATGCCGCCCTTGGAGCGGCCCATCGGAGTACGACCGAAGTCGACAATCACGACGTCTCTAGGATTCAAGCTCATAAGTTCACTCTCACTCTAGTTGGGGGCGCTTAACCGAAGAAGCTCTGGCCGTTTTTGGCCATTTCACGCAGCTTCGCGGTCGGGTGGTACAGCGCGCCCAAATCAGCGTACTGGTCAGCCAGGGCAACGAACTCGGCAACACCGATCGAATCGATGTAGCGCAGCGCACCGCCACGGAATGGAGGGAAACCAATACCGTAAACCAGACCCATGTCGGCTTCGGCGGCAGTTTCAACGATGCCGTCTTCCAGGCAACGCACGGTTTCCAGGCACAGCGGGATCATCATCCAGTTGATGATGTCTTCGTCAGTGACTTCGCGCTGCTCGTAAACGATCGGCTTGAGCACTTCCAGCACCGACGGATCGGCGACTTTCTTCTGCTTGCCCTTCTTGTCGGTCTCGTAGGCGTAGAAGCCCTTGCCGTTCTTCTGGCCCAGGCGCTTGGCTTCGTAGAGCACGTCGACGGCCGAGCGACGGTCGTCCTTCATGCGGTCCGGGAAGCCTTCAGCCATCACGTCACGACCGTGGTGACCGGTGTCGATGCCGACCACGTCCATCAGGTACGCCGGGCCCATCGGCCAGCCGAATTTTTCCATGATCTTGTCGATACGGACGAAGTCCACACCGGCGCTGACCAGCTTGGCGAAACCGCCGAAGTACGGGAACAGTACGCGGTTGACCAGGAAGCCCGGGCAGTCGTTGACGACGATCGGGTTCTTGCCCATTTTCTTGGCGTAGGCAACGGTGGTGGCAACGGCCAGCTCGCTGGACTTCTCGCCACGAATCACTTCAACCAGCGGCATCATGTGCACCGGGTTGAAGAAGTGCATGCCGACGAAGTTTTCCGGACGCTTGAGGGCCTTGGCCAGCAAGGTGATGGAAATGGTCGAGGTGTTGGACGCGAGGATGGTGTCCTCTTTGACCTTGTCTTCGACTTCGGCCAGAACGGCTTGCTTGACCTTCGGGTTCTCGACAACGGCTTCGACGACCAGGTCGACGTGACCGAAATCACCGTAGGACAGGGTCGGACGAATGCCGTTGAGCACTTCAGCCATTTTCGCCGGGGTCATGCGACCTTTATCAACGCGGCCGACCAGCAGCTTGGCGGCTTCAGCCAGGCCTTGCTCGATACCGTGCTCGTTGATGTCCTTCATCAGGATCGGCGTACCTTTGGAGGCCGACTGATAAGCGATACCGCCACCCATGATGCCGGCGCCCAATACGGCGGCCTGCTTCACGTCCTTGGCGATTTCGTCGTAGGCCTTGGCCTTTTTCTTCAGTTCCTGATCGTTCAGGAACAGACCGATCAAGCTCTGCGCGGCAGAGGTCTTGGCCAGTTTGACGAAACCGGCGGCTTCGACTTCCAGCGCCTTGTCGCGACCGAAGTTCGCGGCTTTCTGGATGGTCTTGATCGCTTCAACCGGCGCCGGGTAGTTCGGGCCAGCTTGACCTGCAACAAAACCCTTGGCGGTTTCGAAAGCCATCATTTGTTCGATGGCGTTGAGCTTGAGCTTTTCCAGCTTGGGCTGACGCTTGGCCTTGTAGTCCAGCTCGCCGGAGATGGCGCGCTTGATCAGGTCCAGAGCAGCGGCTTGCAGCTTGTCAGCGGCAACCACGGCGTCCACTGCGCCAACTTTGAGGGCATCGGCAGCGCGGTTTTCTTTGCCGGCAGCGATCCACTCGACGGCGTTATCGGTACCGATAACCCGTGGCAGACGTACGGTGCCGCCAAAACCTGGGTAAAGACCCAGTTTGACTTCGGGCAGGCCGACCTGAGCGCCTTCGGCCATGACGCGGTAATCCGCCGCCAGGCACATTTCAAAACCACCGCCCAGGGCGATGCCATTGATCGCGACTACGGTCGGAACATTGAGGTCTTCAAAATCACTGAAGATCTTGTTGGCTTCGAGGTTGCCAGCCACCAGTTCTGCGTCTGGCAACTTGAAGTTGTCGACGAACTCGGTGATGTCGGCACCGACGATAAATACGTCTTTGCCACTGGTGACAATCACGCCCTTGATCGAACCATCAGCCTTGATTGCATCAACGGATTGACGCAGCTCATTGAGGGTAAGACGGTTGAATTTGTTGACGGATTCACCCTTGAGGTCGAATTTCAATTCGACGATGCCACTCTCAAGAGCCTTAACCGTGATGGCTTTACCTTCGTAAATCATCAACTGATCTCCACGGTATGGAAGCTGAACGGTACACATCGGAGCCAACCAGCAAGCTACTCCACGGCATAGCCGTCTCAGAGTAGCCCCAATCAGCCTGGCACACCCACCGACGCGATAATCGGGCTGTAAAGGCGGTGCCTTTGAAGGCAAACGCTCAATTCATACGCCCGTTTGATTTGGGTGTGCACACCTTCAAGGAAAAGCCCCAACTTGTCAATTGGCCCGTTAGGGCTTGTGCGCCGTACAAAAAATTACGTTTCTGCGCAGGCTTGGCTCACGGAAACTCTGCAGCGAACAGGCGATCATCGGCATCGATACAGCGATATTCGGCACGATAATGGTGCGAACCTGATTTCTGGCCGACGCCTGGCGAAATACCGGACCTGCGGGTACAGTCGCCGCCACACGGCCGCGCTAGAGCTGCCGCAGCCACAACAATAACAATCAGCTAGAGCCCGCCAGCGCGGGTGCCCGGAGTTCCCCATGTCGAGCCGTCTGCTTGCCGGTGCCTTGAGCACCCTGCTCGCAATCACCCTGCCCCTGTTAAGCCTCGCAAGCCAAGCCGCAGAGCCGGCCAGCCAGTTGCTCCAGCTGCATCAATTACGCCTGGCGGCGCAAAAAAGCCTGGGCGATTTCTATATGTTCAACGGCATGGAAGGCGATCAGCGCTACGAGCGCATGATCAACGAGTCACTGGCGGCGGCCAGCGGCCACCTGGAGGCGCTTGTGAAAATGCCGGGGGACGCCTCCAAGGCCCTGCGCACGCAGCTTGAGCAGCAATGGCAAGACTACCGGGCGGACCTGAATACCCTGACCACGGCCCTCAAGACCAACGGTTTCACCGATCTGCAGCCGGTGGCTGATCTGGCGAACAGCAATAGCCAGCTTATGGCCCTGAGTCTCGAGTTGTACAACAGGCTGCAGCAGGAAAGCGCCTACAAGGTGAGTCCAATGGCCCAGCGCAGCCGCGAGCAAAGCCTGTTGATGCAGGCCATCGCCGTCGATTACGCCTCGCGAAGCGCCTCGGTCGGCGCAACCTTTATCGGCGGCGGCGAAGGCCGTCCGATCGAGGAACTGGTGAGCGAGTTCGCCAGCAAACTGGTCGTATTGGAAAAAGAGCCGAAAAACAGCGGACAACTTCGGCAATCCTGGGGCAACGTGGCGACCAAATGGCGCTATATTGAAAAGTCGCTGATCAACTACAACGAAAACAGCGTGCCGTTTCTGGTCAACAAATACGCCGAAACCATTATTCAGGGCTGCGAAGAGATCGCCGGCCAGTACGCTACCAGACAGCTCTAACGGGCTGCTTACGCCACAGCCACATTATTCGCTTTACCGGCCTGCCTGGCCGTCTCTCGCCCAGCGCTTGCGCTGGGCTTTCTTTTGCTGCCGCCCCAGGTACGCAGCGCGCCTGCACTCAGGCCCTTAGCTGCAGAAAGTCGGCAATGCGCTGCAACGCCTCTTCACCACCCCGCTCGCCCCAGCAGAGTGCAACCATCTGCGTACTCGCCTCGGCCTTGAACACATCGGCCGGCAATTGGAGCAATTGCGCCAGCAGCTCGCCGTCCTCGCAGGGCTCACGCCATTTGTTCAGCCACTGGCCAGGCTCATCCTGCCAGTAACACCAGCTGTCCTGCCGCCCGCGCCGCCCGGCACTGTGATACTGCGGGCAAGGGCTCGGCGGCAGGCGTTCCAGCCAATGGGGCCAGTCCTGGGGCATCAGCTGCATGGCCACACCCATGCGCCGCGCTTGCAATCGCACATCCATTTGCCCACGCTGGCGGCGTGACGGCACCAGCCATGCCAGCGGGCTGAGGGCGAATGCCACCAGCAGTAAAGGTATCCACGGACTCATATACTTACTCTCGCAGGCAAAAGCCTGTCATCAACGCTCAGGACAGCCATACTTGAGTTATTCAACCGTCCTTTAATAAGGAGTCACCCATGCCCTACCAGCATATTCTGGTTGCCGTCGACCTCACCGAAGAATGCGACCCGGTCATGCACCGCGCCCAGAAGCTGGCAGCTGCCAGTGGTTCCCGCCTGTCCGTGGTGCATATAGTCGAACCCATGGCCATGGCCTTCGGCGGCGACGTGCCGATGGATCTGTCGATGCTCCAGCAGCAGCAATTCGATCAGGCCCGCGAACGCCTGGACAGCTTTGCCGGCAAATATCCGGCCGTGACCGCCGATCACCGCCACCTGGCCTACGGCCAGCCGCGCCAGGAAATCCACCGCCTGGCCGAAGAACAGGGCTGCGACCTGATCATTGTCGGCAGCCATGGCCGCCATGGCCTGGCCCTGCTGCTCGGCTCCACCGCCAACGACGTACTCCACGGTGCCCCCTGCGATGTCCTCGCCGTGCGCCTGAAGAAAGCCGAATAACGCCGAATAACGCCGCGGCCAACAGCCTTCGGCGCGTATCAGTCAGGCGTTTCGCCCGAACTCATGACCAGCGGGCGAATCTTCTGCAACTGGGTTTCCAGCGAGTAGCTCATGCTCGACGACATCGAGAAGAAGGTGAGGAAGGCCTTGAGGTTGGAGTCGCCTTCGCAGGTGTCGTGAATCCGCTGCCAGAACGCCTGATTGACCAGCTGCAACTGCTGGAACATGCGCACCAGCCCCTTCAGCTCCCAGTCGGCATGACGGCCTTCGCGGGCGTTGAAATACTGCCGACTCAGGTACAGCGACACGGTACGCAGGGTGAATTCCTGGTTGCTGGCAAAGGGCAGATGGTTGTGCGCCATGGGCCGCAACTTGCCCAGTATCGGACAGGCGCTGGTGGCCATGATCACCCCGAGCAGTGAACGCAGGGCCTCTTCCAGACTCACCAGCTTGGTGTACTCGCGCTCCGGCGTACGCACCCAGACCGAGGCCTTCTTGAACGCCGGCAAGCCCTGGAAATCCTCGATCACCCGGTGCAGATCCACCGCTGCCGGGCAATGGCTGAAAGTGTCCTTGCTCAGCGGGCAGTTACTGCACTGCTGATGCCCCAGACGCGTCCAGGCCGGTGCGGTCTGGACGGCCGCCGCTGCATAGGCACGGTCCAGCTCGATGCAATAGCTGAACTGGTGATTGTCGTCGAGGGTGATGCGGTACTCGATGGCCATGGATGCTCCGCCAGACTTCTTGATGTTCTGTTTGAGGGTTTTCGACAGGCTTGCCGGGGCTCAGCCTTCCAGCTCGGCCCAACGCTCGACCAACTGCTCCAGCTCGTGCTGCACGGCCTGCAAACGCGCCAGGGTCGCGGCGGTTTGCTCCGCCGGCTGCTGATAGAACTGCGGGTCGCCGATCTGCGCCTGCAGAGTGGTCACCTGCTGCTCCAGGCTATCGATCTGCCCCGGAATGGCCTCCAGCTCGCGCTGCAGCTTGTAGCTCAGCTTTTTCTTGCTGGTCACAGCCGGCGCGGCCACGGGCTCCGCGGCAACCGGAGTGTCGACCACGGCCGAGGCCAGCTCGGGCTTGCCGGCCTTGCTCTCGCCGACGCCGAGCAGGCGCGGCGAACCGCCCTGACGCAGCCAGTCCTGATAACCACCGACATACTCGCGCACCAGGCCCTCGCCCTCGAAGACCAGGGTGCTGGTCACCACGTTGTCGAGGAAGGCCCGGTCGTGGCTGACCATCAGCACGGTGCCGGGGAAGGTCAGCAACACTTCCTCCAGAAGCTCCAGGGTTTCCACGTCCAGGTCGTTGGTCGGTTCGTCCAGCACCAGCAGGTTGGCCGGCTTGCTGAACAGCTTGGCCAGCAGCAAGCGTGCCCGCTCACCACCCGACAGCGCCTTGACCGGGGTCCGCGCACGCTGCGGGCTGAACAGGAAATCGCCCAGGTAGCTCAGTACATGGCGGTTCTGCCCATCGATCTCGATAAAGTCGCGGCCTTCGGCGACGTTGTCGATCACGGTCTTTTCCAGATCGAGCTGGTGACGCAACTGATCGAAGTAGGCCACGTCGATGCGCGTGCCCTCTTTCACCGTGCCGCTGGTCGGCTGCAGGCCGCCCAGCATCAGCTTGAGCAGCGTGGTCTTGCCGGTACCGTTGGCCCCGAGCAGGCCGATGCGGTCGCCGCGCTGCAGCACCATGGAGAAGTCCTTGACCAGGAACGGACCGTCCGCATGGGCAAAGCTGACATCTTCCAGCACCATCACCTGCTTGCCGGACTTGTCCGCGGTTTCCAGCTGGATATTGGCCTTGCCGGTGCGCTCGCGACGCTCGCTGCGCTCCACGCGCAGGGCCTTGAGGGCACGCACGCGGCCTTCGTTACGGGTGCGACGGGCCTTGATGCCCTGGCGAATCCACACCTCCTCCTGAGCGAGCTTCTTGTCGAACAGGGCGTTGGCGGTTTCCTCGGCGGCCAGGGTGGCCTCCTTGTGCACCAGGAAGCTGGCGTAGTCGCCGTTCCAGTCGATCAGGCCGCCACGATCCAGCTCGAGAATGCGCGTGGCCAGGTTCTGCAGGAAGGAACGGTCGTGGGTGATAAACAGCACGGCCCCCTGAAAACCGCTCAGCGCCTCTTCCAGCCAGGCAATGGCACCGATATCCAGGTGGTTGGTCGGCTCGTCGAGCAGCAGCAGATCCGGCTCGCAGACCAGCGCCTGGGCCAGCAGCACGCGGCGACGCCAGCCACCGGACAGTTCGGCCAAGGTCTTGTCGGCCGGCAGCTGCAGGCGGCTCAGGGTGCTCTCGACCAGTTGCTGCAAACGCCAGCCGTCACGGGCTTCGAGGTCCTGCTGAACGTGCATCAGCTTGTCCAGGTCGGCATCGGTGACACAGTTCTGCGCCAAGTGGTGGTATTGCGCGAGCAACTCACCCACACCATCCAAACCCTGGGCGACCACATCGAACACAGTGCGCTCATCGGCCAGGGGCAACTCCTGGGGCAACTCGCCGATCTTCAGCCCCGGAGCACGCCAGACCGAGCCTTCATCGGGCTTCTGATCGCCCTTGACCAGCTTCATCATGCTCGATTTGCCGGTGCCGTTGCGGCCGATGATGCACACCCGCTCACCACGGGCAATTTGCCACGAAACCTTGTCCAGCAGCGGCATAGCGCCGTAGGCCAGGGAAACATCGGTGAACTTGAGCAGGGTCATGGTGTGCCTCAACAAATACGACAGGTGGCAACGGCGACAGCGCAAAGGCCCGATATAGACGCAATAACACACGTCCGGACCCCTTCGCTGGCCCGTCGCAGCAGAAAAATCATTTGCTGCCGTCCGCTGGACGCCAACAAAAACAGGGCGCGCATTCTAACCGAGAAGCGCCCCGGCATCGCGGGCAATTTTTAGTCACAGGGCAAACAGCTTCCGGCCTTCACCCCTCCCCGGCAAAAGACTAAGCTAGCGCAATAAGCGTCTCTAGCCTGGAAGTGTCATGCGCGGTTCTCTGCTCAACCTGTTGTCCTGCATCCTGATATCCACCCTCAGTGTCTCTGCGGTGCATGCAGCCACACTCGCCCAGCAACGCCAGTACTATGACCAGGCCAAGGCGGCCCTGGCCAAAGGCGACAAGGGCCCCTACCAGCGTTATGCCAGCGTCCTGCGTGACTATCCGCTGGAGCCCTATCTGGCCTACGACGAGCTGACCGCCCGGCTGAAATGGGCAAGCAACGACGAAATCGAGAAATTCCTCGCCGAACATGGCGACCTGCCGCAAATCAGCTGGATGAAGCTGCGCTGGCTGCGCTGGTTGGCCGAGCGCGGCGAATGGCAAACCTTTATCAACTACTACGACCCAGCGCTGAACTTCACCGAACTCGACTGCCTGTATGGCCAATACCAACTGAGCCACGGCATGCGCGCCGAAGGCAACGCCACCGCCGAGAAACT
>CAZOEC010000078.1:0-23282 GCA_964578635.1 uncultured Pseudomonas sp.
GCTGCACGGCGAGCATGGCCGGCAGCTGGCTTTCCGGCAGCAGGTTGCAGTGTGACTGGCGAATCTGCTCCAGCAGCGCCTCACGCACCGGCTGCGCCGTAGAGGCCTGGCCTTGCAGCTGCGGCACCTGAGCATAGATCTGCATGATCTCGCGACGTTCGAGGTTGGCCGCCAGCAGCGGATAAGGCTGACGCAAAGCATGCTGCACCAGCGGCCCGTACAACGACCAGGCCCAGCCCGGCTGCCAGGCCAGGGTGCCGAGGATGTCCTGCAGCGGTTGCCCGGCCGCGATAGACGCGCGCGCCTGATCGACCTTGGCTTGCTGATCCGGCGTCAGCATTTCCAGCAGCAAGCTGCCCTGCGGCCGCTGCGCCGCCAAAGCCCGCAACAGCCAGAGCTGCAGCCCGTGATGATCGGGATTGTCGTGCCGCTCGCCGACCAGCACCTTGGGTGCCGCGGCCAGGCGCGCCAGCAGTTGCTCAGGCGTCAACCGCGCGCCAGTGCGCAACTCGACAATCTGCCCCAGCTCAGGATGCTGCAAACCTTCCGGGCTTTGCCAGGCAGGTAACGCCGGTAACGAGGCCTGACAGGCGCTCAGCAGTGCAACCACCAGCAACAAAGCTATCCGCATAAACAAAACCTTAGCGAGCAACAATTAAAGGATGACCCCGTTCCGGGTGCTTTTGTATCAGCACCTCCAGACCGAACACGGCCTGCAGCGGCTCGGCGCGCAACACTTGCTCAGGGCTACCAAGGGCATGGGGCCGGCCGCGATCCAGCAGCAGCAAGCGGTCGCAGTAACGCGCGGCCAGATTGAGGTCGTGGAGGATTACCAGCACCGCTGCGCCCTGCTCGACGAAGGCGCGGGTGGCCTGCAGCGTGGTGTGCTGATGCAGCGGGTCGAGCATCGAAGTGGGCTCATCGAGCAGCAGCATCTGCCCTTCGCCGCCCGGCCACAGCTGCGCCAGCACCCGCGCCAGGTGCACACGCTGACGCTCGCCACCGGACAACGCCAGGTAGCTGCGCCCGGCCAGGTGCAAGGCATCGGCCGCCTCCAGCGCCTGCTTGATAATCTGCGCATCGCGCACGCGGCCGCTCGCATGGGGCAAACGGCCCATGCCGACTACTTCTTCCACACGAAAGGCGAAGTTCAGCGTCGAGGTCTGCGGCAATACCGCCAGGCGTTGAGCACGTTCACTGCCGGGCCAGTCCTGCAAACGCCGTTGATCCAGCCAGACAGCGCCGTGGCTCGGTTGCAGTTCGCCGCACAAGGCACCCAGCAGGGTGCTCTTGCCGGCACCATTGGGCCCCAGCACGCCAAGCACTTCGCCCGGACGCAGCTCCAGATTGATATCCGCCAACACCGTGCACGGGCCGCGCTGTACCGCCAGGTTTTCCGCGCGCAGCATCAGGTACGCCCCCGTAGCAACAGATAAAGGAAGAACGGCCCGCCAATCAGCGCCGTGACGATACCAATCGGCAATTCCGCCGGGGCCAGCACCAGCCGCGCAGCCAGATCCGCCAGCAACAACAGGCTGGCACCCGCCAGGGCAGAGGCGGGAAGCAATACGCGATGATCCGGCCCCACCAGCAGACGCACCAGATGCGGCACCACCAGGCCGATAAAGCCGATCATCCCCGCCGCTGCCACAGCCGCGCCCACGCCCAAGGCGGTGCAGAACACCAGCTCGGCCTTGACCCGCTCCACGGCAAAGCCCAGATGGCGCGCCTCGGACTCGCCCAACAGCAAGGCATTCAAGGCCTTGGCCCGGCGCGGCAACCACAGCGCCACCGCCGCCGTCACCAGCAGCAGCGGCCACAGGCGCGCGTAACTGGCACCATTGAGACTGCCCAGGTTCCAGAAGGTCAGAGTGCGCAAGGTGGCGTCATCGGCCAGGTAGGTGAACAGGCCGATGGCAGCGCCGGCCAACGCGGTCAGAGCGATACCGGCCAGCAGCATGGTCGCCACATGGGTTTCGCCATCACGCCGCCCCAGGCGATAGACCAGCGCCGTCACCCCCAGGCCGCCGAGAAAGGCAAACAACGACAACAGATAAGGGGCAAAAGCTTCCGGCAAACCGCCAAGGGCCGCGCCACCGACAATCGCCACCGCCGCACCGAGGGCCGCCCCGCTGGAGACACCGATCAGGCCAGGGTCGGCCAGCGGGTTGCGAAACAACCCCTGCATCGCCACCCCGCACAGCGCCAGCACCGCGCCGACCAGCAAACCCAGCAGGGTGCGCGGCAGACGGATCTGCCCGAGTATCTGTTCGGCCTGGACCAGATCATCCCCCGGTTGCGCCAGGCCCAACAGGCGCAGTGCCGCCTTGAGGGTATCGAGCAGCGGCAGGCTGACCGGACCCAGGGCCAGGGATAACCAGAGCGCGAGCGCCAGCAGCAGGCTCAGTGCGATAAACAGTGAGCGCGGACGAATAACAGGATTCATGGCGTGGGCTTGGCTTCGGCGACCAGAGATTGGCTGGCAGGATAAAAGGCTGCGGACCAGGCCGCCAGCCCAACGCACAGACAGGTTCAGCCACCTGCCGACAATCCGCGCCCAAGCGAAACGGCAACCACTGATAGAGCCGCCCTTCCACTTCCCCGCCAGGGCGGCATAATGCCGGCCTGTCGGGGAGGTTCCTATGTTGCGTTTATGTGCACCGGATGAGTTGGCCGAAGGCCAGAGCCGGGGCTTTGAGATGTCTGGTGAGAAACTGTTTGCCGTGCGCAAGGACGGCCAGCTGTATGCCTATCGCAATCGCTGCCCGCACCGTGGCATCCCCCTGGAATGGCTGCCCGACCAGTTTCTCGATGCCAGCGCCAGCCTGATCCAGTGCGCCACCCACGGTGCGCTGTTTCTGATCGAGTCCGGCGAATGCGTCGCCGGCCCCTGCGCCGGGCAATCGCTGCAGGAGCTTGCCATTCGCGAAGATGATCAGGGCATCTGGGTCGATCTAAACGAAGCCTAAGCCCCTAAAGCCCTGCAGCAGCCAAACGCTGTGAATGCTCAACAAACAGCTTGACCGGCTCGGCACCCTTGCCGACCAGGCCGAAGGTCTGATTAATGATGTCGAAGTGATCCATCGGGTACTGATCACCAATCACCGTGCCCAGGTGCGAGCTGTAGCGCCCGACCATGCCATCGCACTGCCCAGGCTCGCGCTGAAAGGTTTTGGCAAACATCCGGCAGGCGACATTCGGCCCGTCGAAGCGGTTGCCACCCTTATCGGTGATACCCGGTTGAATGGTGCCGGACCAGGAGTAATAGCGCACGCCGTTGACCTCAGCCGCGCCCTCACCGCCCCAGACTTCAGGCAAGCCCTGCGGATACTGCGCATTAAAGGCCGCCACACCATCGCTGGTCAGCGACTGCTGCGCTGCGGCCACATCCATAGGCAGTGGTTCGCCTTTATAACCGCGCTCCAACCAGGCCATGCACCGCGCCACCCCGCGCAGCAGGCGCGCCAACAGACGCTCGCGCCAGCTGCCGTGCGGGGCTTTGCGTTTGAGAAAATCCGCCAGTTCCGAGCCATGATTAGGCCCGGCTACCGAGGTAACGGACGCCACCCACTCGGGCTTTAGCGCAGCTGCATAGCGCGCCGTCAGGGCACCCTGGCTATGGCCGATCAGATGGACCTTTTCTGCGCCGGTCTCCTGCAACACATCGGCGATGCGCAGCAGCAGTTGCTCGCCGCGCACCTCGGTGGAATGCACCGAAGACACCAGCACCGGGAAGACTTTTGCACCGATGCGGCGCAGCGCCGTGACGATGCCGTACCAGTAGGGATAACCGAGCAGGCTGATAAAGCCCAGTAAACCTGGCACCAGGACCAGGGGATAACGGGGTGCAGAAGATGTCGACATAGCAAACCATCCTTGTGTCATACCGCCGAGAAAGAAAGTGCTGAACCACCAAGCATGCCAATGCCGCTCGTGGGAAAACTGGGCCGCCTGACATATAGTCCCGGCTTCTCTTTGCGCTGCCATGACCATGCATACCATCGAACGGATTTACCCGAAGGATCTCAACCCGCTTAACCCGGATGACCAGGCCAGCCTGCAGATTCATATGCAGCGCTATGAGTTCGCCGCCGAACACCTCAGCGGCCAGCGCGTGCTGGATATGGCCTGCGGCTGCGGCTATGGCACGGCGCTGCTGGCCGAGCGCAACCCGGACAAGCAGGTTACCGGCGTGGACATCGACCCGGCGGCCATTGCCTACGCCCGCGAGCATTACCAGCTGGCCAATCTGCGTTATGAATGCGCCGATGCCGAGCAATTCAGCAGCGACCAGGGTTTCGATTGCATCGTCAGCCTGGAAACCATCGAGCATCTGCCGCGCCCGCACGTGCTGCTGGCCAACTATGCGCGCTTATTGGCTGAAGGCGGCAAAGTCATCGCTTCGGTGCCGATCACGCCAACCCTGGACGGCAACCCCCACCACCTGCATGACTTCAGCAAACGCAGCTTTTATGCACTGTTCCGCCAGCAAGGGCTGCATGCCAGCCAGCACTTGGAACAGATTCAGTGGTGGCAGTTCAAAGGTTTGTTCTCGAAACAGGTCGATCAACAGAAACAGCACCGCTCAGAAGGGGTCGGCAATGCTGTGCTGCTGTACTACCGCAAGCGCCCGCTGTATCTGTTCAGCCGGCTGTATTCGATGCTGCGCTACGGCTTTAGCAACCGTTATCTGACCTGCGTGTTTACACGCCAGCCGGCATAGCCTCGACCGGGCGACGGCGATAGATCCAGATCCGCCTAAGCACCGTGGCGAACTGGTGCCACAAACTGCCGTTGTTATAGACCTGCCCATAACGCTCGGCGATCTCCCGTACCTCCACGGCCAACGCCGCATAGCGCCGCGCCGGCAGATCGGGGAACAGGTGGTGCTCAATCTGGTGGCTAAGGTTGCCGGTGAGGATATGGAACAGCGGCCCGCCGTTGAGGTTGCTGGAGCCGCGCAGCTGACGCAGGTACCAGTGACCACGGCTCTCGCCGACCACCGACTCCTTGCTAAACACCGCCGCCTGCTCGGTAAAGTGACCGCAGAAGATCACCGTAAAGGTCCACAGATTACGGATCAGGTTGGCCAGTACATTACCGGCCAGCACCGCCAGGGCATTGGCCCCGATCAGCAGCGCCAGCAACGGGAAGAACAGGTAGTCCTTGCCCCACTGCCGCAGAACCTTGGCGTTGAACTGTTTGATCAGCGGGCGTACTTCAGCCTTGCTCAGCTTGCCCTTGTAGACCTTGTCCAGACGCAAATGCTGGATCGCCACCGAGTACTGGAACAGCACCGCCTGGATCGTCACCCACAGCGGCTGCCAACGGTAGAACGGCTTCCAGCGTTGCTCGGGAAACAGCCGCACCACGCCATAACCGACGTCATCGTCCATGCCCAGCACATTGGTCCAGGTGTGGTGCACATGGTTGTGGGTGTGCCGCCAGAAGTCGCTCGGTCCGGCGATATCCCACTCATAGCTGCGCCCAGCAAACTCGGGGTCATTCATCCAGTCGTACTGGCCGTGCATGACGTTATGGCCCAGCTCCATATTCTCCAGAATCTTGCCCAGGCCCAGTAACAGCGTGCCGAGCAGCCAGGTCGGCGGAAACCAACCGAGCATCAATAGCCCCCGTCCGCTCCAGCAACAGCAGCGCACCGCCGCACGAATGCGGCGGATATACCGCGCATCCACCTCGCCCAGATCGGCCAACGTACGTTGGCGCAGAGCGTCCAGCTCGTTGCCGAAGGCGTTCATTTCATCCGTGGAAAGTTCGCGATCACGACGCATAGTGTTCCCCTTAAAGTGAACAGGCCGTTGAAAACGTAGGCGAGGCAGCCGAGACAAGGCAAAAACAGGCGCAAAAGCGGAGTTTGCTGGTGCAAATGAGCATTTTGAGCGTGTTTTTAACGCCGGATCGGCAACGCAGGTAGTTTTCAATGGCCTGTTAAAGATCAATCTCGACATCGGTGTGCGGTGCGCTAACACATAGGCGGATCGGCTGCCCCGGCTCGCTGAACAACAGCCCGCTGCGCAAATCACGCACCGTGCCGCTAAGCAAAGTGCAGGTGCAGCTGGCGCAGATACCCTGGCGACAGCCATGCACCGGCTGCAGGCCATGGGCCTCGGCCTGTTCCAGCAGGCTGTGCTGATTATTGGCAGTCGCCTGCTGATGGCTGCGGGCAAAACCCAGGCGCACCTGGCGCAGACTGACGTCGGCGCGCAGCACGGGCGCAGTGAAAGCCTCGACCTGCAGCGCACCGGGCAATCTGGCGGCCTGCCACCACTGCTGCACCTGGGCGACAAACCCCGCCGGGCCGCAGGCCAGCACACGGCGCTGCTCCAGCTGCGTTACCTCGGCCAGATGCTCACCGGTAAAACGCCCGGCCAAAGCCCCCGACTCAGCCCCGGCAGCAGTCAGCGACCAGCGCACCTGCAGATTGCTGTGCTGCGCCTGCAAGGCCTGCAACTCGGCGACAAAGCCACGCTGGCCCTGCTCACGGACGTAATGCAGCAGCGTGATCGGCGCGCTGAAACCACGAGCCAGAGCGGCGCGCAGCATACCCAGCAGCGGCGTGATGCCACTGCCAGCGGCGAGCAGCAGCACGCCCTGTTGCGCCTCGGGCCAGCTCAGCTCGCCATACGCGGGGCCCAGCTCCAGCACATCGCCGACCGCCAGATGCTCCAGCAGGTAGGGCGAAACACGGCCAGCAGCCTGATGCTTGACCGCGATCTGCAGGCGGCCTTTCGCTTGCACCGCAGTCAGGCTGTAACTGCGGCTCAGGCGTACGCCATCACGTTCGAGATACAGCTGCAGATGCTGCCCCGGCTGCGCGCCGCGCCAGTTGCCGTTGGCCTGCAGGGTCAATTCGAGCATGTCATCAGCAACCCACTGACGCTGGGTGACCCGGGCAAATGCGCGATTCAGCCGCAACGCCGGATGCAGCAGCGCCAGTCCTGCGTCGACATCGCTTTCCCGCAGCCAGCCATGAGCGACCAGCACACGCAACGGATACAGCAGGCTTGCGAGCCCGCGTATCCAGGCAAAAGGAAGAAGGGCCATGGCAAGACTCCAGTGAACAATTGTTCACTAGACTGGCAGAGCATATTTATTCAGTCAACACTCGTTCACTCAAAGTTGGATAAGCAACCGCGGTTCGACGTAAACAACGGCCATTTGTTAGAGTGCGGCGCTGATTTCGCAATGCAGAGCCATGCACGCTTGAAACCACTACAACCGCGCGCCGAACAAAAACTGCAAACCCGCCACGCCCTGATGGACGCCGCGCGCAGCCTGATGGACAGCGGTCGCGGCTTTGGCAGCCTGAGCCTGCGCGAAGTAGCGCGCTGCGCCGGCATCGTGCCAACCGGCTTCTACCGTCACTTCGCCGATATGGATGCCCTGGGCCTGGCGCTGGTGGCCGAAGTCGGGGAAACCTTCCGCGAAACCATCCGTCAGGTACGCCACCACGAGTTCGAAGTGGGCGGCGTGATCGACGCCTCGGTGCGCATCTTCCTCGACGCCGTGGCGGCCAACCGCTCGCAGTTTCTGTTTCTCGCCCGCGAGCAGTACGGCGGCTCGCTACTGGTACGCCAGGCCGTGGGCGCACTGCGCGAACGCATTACTGCCGACCTAGTGGCGGATCTCGCGGCCATGCCGAAACTGCAGCACTTCGACGCCCCGGCGCAGAATGTGATCGCCGACCTGGTGGTAAAAACCGTATTCGCCACCCTGCCCGAGCTGATCGACCCACCCGCAGCGCCCCTGCCGATGCACGCCTCGCCCGAGGTGAAGATGATCGAGCAGCTGCGCTTTATCTTTATCGGGGCCAAGCATTGGCAGGGGCTCGGCCAGACCCGCGACTAGCAGGCTGTTGAAAAACTACCTACGTTGCCGATGCTGCGTTAAAAACAGGCTCGGAATGCTCATTTACAGCTCGTAAACTCCGCTTCCTCGCCTGTTTTTGCCTTGCCTCGGCTGCCTCGCCTACGTTTTCAACAACCTGCGACTTGCCGCACCAAAAACGCGCACAAGCACGGCGCGCGCACCAAACCCAACCCCTCTACGCTCCAATTTCAGCCACACCAACACCCACGCGCCCCGCTCTGCGTGGCGCAATGGCAGCTTGGCAAGGCACTTGCTCTATAACCGGTATTGACCTGCCGGAAACTGCCCCATGTTGGTGATCCACCGCCGTATTGCCGCCCAGCCGCGCTGGGACGCCGAACTTGAACTGAGCTTCGAGGCCCGCAGCAAAAGTCGCCTGCGTTGCTTCAGCCGCACGGGTGAGGATGTCGGCCTGTTCCTCGAACGCGGCCAACCCGCCCTGCACGACGGCGAATGCCTGCAGGCCGAAGACGGCCGCATCGTACGCGTGGTTGCCCGCCCCGAGCCGCTGCTGCACGTCACCTGCGCCAACCCCTTTGAACTGATGCGCGCCGCCTATCACCTGGGCAACCGCCATGTCGCCCTGCAACTCGGCGATGGCTGGCTGCGCCTGCCGGATGACTATGTACTCAAGGCCATGCTCGAACAGCTCGGCGCGACGGTGGAGCTGATCGAAGCGCCCTACCAACCCGAGCAAGGCGCTTACGGCGGTGGTCATCACCACTCGCATGCCGGCGATGTCGAATTCAGCTACGCCCCTCGCTTGCATCAATTCGGTGCACGCAAGTGAATAAAGCCTGGGCGCTACTGAGACTGGCGAGCCCCCAATTACCTATTGGCGGTTATAGCTATTCCCAGGGCCTGGAAATGGCGGTGGAACAGGGCCTGGTCGATAACGCAGAAAGCGCCCAGCGCTGGATCGCCGATCAGTTGCTGCTCAATCTCGCCCGCTTTGAAGCGCCGTTGCTGCTCGCCCATTGCCAGGCCGCCGCGAGCGAGGACTGGGGGCAGCTGCGCCACCTGGCCGAGCAGCAGCGCGCCAGCCGCGAAACCCGTGAGCTGCGCCTGGAAAGCCGGCAGATGGGTTACTCCCTGCAACAACTGCTTAGCGGTTTGCCGGAACTGGATCAGCCGGCGCAGCAGCTGTTTAAGGAGCTGGACGAACCCGGTCTGGCCGTCGGCTGGGCGCTGGCGGCGCGAGCCTGGCAGATCGAACCAGAAGATGCCCTGGCCGCCTGGCTCTGGGGCTGGCTGGAAAACCAGCTGGCGGTGCTGATGAAAACCCTGCCGCTGGGCCAGCAAGCCGCCCAGCGCCTGACCTCGCAACTGCTGCCGCTGCTCGATCAGGCGCAGCGTCAGGCCAGCGAACTGCAACCGCAACACTGGGGCAGCGCCGCCTTCGGCCTGGCCCTGGCGAGCATGGCGCATGAGCGCCAGTACAGCCGTTTATTCAGGTCGTAACAGATAAATCTGTAGGAGCGGGCCATGCCCGCGATCAACTTTCGCGGGCATGGAACTAGGCGTCGCCCCCGCTCCTACGTGGACGAACTCAGTCGCCCGCAGGCAATAGCCTCGGTCGACCCTCAAGTGAAGATGGGAGTGAGACAACACTATGAACAGCCAACCCCTGCGCATTGGCATCGGTGGCCCGGTCGGCTCCGGCAAGACCGCCCTGACCCTGGCCCTCTGCCTGGCCCTGCGCGAGCGCTACAACCTGGCGGTGGTGACCAACGATATCTACACCCAGGAAGACGCGCAGTTTCTGGTGCGTAACGAGGCCCTGGCACCAGAACGGATCATCGGTGTGGAAACCGGCGGCTGCCCGCACACGGCGATCCGCGAAGACGCCTCGATCAACCTGGAAGCGGTCGACCAGCTCAACCGGCGCTTTCCAGGACTGGACCTGATCATCGTCGAATCCGGCGGTGACAACCTCTCGGCCACCTTCAGCCCCGAGCTGTCGGACCTGACCATCTACGTGATCGACGTGTCGGCAGGCGACAAGCTACCGCGCAAGGGCGGTCCAGGCATCTGCAAGTCCGACCTGCTGGTGATCAACAAGGTCGACCTGGCCCCGCTGGTCGGCGCATCGCTGGAAGTTATGCAGCGCGACACCCTGAAGATGCGCGGCGACAAGCCGTTCGTGTTCAGTAACCAGAAGATCGGCCAGGGCCTGGAGCAGATCATCGCTTTTATTGAGCGACACGGCATGCTCACAGCGGCCTGATTACGCCTTACATTTAGTCAAGGAGACACCCATGAACCTGCGTAAATCCCTGTTCGCCATTGCCCTGTTTCTCAGCCCAGCGGTGGCCTTCGCCCACGCTGGCCACGACCACTCAGGGCTGCTGGCCGGCCTGGCGCACCCGGTGTTCGGCCTCGACCACCTGCTGGCGATGCTCGCCGTCGGCCTGTGGGCCGCGCAGCAATCCGGCGCGGCGCGCTGGGCGCTGCCGCTGTGCTTTGTCGGCAGCATGCTGATTGGCGGCCTGTTGGGCTTTAACGGCTTGCAGATCCCGCTGATGGAAACCGGCATCGCCGCCTCGGTACTGGCTTTCGGTCTGCTGGTCGCCGTGGCCATCCGCCTACCAATGGTTATCTCCATCGCCCTGACCGCGCTGTTCGCCCTGACCCACGGCGTCGCCCACGGCCTGGAGCTGCCAGCACTGGCCAGCCCATGGGGCTATGCCGCAGGTTTTGTGGTGGCCACTGCCGTCCTGCACGCCAGCGGCTACGCCCTGGTGCGTCTGCTGCCCCAGGCCGCTGAACCGGTGGTGCGCGTGCTCGGTGCCGCCTCGGCGCTTACAGGTGCCTGGTTACTGGCCGCCTAAGCGGCAAGCCACACAAGAGCGGACAGGTCACCCCGGCCTGTCCGCTAGCCGCCCGCCTCAGACTGTGCGACCGGTTTGGCCGCAATCGTCTCCCGCCTGTCGCCTTTCACCCCTCGCTCAGCGCAGCCTGCTTTGTCATAGTCTGGGTATAAACCGTCCCTGTCTTGCCGTTCTGGAACCCCGCCATGTTGCGCGCTGCCCGTTTTTTGCTGGTCCCCTTGCTACTGATTGCCGTCGCCCTGATTGCCCTGGCCCAGACCAGTCGTCCGGCCAGCCAACCGTCCGTGCTCGCGGCCTTGGGCGACCAACCGCTGGTGATCGCCCACCGCGGCGGCAAGGGCCTGTGGCCGGAGAACAGCCTGTTTGCCTTCCAGCGCGCCAGCGCCCTGGGTGTGGATATGTTGGAGATGGACTTGCACCTATCCAGCGATGGCGAGTTGATGGTGATCCACGACCGCACCCTGGAGCGCACCACCGATGGCGAGGGCCCGGTTGCCGCGCTTAGCCTGACGCAGCTGCAAGCGCTGGACGCCGGCTACCGCTGGAGCGCCGATGGCGGCCAGAGCTATCCCTACCGTGGCCAGGGCATTCGCATCCCAAGCTTTGCCGAGGTACTCGAAGGCTTTCCCGATACCCCCAAGGTGATTGAAATCAAGGTGGCGGATGTCGGCATGGAAGCGCTGCTGTGTGATGCACTGGAGGCGCACCAGCAACGCGATCGGGTGATCGTCGGCAGTTTCTATGACCGCAGCCTGCAGCTGTTCCGCGAGCAGTGCCCCGGAGTGGCCACCTCGGCCGGGCCCGGCTCGGTACGCCTGTTGGTGGCGCTCAACTGGCTGGGCTTGGGCAGCCTGCTGTCGCCCAGCTACCAGGCGCTGCAGATTCCCGAGCAACACGACGGCCTGCTTATCGCCAGCCCGCGCATGCTCAAGACCGCCGCGCAGCGCGGCCTCAATGTGCAGCTGTGGACCATCAACGAGCAACCGGACATGCACCGCCTGCTGGACCTGGGTGCCCATGCACTGATTACCGACTACCCGGACCGTGCCCTGCAGGTACTGGGGCGCTCGACCCAGCTCAGCGCCCTGGAAGACTAAACACCCAGTTCTGTATAAAAAACAACCTACCGCGTTCAGGCCGCACCAGCTGTGGCCTGAACGCAAGCGTGCGCAGCTTATCCACAGATCGCTCCACAGCAAACCGGGATAAGTATTTCCCGCGCCCCAACACCTGTGGGCAAACCCTTGAAATACCTTGATTATTTCTTGACCTAAAGAAGGCAACATGCAGCCAAGAAGCTAGCCGACACGTTGATCAAAAATCCATCAAGTCCGTCCAGGCCAGGCTGTAGAAGGCCTGCAAGCAGGCATACCAGAGTTATCAACAGCTCTACCCACAGTAGTCGTGGACAACTTTATCGCTACCCTGTCTGCGCCTGAATAACCAGCCTAACTTGCTGTTTAAACAAGAAAAAACACACTGATCAAAAAACGTACAGATCATCCAGAAAGCCGCAGGACTAAGGCCGCAAATGCCTGCCCCCACCTTATCCACAGTTCGTTCCACAGTCTTTGTGCACAACTTGCCGCGCGCCGTGACGCGGGCTGTGCATAAGTACCTGGCTATGGCGCTTATCGAGACAATCAACCAGCCAGCGGCCGCGTTCAGGCATAACCTCGCTGCATCAACCGAGGAGATCTGCCATGCCACTCAATGAACTGTTATGCAGGCTGCTCGCCGCCTATGCCAGTGGAGCCAGTGGCAGCAGTAGCGACTGAACGGCGGTCTTTAGCGGGTGCACTGCCAGACGGGGCCCGCCAGCTATGGCTGTTACAGGCCGACTCACGTATAAATCTGCGCCAAGCGCCACTGCCCTGCGCAGCGGCACGCCCCTGTTTACAGCCCATAGAAAGGAAGCTCTGCATGGCCGGTGCCAGCCTGTTAACCCTGCTCGACGACATCGCCACCGTCCTCGACGACGTGGCGCTGATGACCAAAGTCGCCGCCAAGAAAACCGCCGGGGTACTGGGTGACGACCTGGCACTGAATGCCCAGCAGGTCAGCGGTGTGCGCGCCGAGCGTGAGCTGCCGGTGGTCTGGGCAGTGGCCAAGGGTTCATTCAAGAACAAGCTGATTCTGGTGCCGGCCGCCCTGCTGATCAGCGCCTTCGCGCCCTGGGCGGTAACGCCACTGCTGATGTTTGGCGGGGCCTTCCTCTGCTACGAGGGCTTCGAGAAGCTGGCGCACAAGTTCCTCCACAGCAAGGCCGAGGAGCAGGCACAGCACAAGGAGTTGCTGCACGCCGTGGCCGACCCCGAGGTGGATCTGCTGGCGTTCGAGAAGGACAAGATCAAAGGCGCGATCCGCACCGACTTTATTCTCTCGGCGGAAATCATCGCCATCACCCTCGGCACCGTGGCACTGGCCAGTTTCGGCAAGCAGGTCGCGGTGCTCTCGGGCATCGCCCTGCTGATGACGGTCGGGGTCTATGGCCTGGTGGCGGGTATCGTCAAGCTGGATGACGCCGGCCTGTACCTCAGCCAGCGCGGCGGTGAAGGCCTGGGCGGCCGCCTGCAACGCAGCTTTGGCCGCGGCATCCTGTTTACCGCGCCCTACATGATGAAGGGCCTGTCGATTCTCGGCACCGCGGCGATGTTTATGGTCGGCGGCGGCATCCTTACCCACGGCGTACATGCCGCCCAGGAATGGATCGACCAGCTGGCGCAGAGCGTGGCGGCCAGCAGTGGCCTGCTCGCGGCCTTGCTGCCGACCCTGCTCAATGCCATCGCCGGAATCATCGCCGGGGCCGTGGCCCTGCTGCTGGTCAGCCTGGCAACACGGGCCTGGAAAGCGATCAAGGGCTAGTGCGCCGCAAACCGCGAGACGCTGGTGCGCACGGCGCACCCTACGGTTTAGCGGTCCGCCAGAGGCAGCACCGTGACCTGCACCTCGGGGTCATGGCTGCCGCCGCCGAGAATCACCCCACGCAGCGGTGAGACATCGGCAAAGTCGCGGCCCCAGGCCAGGGTGATGTGTTCCAGCGCCGGGCGGATATTGTTGGTCGGGTCGAAATCCACCCAGCCCTGCTGCGGGCAGAACACCGAGACCCAGGCGTGGGAGGCATCGGCACCGATCAGCCGCGGCTGCCCAGGCGGTGGCTGGGTCAGCAGGTAGCCGCTGACATAGCGCGCCGACAGGCCCATCGAACGCAGACAGGCGAGCATCAGGTGGGCGAAGTCCTGGCACACACCGCGGCGCTCTTCCAGCACCTGCAGCAGCGGCGTGGCCACCTGGGTGGCGGCGGCATCGAAGCTGAACTCGGCAAAGATCTTCTGCATCAGCCCATCCACCGCCGCCAGCAGCGGCCGGCCTGGGCTGAAACACTCCGCGGCGTAGTCGACGAAGGCCTGCTTGAGGCGCACATAGGGCGACTCGAAGCGAAAGCGCGCCGCCTGCAGCAGGTCCGCGCTCATGGCTTGGCCGCTGTAGCTAAGGGCCGCACGGGCCTGTTCCCAGGCCGGCGACGCCTGCAGGTCCAGCGCCGGGCGCGCCAGCACCTCGACTTTCAGCCGCGCACTGACCTTGAGTTCGTTATGCGGCCGCTCGAACACCAGGCGGGTCAGCGGGTTGCCGAACACATCCAAACCGTCCAGGCGCTGGCAGGGCTGCGGGCTGACCAGCAGCTGCTGCGCGTGATTGCGCTGCCAGGGGCAGGCCCGTGGCCACAGATGGGCCAGCTGCTGGGCCAGGGATACCGGGCTGGCGTAGCGGTAATGGGTGTCGTGAAGAATCTGATAGCGGGCGCTGCTCATGAGGATTGGGTCCGCTGGCTGGCGTCGACATGCACAAAGAAGCGCAGACCGAGCCGGTCGGAAACGTCGGCCGCAGCCGCGCTGATGCTCGTCAGCAGGTCCGCCAGGCCCTCCAGCACCTCCTGCACACTGGCCGCGCCGAACAGCGGGTTCTCCAGGCTGGCCAGACTAAAGCGCGCCATCTGCCCCTGCAGATGCTGCAGGCGGCGCTCGGCCGGCAGCTCGAAGCGTTCGCCCAGCCGCTCCAGGGAGCGCAGCAGGGTGCGAATCTGGAACAGCACGGCATGGGGGTTCTGTTCGTCCAGCAGCAACAGGTCGAGCACCGGGATCAGCTGCGCCGAGGCCAGGTAGCGGGTGCGGTAGGTGATGCTGCTGTTGCCCAGCTCCAGCAGCCACTCCAGCGCGGATTGATCATTAGCGGCGCTGCTGCGGAGGAAATTCGCCAGGCTGTCGCAGAGAAACTGCAGGCGCTCGATGCAGCGGCCAATCATCAGAAAGCGCCAGCCGTCGTCGCGGGTCATATCGTCCAGGGCAAAACCCGACAGCGCCGCCAGCGACATCAGCAGGCGCTCGAGAAAGTCCAGCAGCTCGCCGAAATCGGCCTGTTCGGCGTTGAGGTTCTGGGCTTCGCGCTGCAATTCGAGCAGGGCCTGCCAGTTGGCCTGGGACAGTTTGCCGCGCACGCTGCCGGCCACCCACTGCAAGCGCTGCAGGTTGGCGCGCAAGCTGTCCGGCCAGTCTTCGCCGAGCAGCGCTTCGAGCAGGCGCTGCTGCAGTTCGTCGCTGTCGGCATCCGGTAGCAGGCCCAGGCTCTCGCCCAGTTCCAGCGCGGTCTGCAGCGCCTGGGGGTCATCGTCGTCATCGACATAGCGCGCCAGCATGATGCGCAGCAGCCGCGCATTGTCTTCGCAGCGCTCGCTGTAGCGGCCGAACCAGAACAGGTTCTCCACCACCCGCGAGGGCAGATAAGGGTCGCTGCGCACCAGGTCGGCCACCCCCAGCGGGCGCAGCCATTGCCAGGGCTCGCCGCCGCCATGGCGCTCGCCGAGCACCCAGGTGTCCTTACTCGCGCCGCCGCGCTGCATCGACACCACTTCGGCATCGGCCTCGCCGGCCACCCGGGTCAGACCGCCGGGCATCACTCGGTAGCCGCCGTCGGCGCTGGCCACGGCAAATACCCGCATGCCAATGGCGCGTGGGGCCAGCTGACCTGCTTCGGGCTGCCAGACCGGTGCCTGGGACAGTTGCGCCAGGGCCTGGGCGACATAGGCGTAGGGCCGCGCCTTAAGCCGTTCGGCCAGGGCGGCGCGCTGTGCGTCGTCCAGCTCGCGGCCAAATACCGGGGTGAAGCTCTGCGAGGGAAAGCTGGCGCGCACCAGCAGTTCGTCGAGCTTGTCCAGGGCCTCGTCCAACACCGGCGGCTCGCCGCACCACCAACTGGCGATGCTCGGCAGCAGCAGTTCCTCGCCCAATAGCTTTTCCGCAATGGCCGGGAGAAAGCCCGGCAGGCCTGGGGACTCCAGCACGCCGCTGCCGAGGGCATTGGCCACCAGCACATTGCCCTGGCGCACCGCCTCGAGCAGGCCGGGCACGCCGAGGGCCGAGTCGGTGCGCAGCTCCAGCGGGTCGCAGAAGTCGTCATCCAGGCGGCGCAGCACCGCATGCACCGGGCGCAGGCCGGCCAGGGTCTTGAGGTAGACCTTGGCGTCGCGCACGGTCAGGTCGCTGCCTTCCACCAGCGGGTAACCGAGCTGGCGCGCCAGATACAGGTGTTCGAAATAGCTCTCGTTAAAGCGGCCCGGAGTGAGCAGCACCACCAGCGGCGTCTCGCCGCCGGCCGGGGCCTGGCGCGCCAGGGTGTCCTGCAGGGTGCGGAAGAAACCGGCCAGGTATTGCACGCGCAGGTCACGATACAGCTCGGGAAAGGCGCGAGAGACGATCTGCCGATTTTCCAGGGCATAGCCCGCGCCGGAGGGTGCCTGGGTGCGGTCGGCGGTGACCCACCAGCGGCCATCCGGGGCGCGGGCCAGGTCCACCGCATACAGATGCAGCCAGGTGCCGCCGGGCGTCTGCACGCCCTGACAGGGCCACAGGTAATTGTTGTGGCCAAACACCAGTTCGGCCGGCAACAGGCCCTCGGCTAACAGCTGCTGCGGGCCATACAGGTCGGCCAGCACGGCATTGAGTAAACCGGCACGCTGGGCCACGCCGGCGGCGATCTGCTGCCATTCTTCGGCCGGAATCAGATTGGGTAGCAGGTCCAGCTCCCAGGGGCGGTCGGCACCGTCGGGGTCGGCGTAGACGTTGTAGGTCACGCCGTTTTCCTGGATCTGCCGCGCCAGCAAGGCCTGGCGCTGAGCCAACTGCGCCGGGCTGCTGCGCTGCAGACGCTCCAGCAGCAGCCGCCAGTGCGGACGCACCTGCCCCTCGGCGTCGAGCAGTTCGTGATAAGCCCCGGACGTCAGGGGGTAGTCGGCAAGCAGGTCGGGCATGGCAGGCTCGATAAAAGGTTCTGGTGTTGCGCAGATGCAGGAGCCAACTCGCCGGCTCCTGCAATCGACCCAGGCTAGGTCAGGCGCAGATCCAGGGTCATGGGCATTTCATTATTATTGATCGGAGCCAGTGCCGGGCGCTTGCCTGGGCTGTGGCCCAGACGGAAGAAGCGCGCCAGACGCCGACTCTCGGCCTCGTAGGCGTTTACCGGCAGGCTGTCGTAATTGCGCCCACCGGGATGGGCGACATGATACTGGCAACCGCCCAGGGAGCGGCTCATCCAGCTATCTACCAGGTCGAAGACCAGCGGCGCATGGACTTCAATGGTCGGGTGCAGGCAGTTCGCCGGCTGCCAGGCGCGAAAACGCACGCCGCCAACAAATTCGCCGACCTTGCCCGTAGGCCGCAGCGGCACGGGCACGCCGTTGCAGGTCAGCACATAGCGGTCACTCGGCAGGCCGCTGAGTTTGACCTGCATACGCTCCAGCGAGGAATCGACATAACGCACCGTACCGCCGCCCCCGCCCTCTTCGCCCAGTACATGCCAGGGCTCCAGGGCCTGACGCAGTTCCAGCTCGATGCCCTTGACGTTGAAGTCGCCGGATTTGGGAAAACGGAACTCGAAGTGCGGAGCAAACCACTCGCTGTGCAGGCGATAGCCGCAGCCGTCCAGCTCCTGCAGCACGTCGGCAAAATCCTGCTCGATAAAGTGCGGCAGCAGATAGCGATCATGCAGTTCGGTGCCCCAGCGCACCAGCCGCGCCGGTTTGTAGGGTTCGCGCCAGAAGCGCGCGATCAGCGCGCGAATCAACAGTTGCTGGGCCAGGCTCATCTGCGCATGGGGCGGCATCTCAAAGGCGCGCAGCTCCAACAGACCGAGACGCCCGGAAGCGGAGTCCGGCGAGTACAACTTGTCGATACAGAACTCGGAGCGATGGGTGTTACCCGTCACGTCCACCAGCAGGTTGCGCAGCAGGCGGTCGACCAGCCAGGGCTGACAGTCGCGGCCCACTTCGGGCATCTGCGCGAAGGCGATTTCCAGCTCGTACAGCGCATCGTTACGCGCCTCATCGATACGCGGTGCCTGGGAAGTCGGGCCGATAAACAGACCGCTGAACAGGTAGGACAACGACGGGTGGTTATGCCAGTAGCTGATCAGGCTGCGCAGCAGGTCCGGCCGGCGCAGAAACGGTGAGTCCGCCGGCGTCGCGCCGCCGAGGACGAAGTGGTTACCGCCGCCGGTGCCGGTGTGGCGGCCGTCAATCATAAATTTCTCGCTGGAGAGGCGGCACTCACGGGCCTGCTCATAGAGAAACTCGGTGCGCTCGACCAGTTCATCCCAACTGGCGGCCGGGTGGATATTGACCTCGATCACGCCGGGGTCCGGGGTCACCCGGAAGAACTGCAGGCGCGGGTCCAGCGGCGGCTCGTAACCTTCCAGTAACACCGGGCATTTCAGCTCGGCGGCGGTGGCTTCGATGGCGGCCACCAGCTCCAGGTAATCCTCCAGACGCACCAGCGGCGGCATAAACAGGTAGAGCTTGCCGTCGCGCGGCTCGGCGCACAGCGCGGTGCGCACCACAGCGGCGGCCGACTGGCCGAGCAGCGGACGCTTGCCCGCGCCGTTCTGGCTGCCCGGCCAGACGCCGCGCAGCTGCGGTTTGATCTGCGCCGCAGCTGGCAGCGGGGCGAACACCTGGCTGGGGTCTTCCGGGGTCACGTAGGGGTAATCGGCTTCACTGACCCAGGGCTGCGAGTCCAGCGGCAGCCGGTAGCCCATCGCCGAATCGCCCGGTATCAGCCGGCAATGCTGGTCACGCAAGAACCAGCTGCCGCTCTGCCAACCCAGCTGCTTGGCATGCCGGGCCAGCGGCAGGATATGCCCGACCACCTTGTCCAGGCCCTGCTCGAACACCTTGCGCAGGCGCTCGCGCTCAAGTGGGTCGGCCAGGCGCGGGTCTTCGGCGGTGACGTTGATCGGCAGCTTGCGTTCGCGCCACAGGTAATAGAAGCGGTCCTCATAGGCCGGCACGCAGTATTGGCTATCCACTCCCAGGCGCTCGGCCAGCAGACGAAGAAAGTCGGCGGCCTTGGCCGCGTCGACGCCGTAGTCCTGCTGCTCGTCGGCATACAGCGCCGGGTTGTGCCACAGCGGCTCGCCATCGCGGCGCCAGTAAGCATTCAGCGACCAGCGCGGCAGCTGCTCGCCGGGGTACCACTTGCCCTGGCCGAAATGTACCAGCGCGCTCGGCGCGTAGTGTTCGCGCAGGCGGTGAAACAGATCGGTGGCCAGACGGCGCTTGTTCGGCCCCAGGGCCGCGGTGTTCCATTCCGCATCGTCGGGGTAATCGAGGGCGACAAAGGTCGGCTCGCCGCCCATGGTCAGACGCACATCCTGTTCCTGCAGGTCCTCGTCGATCTTCTGCCCGAGGGCGACAATCGCCTGCCACTGGCTGTCGCTGTAGGGCTTGGTCACCCGCGGCGCTTCCCAGATACGCTCGACCCACATTTCGTGGCTGAACTCGCACTCGCTCTCATCCACGCCGCCGCTGATCGGCGCGGCCGAAGACGGCTCGGGGCTGCAGGCCAGCGGGATATGGCCTTCACCGGCGAACAGGCCGCTGGTGGGGTCCAGGCCGATCCAGCCAGCACCGGGCAGATAGACCTCGCACCAGGCATGTAGGTCGGTGAAATCCACCTCGGTGCCGGACGGGCCGTCGAGAGATTTCACATCGGCTTTCAGCTGAATCAGGTAACCGGAGACAAAGCGCGCCGCCAGGCCCAGGTGGCGGAACAGCTGCACCAGCAGCCAGGCCGAATCGCGGCAGGAGCCGGAGCCTTTCTCCAGGCTTTCTTCCGGGGTCTGCACCCCCGGCTCCAGGCGGATCAGGTAGCTGATATCGGTGGACAGGCGCTGATTCAGCGCCACCAGAAAGTCCACGCTGGGCAGTGGCGTGCGCTCGATGCTGGCCAGGTACTTGGCAAGCAGCTTACCGGCCGGCAGCTTGAGCAGATAAGGCGCAAGTTCGGTTTGCTCACCTTCGGTGTAGGCGAAGGGGATTTTCTCGGCGTAGGGTTCGAGGAAGAAATCGAAGGGGTTGAATACCGCCATTTCGGCGACCAGATCGACCTCGATCTTCAGCTCGCGGGTCTTCTCCGGGAACACCAGACGCGCCAGGTAGTTGCCCTGGGGGTCCTGCTGCCAGTTGATAAAGTGCTCGCCCGGTTCGACCTTCAAGGCGTAGGAGAGAACCCGGGTACGGCTGTGCGGTGCAGGGCGCAGGCGCACGACCTGCGGACCAAGGTTGACCGCGCGGTCGTAGCGATAGTGGCTGACATGGTGCAAGGCGATATGGATCGACACAGTGGGCCTCCTGCAAGCCTGGGCGATAAGCCCTTCAGCGCAAGACTTATGCCAGTGGCTCAGGCCAGGTGCTGCGGGGCCTGCCGCGCCCCTGCGCCACGCAGGCGCACCATAACGGGGCCAGGCATGCCCCATGCCTGCCGCGGCGCACGAAAACAGGTCGTGGCTTTAGAGCCTGCTCAAAGGCTCGCGAGCTAGAGCCATGCAAGGCAAAAACAGGCGAGGAAGCGGAGTGTACGAGTTGTACATGAGCATTCCGAGCCTGTTTTTAACGCCGCAGGGCCGACGCGCAGCAGACTTTGAACAGGCTCTCAGCAATCCCCTTGCAGGCTGGCCACCCAGCGCCGCAGCAGCTCGACGCCTTCGGCATGCACGGTGGAACGGCCCAGCTCCGGCATCATAATGCTCGGATCCACGCTCTCCATTCGAAACAGCAGCACCGACTTATCCGGCTGGCCGGGGTGAATATCCACCAGCCGATCGCCCGAGCCTTTACCGGCAGCGACAGGCTGCTTGCACAGGCCATAGCTGATGCCCAGGGGCGTGGGCGGATCCAGATACAGACCGGAGGTACGCCCTGGGCCCTTGGGGTTATGGCAGTGGCTGCAATTGGCATCCAGATAACTGCGCGCCTGCTGTTCCAGGCTTTCGTCCGGACGCGGGGTCGGCCATAGGGCGTTCTGCGGCACGCCCTGCAACTCGGCCGGCACGCCTTGTAGACGTCCCTGCTGCTGCCAGTGCTGCAACTGGTTACGCGTGCCATCGGCGTAGACGAAGTCCTTGTTCAGATGCCGCGCCTTGGGGCCCAGTGGGTTGTTACCCTGCCCAGCGGTTTCCTCATGGCAGCCGGCACACTGGTTGGCGTCCGGCACCTGATAGGCCACTGGTTGAGTCTTGCCCTCGGCATCCAGCAGGCTTAGCTCGCGACTGTCGCCGGCCCACTGCAGATGCGCCTCCTGTTGCTGCTTATCCCACACATAGGGCAACGCCACCCAGCCATCCTGCTGCTTGAGCAGAATGCGTGTCTCGATCAACTGCACCCGCGCCAGCTCCAGCCCGCGCTGCGGATCGCGGTCATCCTGCTCATTAAGCAGCAGACGGCCCTGGGCATCCTTGGAGTAATAGAAGGTCTTGCTCAGCACCGTGCCAACCGGGTAGTCGAAGTGCGCATCGGCATAATTCGCCGCCGTACCCGCCGGCATCCACACGCTGCGCAGCTTGTGCGCGTAGTCGGTAAACAGCGGGGTGTTCAGGTCATAGGGCAGCGCCTCGGCAATTGGTGCGATAAAGCCGTCGGCGCGTTGCAGCAGGCCCCACTCGCTGAGTGTTTCCGGGTAGTTATCACCTTGCGGCAGGTACAGCGGGGCCGGTTGCTGCTCACAGCCAGCCAGAAGCAACAGCACGCCCAGCAGCAGCCTGCGCATCAGGCCCCCTGGCCAGCTTCGGCCGAGGCGAGTTTGACCGCTGGCAGCGCGGGCAAGCTGCAACGGTAATTGGTCATGTCGGTGCTGATGTTCTTGAAGTTGTTCGGCCCGTCGACGTTGATCATCGAGGCAGAGCCGTTATTGATGCAGATCGCCCGATCAGCCGGCAGCTTGCCGTCGACCAGAATGCCCTGGTTGACGTAACCATCCCAGAGAATATCCGGCAGCCGACCATTCAAGCCGAACTGACTGACCTTAAGCGCCTTCAGCTCCAGATGGTCCGGGCTGTCGCCACCTGGGCCGAAACGGTTGCCGTGGATATGGATGCCTTCTGGATAGGGGTCGAAGTTCTCGGCGGTGGAGAGGTCGCTGTAACCGGTGCTGAAGTAGCTGCTGATAATGATATTGGCGGTCTTGTGCTCGCCGATATCGTTGTCGAACACCTCGACATCATCATTGGAGTTGATCACCACCCCAGAGCCGGCCGGCACGCTGGCCACCGGTGTGCCCTTGTGGCCGAAGTTCTTGTGGTTGTTGCCTTCGATCTTGTTGCGGAACACCCGCGTCACCCGCCCGGCCTGCGGCAGGTTGGGCATATTGAACACCAGGATGCCGCCGGTATTGCCGGTGGCCACGTTGTCGTAGACGTCCGCATCCACGGTGTTTTCGATTTCGATACCGGCGACGTTGCGCTCGGCGCGACTGTTGCGCACCACCACATTGCGCGACTGGCCGACATAGATGCCGGCGTCCGAGGCACCGATAGCTACCACGCCATCGATCAGGGTGTTTTCGGTCTGCACCGGGTAGATGCCATACGCGCCGTTCTCGGTAGCCGGGCCGTTGGTCCATTCGGTGCGCACGCGGCGGATAATGATGTTCTTGCCGCCTACCACCTTGAGCGCATCGCCCTTGCTGTCCTCCAAGGCGATATCTTCAATGGTGAAATCCGAGGCATCCACCAGCAGACCTTCGGCACCGGACTTCTGCCCCTTGAAGCTCAAGATGGTCTGGTCCATGCCCGCGCCCCTGATGGTCACACCGCTGACTTTCAGGCTCAGGCTGCGGTCGAGCTGGTAGGTGCCAGCCGGAATTTCGATCAGGCTGCCGGGCTTGGCCTTGATCAGCTGGGTCTGCAGCGCTTTCTGGAAGTCCAGGTCGGCCAGCGGGGCCGGCTCTTCGCTGCAGGCAGCGAGCAGCAGCGGCAAAACAAGGGCTGCAAACGGGGCAAGGCGCATGGGGTTCTCCGCTTTCTTCTTATTAAAGTGGAACCATAGTACCAACTAAACACGAAATACCAAGCCACGGCCTGCCACCAAACCATCGGCCGCCTACGCAGAGGCGCGCGCATCCGTTACCATCGGCGCACTTCCGAGACGAGATGCAGCATGTATATCTACCGATTGGTGCTGATCCTGGTGGTGGGGATCTACCTGTTTTCCCCGGCCATCATGGACTGGTGGATCGA
>CAZOEC010000079.1:0-23169 GCA_964578635.1 uncultured Pseudomonas sp.
ACATTTTGGAAGTGCCAGTGACTGATCATCCCAAGCAAGTCCCCGCCGAGTTCGTGCCGCCTTCGGTCTGGCGCAACCCCTGGCATTTCCTGGCCTTCGGCTTTGGCTCCGGCACCTTGCCGAAAGCCCCGGGTACCTGGGGTTCGCTGGTGGCGCTGCCGTTTATTCCGCTGTTTCAGATGCTGCCGGACTGGGGCTACTGGCTGATGCTCGGCATCACCATGCTGTTCGGCTTCTGGCTGTGCGGCAAGGTGGCCGACGACCTGCGGGTGCACGACCACGAAGGCATCGTCTGGGACGAAATGGTCGGCATGTGGATCACCCTCTGGCTGGTGCCGGACGGTTGGGGCTGGCTGCTGCTAGGCTTTCTATTGTTCCGCGTGTTCGACATCCTCAAACCCTGGCCGATCCGCTGGATCGACCGGCACGTGCATGGCGGTGTCGGCATCATGCTCGATGACGTGCTGGCCGGCGTGTTCGCCTGGATGGCCCTGCAGTTGTGTGTCTGGGGCTGGGCCAATGGCGTGTCGGCCGCATTGTTGGGTTGATCATCGGTTGGGCTGATCATTAAGAGGTGGCGCATGGGTCGCAGATGCTGGATCTTGCTCGTCGCGTTACTGGCCTGTTGCGCCGTGCAGGCCAATGCCCCCATGCCGGAACAGGTGCGCATTGCCAGCGAAGTGTGGGAGGGCCACACCCATGCCGACGGTTCGGGCCTGGCCTGGGACATCATGCGTCTGGTATTCGAGCCAGCCGGGGTGGCGCTGCAGATCCAGAGCGTGCCCTACACCCGTTCCATCGGTCTGGTGCAGCGCGGCGAAGCGGATGCCTGGGTCGGTTCTTACCTCAACGAAGTCGACGACGGGGTGTTCTACCCGCGCCTTCCCTACGATGCCGATCGGATTGCCGCCCTCGGTCTGACGGAGCAGCCGCTGCCCAGCCTGGCCAGCCTTGGCGAGTTCCGCCTGGTGTGGATCCGCGGTTATGAGTACCAGCGCTATCTGCCAAACTTGCACCAGTACCGCGAAGTGCAGCGCCGTAGCGGTATTCTGGGCATGCTCGACCTTGGCCATGCCGATTTCTATATCGATGCGCTGACCGAGGTCGAGGATCTGCTGGCCACCACCAGTGCTCCGGAGCGTTACCGCTCGACCATCCTGACCGCGCTGCCGCTGTATCTGGGTTTTGCCGATAATCCGCGGGGCCGGGCGCTGGCCGAACTCTACGACCGGCGCATGGAACTGCTGCTGGAAGAGGATCGCCTGCGTGAGGTCTTTGTGCGCTGGCAGCAGCCTTATCCCTTCGATTAACCGCCACGAGAAGCCGTATGCAGGGTATCAAGTGTTTCATTCTGGGCTGGTTGCTGTTGGCCGCCAGTTGCGTCTGGGCCGCTCCCCAGGTGCGGGTTGTAGGGCTTTTTCCGGGAGCTGCGGTGTTGAATGTCGATGGCCAGCGCAAGCTGGTCAAGGTCGGCCAGACCGGCCCCGGTGGAGTGGTGGTGGTCAGTGCCGATAGCCGTGGCGCGGTGCTGCGCGTCGATGGCGTGGAGCGCAGCTATGGTCTGAGCCGCGAGTACAGCGAAGGCTTTGCCGCGCCGGTGAAGAAGCAGTTCAGCATCGCCAAGGGCATCGGCGGGCACTACTGGGTCGCCGGCTCGGTGAATGGCCAGTCCGTGCAGTTTCTGGTCGATACCGGGGCGACCTCGATAGCCCTCAATGATGGTCATGCCCGTCGCCTGGGTATCGATTACCGGGTCAACGGCAGGCCGCTGCAGGTCAGTACGGCCAGTGGTACGGTGCGTGGCTGGCAGGTCAATCTCGATCGGGTCAAGGTCGGCGAGCTGGAGGTGCTGGGCGTCGACGCCGTGATACTGGAGGGCGGCTCGCCCACCGAAGCCCTGCTCGGCATGAGCTTTCTCGGGCGGATTGGCTGGCGCGTCGAGCAGGACATGCTGGTGCTGGAATCCAAGTATTAACCGGCGCGACGCGCCAGCCGCTAGCTGGACAGGGGCGGGCGCTGGTTCGATCCTTATCATCGGTAATTCAGGCTGACCCGCTGGCGGGGCCTGCTGTTACAATGCCCGCCTGAATTTATCGTTCATTTCTCTTCTTAGGAGCATCCGGTGCCCGTCGTATTCGTCGCCGCCTCCCAGCTGCCTACGCCCTTTGGCGTGTTTACCATGCATGGCTTTCTCGAAACGGCCTCCGGCAAGGAACACGTCGCCCTGACCTATGGCGATGTGGCCGATGGCGAGCCGGTGCTGGGCCGCCTGCATTCCGAATGCCTGACCGGCGACGCGCTGTTCAGCCTGCGCTGCGATTGCGGCTTTCAGCTCGAAGCGGCGCTGCGCGCGATTGCCAGCGAAGGCCGCGGCGTATTGCTTTACCTGCGTCAGGAAGGCCGCGGCATCGGCCTGCTCAACAAGATCCGCGCGTACGAGCTGCAGGATGGCGGTGCCGATACCGTCGAGGCCAACGAGCGTCTGGGCTTCGGGGCCGATCAGCGTGAGTACGCGATCTGCCTGCCGATGCTCGAGCACTTGCATATCAAGGCACTCAAGCTGATGACCAATAACCCGCGCAAGGTCAAAGCGCTGGGCGATATGGGCATCAATGTGGCGACCCGGGTGCCGCTGCAGATCGACCACAACCCGCACAACAAGAAGTACCTCGCGACCAAGGCCGGCAAGCTCGGGCATATGCTCGGCAGCCTGCACCAGGGCGAGGTCGAGGAGAGCCTGTGACCCGCAGCGAAGTGCGCAGCCGTCTGGCGCTGGCCTGGTGGCGGCAGCTGGCGCTGACCCTGCTGCCGCTGTTTGTGCTCAACCTGCTGTTCGGCGCGGGCCAGCAAACCAGCGTGCTGACCATGCCGCTGTTTATTGCCGGGGTCGCCTCGATGTTTATCAGCCTGCCGCTGTTCAGCGCCTACAAGCGCGCCCTGGTGGCCACTGAAAAAGCCCTCGATACCCCAGCCGAACACGATGCCTGGCTTGAGCTGGCGCGCGTGCGCCGTATCGCCTTCCTCGGTGCCGGCCTGCCGGCCTGGATCGCCGCATTTGCGGTGTTTGCCGGGCTGGAGGCGATTCCCCTGATCCTGCTGGCACTGTCCAGCATCGTCCTGCTGTATCTCTACCGCATACCTCGCCAGCTCGGCTGATGCGCACTACCACTCTCTGCCTGATGCTGTTGCTGGCCTGGCCGGCAGCGGCGGTCGAGCGGGTGGTCAGCCTGGCACCGTCCCTGACCGAAATCATGCTGGAGCTGGACGCGGGCGATTTGCTGGTTGGCCTGCTCGATGGCGGCGAGCGCCCGGCAGCGCTGGCGCGGCTGCCCTCGGTGGGGCGCTATGGCCAGCTTGAGCTGGAAAGCCTGCTTCAGCTGCAGCCCGATCTGGTGCTGCTCTGGCCGGACAGCATCGGCAGCGCCCAGCGCCAGCAATTGCAGCACCTGGGCATTCCCCTGCTGATCGTCGAGCCGCGCAAGCTGGCCGACCTGGCGGAAAATTTCGTCGAAATCGGCACGCGTATTGGTCGCGCCGAACAAGGTCGGCAGTTACAGCGAAAATTCAATGCGGGCCTGGCCGAGTTGCGTCAGCGCTATCAGCGTGAAACGCCGTTGCGCCTGTTCTATCAGATCTGGGATGTGCCGCTGTATACCATCGGCGGCCAGCAGATCATCAGCGACGCCCTGAGTATCTGCGGGGCCGAGAATATCTTTGCCGAGCTTGCCTTGCCTGCGCCGCAGGTCAGCGTGGAGGCGGTGCTGCAAGCCAACCCCGCGGTGATTCTGGCCGGTGTGCAGGGGCAGCTGGATGCCTGGCGCAGCTGGCCGGGGGTGGCCGCGGTGGCCCGCGAACAGCTGTGGCTGGTACCCGATGCCGGCCTGGAACGGCCGAGCTTTCAGATGCTGGGGGCGCTGCAGCAGCTTTGTGAGCAGCTGGCTGAGGCGCGCTGATCGCGCGCTGATCGCGCGCGCCGTATGGCGGGTTGCACCCGCCCTACAACTATCAGGGCGGGGCCGGGCGTTGCGGTTTAGAAGCGGTAACCGACGCTGAGCTGCACCTGTTCTTCCGCGGCCGGGTAGCGGCTTGGACTGCTGGCAAAGGCGTCGTAACGTTTGCCGGTGAGGTTATTGAGGCGCAGCTTGCTGCTGAACTGCTGGTAGTCGTAACTCAGGGCCGCGTTCAACAGGGTGTAGCCGCCAGCCTTGGTCTGAACATTGGCATCGTCCCCCGAGTAATAGCGGCTGCCGGTGTGCGCGGCCTCGAGATAACCCTTCAGCCCCGGCACAATCAGGTAGCTCAGGTGGGTGCTGGCGCTGTGGCGCGAGACCCAGGGTACCTGCTGGCCCTGGAAGCTGCCTGCGCGGTACTTGGCATCGGTAAAGCTGTACTGGCCGCCGATGCTCAGGCGCGGGCTCAGCTGGCGCTCGGCTTCCAGCAGTAAACCGTCGCGACGGGTCTTGTCCAGATTGATATTGGCCCCCTGGGCATTGGCGTCCCATGGCATGGGATTGGGGATAGCTGAGTCGTACATCAGCTCATCCTTGAGGTCGAGGCGGTAGAGAGTGGCCTGGTAGCGCTGCACGCTGTCCTGCCATTCGATACCGCTTTCCCAGGACACGCCGGTCTGCGGCTTGAGGAACTCGACGCCGGGTAAGACGAAGCCGTTGTCATCCACGTTGGCCCAGCGCAGCACGTCCTCGCGCTTGATAAACAGCCGGGTCTGCTGGTTGGCCTGCCAGCTCAGGCCGATGCTGCTGCTTTCTTCCCGGTCGGTATGGGTCTTGCCAGCACTCTTGTTGCGGTCTTCCGCTTCGCTGGCGCGGTAGCCCAGGGTCAGGGTCAGGTCGCTGCCCAGGCTCTGGCTGTACTGGCTGTACCAGTCGCGCAGGGTCTGGCGGAAGTCGGTGCCCCAGGAGGCCTGGTAATCGCTGGTGATATGGTCGTGCCCGAGCAGCCATTCGGCATTTCCCAGGGCATTGTCGAAGCGTGCGGTGAGGCGCGGGCTGAGGGTTTCGCTACGGGTGTCCTGGTCGAAACCGCTGGCAAAGAAGCTGCCCACGCCATCCTGGTCGCTATGGCTGTAATCGAAATTGCCGCTCCAGACATCATTCAGGCGCTGTTCGACGGCAAGGCGATGCACCTGGGTCTTGCTGTCGCTCCAGTCGCTTGAGCTGCTTTGTTTGCGGTCGGCACGACGCAGGGCCAGGGGGATAGAACCGGGCAGCAGCAGTTCGTCATCCACCGTCTGGTATTCGTACAGGGCGTGGCCGCTGGCGTGGTCATAACGCAGGCGGGCGAAGGCGTTGCTGTAGTTGGCGTTGTTATGGTCGCGGTAGTTGTCGGCGGTACGCGTTTCGCCGCTCAGGTAGGTCGAAAATCCACCACCGAGTTGCTGGTAGATATGCCCGCGAAAGGCCTCCAGGTCATGGCTGCCGCGAGTGGCTTCGAGATAACCGCCATTGCTGCTGGGGGTGCGGGTGACAATATTGATAACGCCGCCCACCGCCTGGTCGCCATACAGCACGGTGCCGGCTCCGCGGATGATCTCGATGCGTTCGATATTGGCCAGCGGCACGCTGTTGAGATCGGCCCCCGCCTGGCTGGGCTGGTTGAGCCGGCGGCCGTCGACCAGAATCAGCGTGTTGTTCACCGCGTTCTCGCCAAAGCCGCGCAGGCTGAAGGTGGCGCGGCTGCCGTCGCCGATACTGTCGCGCACCTGGACACCGGCCTGGCCACGCAACACGTCGATCAACGAGCTGGCCGCACTGGCCTCGATCTGCTTGCGATCTATGACCTTGACGCTGGCAGGGGCCGGTTGCTGGATCGGGGTGGCCCGGGTAATCACCAGTGGCGGCAGTTCGTCGGCAGTTTGTTCGGCGCTGGCCAGGGCGATGCCGGGGACCAGCGCCACAGCCAGAGCAAGACGGGACAATTTCATTGAAGAATCCTCAAAAGACAGAAAAACTTTCGAGGAGGGCAGGGACAAGCACCGGGCAAGGAGGCGATAGCCAGCGCTTGACGGTGATGCCCTCCGCAACACCAGTCACTTCACGCCGAGGCAGGTCTCCGGGCTGCCGACTGCCTTTCCCACCTTCCCAGGCGCACCCAGTGGTATTTGAGAAAGACTGCGCTTGCGCGCTGTCGGTTACCGTTGCGGGGGCAGCGCAGGCCTTGCGGCTGTCGAGTCGACAGCGGCGCACCTGCTTCCCTTTTCACGCTGCTGGTTTGGCAGCGACCTCGGACAGATAAAACGTCGCGCACCTTAAGCCGGTGCGGAGGGTAAAGCAATGCGGGCTGACGGCTGGCTTGCTACTGATTGTCGCCGATCAGGCCGGCCAGGCGTTGGCGCACTGCCGCTTCGATGCCGGCTGCATCCAGGCCGCACTCGGCGAGCATCTGCGCCGGTTTGGCGTGCTCGACGTAGTAGTCCGGCAGGCCCAGCTGCAGCAGCGGCTTGAGGATATTCTCGCGGGCGAGGAACTCGCCGACCGCGCTGCCGGCACCGCCCATCACGCTGTTCTCTTCGATGGTGACCAGCAGTTCGTGGCTGGCCGCCAGCTGGCGCACCAGGGCCTCATCCAGTGGTTTGACAAAGCGCATATCGACCACTGTGGCGTCGAGTGCTTCGCCGACCTTGAGTGCCTCACTCAGCTGCACGCCGAATACCAGTAGAGCCACTTTCTGGCCCTGGCGGCGGACGATGCCCTTGCCGATTTCCAGCGGCTCCAGGCCTGGCTCGATGGCCGCGTTAGGGCCGCTGCCGCGCGGGTAGCGTACCGCCGCCGGGCCATCAAACAGGTGGCCGGTGGTGAGCATGCGGCGCAGTTCGTTTTCATCGCTGGGGGTCATCACCAGCATGCCGGGGATGCAGCGCAGGTAGGACAGATCGAAGCTGCCGGCGTGGGTCGGGCCGTCTTCGCCGACCAGGCCGGCGCGATCGATGGCGAACAGCACATCGAGGTGCTGCACGGCCACGTCGTGAATCAGCTGGTCGTAGGCGCGCTGGAGGAAGGTGGAGTAGATCGCCACCACCGGCTTGGCTCCGTCGCAGGCCATACCGGCGGCCAGGGTCACGGCGTGCTGCTCGGCGATGGCCACGTCGAGATAGCGCTCGGGGTAGCGCTCGCTAAAGGCCACCAGGTCCGAGCCTTCCTTCATCGCCGGGGTGATGCCCACCAGGCGTGGGTCCTGCGCGGCCATATCGCATAGCCACTGTCCGAATACGCTGGAGTATTTCGGGCCTGAAGCTTTCTTCGCAGCTGCCGGGGCGTTGATCGGCTCCAGCTTGGTGATCGCGTGGTAGCCGATGGGGTCGACCTCGGCCGGGGCGAAGCCCTTGCCCTTCTTGGTCACCACGTGGAGGAATTGCGGGCCTTCCAGATCGCGCATATTGCGCAGGGTGGCGAGCAGGGTCGGCAGGTCATGGCCGTCGATCGGGCCGATATAGTTCCAGCCCAGCTCCTCGAACAGGGTGCCGGGCACCAGCATGCCCTTGGCGTGTTCCTCGGTCTTGCGCGCGATCTCCCAGGCACCGGGCAGGCGCGAGAGGATCTTCTTGCTGCCCTCGCGCATGCTGGCGTAGGTGCGGCTGGAGAGAATCTTGGCCAGGTAGTTGGACAGGCCGCCGACGTTCTTGGAGATCGACATGTCGTTGTCGTTGAGGATTACCAGCATATTGGCGTTGACGTCGCTGGCGTGATTCAGAGCCTCGAAGGCCATGCCGGCGGTCAGTGCGCCATCGCCGATCACGGCCACGGCCTTGCGCTTGCTGTTCTGCAGCTTGGCGGCGATGGCCATGCCCAGGGCGGCGCTGATGCTGGTGCTGGAGTGGCCGACGCCAAAGGTGTCGTACTCGCTTTCCGAACGACGCGGGAAAGCGGCGATGCCGTCCTTCTGGCGCAGGCTGCCCATCTGCTCGCGGCGGCCGGTGAGGATCTTGTGCGGGTAGGCCTGATGACCCACGTCCCACACCAGACGGTCATCCGGGGTGTCGAAGACGTAATGCAGGGCCACGGTCAGCTCGATCACGCCGAGGCCCGCGCCGAAATGCCCACCGGTCTGCCCGACCGTATACAACAGGTACTGGCGCAGCTCGTCGGCCAGGGTTTCCAGCTCGGCTTCGCCCAGGCGGCGCAGCTCGTCCGGCGTGTTGGCACGGTCTAGAAGGGGCGTCAGCGGGCGCTCACGGGGAATCTCGTGGAAGGTCGTCGGCATCAGGCAGATCGTTATAGGTGTAAAAGATGCGGCAGTTTACCCGAAGCGCCGGAAACTGCCCAAACATGGTTCGGTCAGGCCGGCATCCTGCGGATTACCAGGTGTCAATTGAGCGCTTTTTGCCTTCACGCGCTGCCGGCTTTGGCGTGGCATTAAGCCCGCGCAGCAGCCAGGCGCGGGTTTCCACGGGGTCGATCACCGCATCGATCTCGAGAAAGCTGGCCATATTGATGCCCTTGCCGTTCTGGTAAGCCTTGGCCACCAGCTTGTCGAACAGCTGCTGGCGCGCAGTGGGCTCTTCGAGAGCCGCCAGCTCCTTGGCAAAGCCGAGGCGTACCGCGCCTTCCAGGCCCATGGCACCAAACTCGGCACTGGGCCAGGCGATGGTAAACAGCGGCGAATGAAAGCTACCGGCGGCCATGGCCTGGGCACCGAGGCCGTAGCCCTTGCGCAGCACCACGGTAAAGAACGGCACCGTCAGGCTGGCAGCGGCGACAAACATGCGCGAGACATGGCGCACCGTGGCCTGTTTTTCCGCCTCGGGGCCGACCATAAAACCGGGGGTGTCGCACAGCGACAGCAGCGGGATATCGAAGGCATCGCACAGCTGCATAAAGCGCGCAGCCTTGTCGCCGGCGACCGCGTCGATGGCCCCGCCCAGATGCGCGGGGTTATTGGCCAGTAGGCCGAATGGCTTACCTTCGATGCGGATAAAGGCGGTGATCAGCCCCGGGGCGAACTGCCGGCGCAGTTCCAGCACCGAGTCGCGGTCGGCCAGGGTGGCGATGACCTGGCGGATGTCATAGACGCGCAGACGGTTTTCCGGAATGAGGTGGCGCAGCTCGCGCTGATCGGCGCAGTCCCACTCGCTTAGCTCGCCCTGGAAGTAGCTCAGGTATTGCTTGGCGACTCGGACTGCCTCGGCCTCGTCGGCCACCTGCACATCGATCACCCCGTTCGGTCCCTGCACGCTGACCGGACCGACTTGCTCTGGAGTAAAGCTGCCCAGGCCACCGCCTTCGATCATCGCCGGGCCGGCCATACCGATGCTGGCGTTGTCGGTGGCGATAATCACATCGCAGCAGCCGAGCAGGGCGGCGTTACCGGCAAAGCAGCGTCCGGACACCACGCCCACCAGCGGCACCAGACCGGAGAGCTTGGCCATGCCGACAAAGGTATGACAGTCCAGCCCGGCCACGCCGACGAAATCGCTATCCCCAGGGCGGCCGCCGCCGCCCTCGGCAAACAGCACCAGCGGCAAGCGCCACTGGGCGGCGAGGCCGAGCATGCGGTCGGTCTTCTTGTGGTTCATTACCCCCTGGGTGCCGGCGAATACCGTGTAGTCGTAGGCGATGGCCATGCAGCGCGCGGCCTGGCTGCCGAACGCCTCGGCGTTGACCGTGCCGGTACCGGCCACCAGACCATCGGCCGGGCTTTGTTCGATCAGCTCTTCCAGTGAACGCCGGCGGCGTTGCGCGGCAATCGCCAGCGCGCCGTATTCGCTAAAGCTGTCGTCATCCAGTAAGTCCGCCAGGTTCTCGCGAGCGGTGCGTTGGCCAGTCTTGCGCCGCTTGGCCACGGCCTGGGGGCGGCGCTCGTCGCGGGTCAGCGCATGGCGTTCGAGCACTTCGGCCAGATCCGCGCGGATATGATCGAGGTCCAGGCTCTGTTCGCTCTGGCTGGCGGCGGCGTTGACCTCGGCAGGTTCGATAAACAGCAGCGGCTGGCCTTCATTGAGCGCGCTGCCGACCTGCACGGCCAGTTGGCGGACGATGCCGCTGTGGCTGGCAGTGACTACAAACTCCATCTTCATCGCTTCCAGCACGGCGATGCTCTGGCCGACGGCCACCGCATCGCCTTCGGCTACTTCCAGGCTGACCACCACGCCGGTGCTGTGAGTTAGCAGCGGCAGGCAGCCTGGTGGCGCGTCCGGTATCTGCTCGGCGCTTTGGCTGGCCGCCTGCGCGCCGGCAAAGAAGTGATGCGGGTGGGCCTGGGTTTGCGCTGCCAAGAGTTCACTTAGCTGGCTTTCGACAAAACGCGTGGTCAATTGGTAACTCGCCACCTGGGGCAGACGCAGCAGGTTCTGTAACAGGTGCAGGTTGCTGGCGACGCCTTCCAGACGGAATTCGCACAGCCCGCGGTAGGCGCGGCGCAGGGCGCTGGGGTAGTCCGGCGCATGGGCGATCAGCTTGGCCAGCAGTGAGTCGTAGCTAGGGCTGACAGGGTAGCCGGCGTAGCCGTAGCCATCCACGCGCAGGCCGGGTCCGCTGGGCGGCTGATAAGCAGTCAGGGTGCCGGCGGCCGGGCGGGTGCTGCCATCGCTGCTCATGCTTTCCAGGTTGATGCGCAGCTGCACGGCGCTACCGTTCAAGGCCGGTGGTTGCAGCCGGCCAAGTTGTTCCAGCGACTGGCCTGCGGCGAGCTTGAGTTGGGTGTGCAGCAGATCGACGCCGGTGACCTGTTCGGTCACGGTGTGTTCGACCTGGATACGCGGGTTGGCCTCCATAAAGTAGAAACGCTCGGGCTGCTCGGCATCCAGCAGAAATTCGAAGGTGCCGAGGCCCTGGTACTGCGCCGCGCCGGCCAGCTTGAGCGCGGCCTCTATCATGCGTTCGCGGGTGGCGGGCGGCAGGTCAGGGCTGGGTGCGATTTCCACCAGCTTCTGCTGGCGGCGCTGCAGGCTGCAGTCGCGCTCCCACAGATGGCTCACCGCGCCCGTGCTGTCGCCCAGTACCTGGATCTCGATATGCCGAGCGCTGCGCACCAGCTGCTCGATATACAACGCATCGTTGCCAAAGGCAGCGCGGGCTTCGGACTGGCAGCGGGCAAAGGCCTCGTCCAGCTCGGCGGCGCTAAATACCGGGCGCATGCCACGACCGCCGCCACCGGCCAGGGCCTTGAGCATGACCGCGCCATGTTCGGCGAGAAAGCCATGGGCCTGTTCCAAGCTGATCGCCCGATTGATCCCCGCCACCAACGGCACGTCGCAGCGCTCGGCCAGCTCTCGCGCTGCGGCCTTGTCGCCAAACAGCTGCAGCACCTCGGCGCTGGGGCCGACAAAGCACAGGCCAGTGGCCTGGCAGCGCCGCGCGAATTCGGCGTTTTCCGCGAGAAAGCCGTAGCCCGGATGCACGGCGTCGCAGCCCTGGGCCTGGGCAATCTCGATCAGCTGATCCATATCCAGATAGGCCGCGACACCGCGGCCCTTGAGCGCCACCGCACTATCAGCCTGGCGCAGATGCAGCGAGGCCGCATCGTCCTCGGCGTAGATGGCCACCGAGCGGATACCCAGCTCACTGGCGGCGCGAGCGATGCGGATGGCGATTTCGCCACGGTTGGCGATCAGCAGGGCGGCGAAGGGCGCGGTCGTAACGGGCATGGTGGCTCCAGATTTTTATTCTGCAGCCATCTTAGGCGCTCGGTGGGCGAGGTAAACCAAGCCTTAGCGGGTAAGGGTTGGGCTATTGATGCGGGTGATAAGAGGCAGGGCGATCGCGGGCGTGGACTAGGCGTCCCCGCCGCTCCTACAGGGTGGGTGATCTGTAGGAGCGGGCTTGCCCGCGATGGGCATTCCGCCGGCTAGCTGCGCCGTTCGACGATATAACGGGCCAGTTCGCGCAGCGGCTCGGCGGCCGAGTCGAAGGGGCGCAGGGCGTGCAGGGCCTGGTCGCGCAGTTCCAGGGCGTAGGCCTTGGCAGCGTCGAGGCCGAGCAAGGCCGGGTAGGTGGGTTTGTCGTGGGCCTGGTCCTTGCCCTGGGTCTTGCCCAGGGTGGCGGTGTCGCTTTCAACGTCGAGGATATCGTCCTGCACCTGGAAGGCCAGGCCGATGGCGCGGGCGTAGCTGTGCAGGGCTTTCAAGGCATGCTCGTCGGCGCGTTCGCTGGCCAGGGCACCGAGCTGTACGCTGGCTTCGATCAATGCGCCGGTCTTGTGCCGGTGCATGATTTCCAGGGCGTTCTGGTCGAGCTGGCGGCCCACCGAGCCGAGGTCGATGGCCTGACCACCGACCATCCCGGCCGGGCCGGCGGCGCGGGCCAGGGTGCTGACCATGGTCAGGCGCAGCTGGGTGTTCTGCGGGTTGCGTCGGGCGTCGGCCAGTACCTCGAAGGCCAGGGTCTGCAGACCGTCGCCGGCGAGTATCGCGCAGGCCTCATCGAAGGCCTTGTGGGTGGTCGGCTGGCCGCGGCGCAGGTCGTCGTCGTCCATCGCCGGCAGGTCATCGTGAACCAGGGAGTAGGCGTGGATCAGCTCCACCGCGCAGGCCGCGCCGTCGGCCCGCTCGGGATTCCCGCCGAGGGCTTCGCAGGCGGCATAGACCAGAAGTGGGCGGACCCGCTTGCCGCCGTTGAACAGGCTGTAGCGCATGGCCTGGTAGAGCCGCGCCAGCTGTGGCTGCTCCTGGCCGAACAGGCTGTCCAGGGCAGCGTCGACGCGGCTCTGGCAGTGCGCCTGGTAGGCCGCGATCATGCCAGACGATCCGCGTCGAAGGGGGCTTCCTCCAGCTCGCCGTCGCGCTCCATCAGGATCTGCACTTTCTGTTCGGCCTGGGCCAGGGCGGCCTGGCAGTCGCGGGTCAGGCGCACGCCCTGCTCGAAGGCAGTCAGCGAGTCTTCCAGCGACAGCTCGCCGTTTTCCAGACGCTCGACCAGGTTCTGCAGATCGGTCAGGGATTGCTCGAAGTCGAGCGCGGCTTTTTTGCGGGCGGCCATGGCGGATATCTCGGGGCAGATCGGGAAAATGGAACCGGCGCGACACTAGCAGAGCAGGCGCGTACGGGCAAATCAGCGGGGCGGTATGGGGGATTGTGGGAGGGGCTTTCGACTCTGGCTCCTGCTTCGACCTACCTCCTGCATCCATGCAGTCGTAGCCGCGACAGTTGTTCGCCGCTAAAGCGCTCCCCTCCACAGGGTTTGAGGTCTGCTTGGCTGTCAGCCGATCAGACCGTGGCCGCGCGCCATCAGCACCGCTAACAATGGGATGGCCAGCAGCAGCAACAGTTCCACCCGGATTGCCATGATCACCCAGCGGGCCTGGCGCGCACTGACCTGGGGGACCTGGCCGGCCTTGAGGCTATTGCGCCAGTTGATAAAGACAAAGGTTGGCCCTGCCGAAATCAGCCCGACCAGAATAAACAGGCCGACCTTGGCGTGGAACAGGCCGTTGCCCAGGTAGTAGTCCAGGCCCTTGCCGTACCAGATCACCCGCGCCAGGCCGCTGAACAGCACCAGCCCGGCAAAGATGCCGTAGGCCAGGTCGGTGATGATCAGGCTGCGCGCGCGCTGCAGGTCCAGCGGCAGCTTGAACTGCACGTGCTCGATGGCGAGCAGGGCGAACAGGACAAAGATCGACAGGTAATGGATATAGGCGGCGAGGGCTTGGGCCATTGGCGAGTCCTTGAGTTGAGCAATGGGGCGCGTTCAGTCGGCCATTTCCACCCGGTTACGGCCGTTGTCCTTGGCCTGGTAGAGGGCCTGGTCGGCGCGCTTCAGGCTGTGCTCCGGTTGTTCCTGGAGGCGGCCCATGGCTGCGCCGATGCTGATGGTCAGGTTGAGCGGGGCGGCGTCGGTGGTGATCGGTTTCTGGTTGACGGCCTTGAGGATGCGGCTGGCAATTCGCAGCAGTTCCTGCTGATCGTGTACCTGCAGCAACACCACGAACTCCTCGCCGCCGCTGCGGGTCACCACATCCTGGGGGCGCACGGCGGCACTGATGCGCCGGGCGGTTTCCCACAGGGCCTGATCGCCCGCGGCATGGCCGTGGGTGTCGTTGACCGGTTTGAAATGGTCGAGGTCGCAGAACAGCACGCCGAGTTGCAGGCCCTGTTCCTCGGCCTGCAACAGCTGTTTGGGCAGGAAGTGGTTGAGCCCGGCGCGGTTCCACAGCTGGGTCAGCGGGTCGAGCATGGACTTGCGCTGTTCGCGGCTCAGGGCGGCGCGCAGCTGTACGGTCTGCTCACTGACCCGGCGCAGTTTCAGGTAACCCTCCACCAGCACCGCCATATCGATAAACAGGCGCAGTTGCTGGTCGTTCATCTGCCGGGGCACTGAGTCGATCAGGCACAGGGTACCCAGCGCCTGGCCATCTTCGGCGAACAGGGGCTGGCCGGCATAGAAGCGGATATGCGGGGTTTGCGTCACCAGCGGGTTATCGAGAAAACGCGGGTCGCTGAAGGTGTCTTCGATGATCAACGGCTGGGCGGCGAGAATGGCGTGGCCGCAGAAGGATATGGAGCGCGGCGTTTCCGCCGCATCCAGGCCCAGGCGCGCCTTGAACCACTGGCGGTCGTGGTCGATCAGGCTGACCAGCACGGTTTTCACGGCAAACACTTCCCGCACCACCCGCACCAGGGTGTCCAGATAGGGGTCGGCCGGCGTGTCGAGCAGTTCATGGCTATCGAGGCTCTGCTGGCGCAGGGTTTCATCGCAAGGCAGTTCAGGGATGAGCATCGAGCGCTCCTAATCGAGATGGACCGAACCAGCCGTCAGCGCGGCTTAGACGATAAGCATAGACGCCCAGGATGAGGCTTCGCAGCAGCATAAACCAGAGGAAGGCCAGCCACAGGCCATGGTTGCCCAGGGCCTGCAGCCACCAGGCCAGGGGCAGGCTCAGGAGCAGGCTGAGCAGCATGGCGTCGCGCATCTCGCGGGCGCGGGTGGCCCCGATAAACAGGCCGTCGAGCAGGTAACTCCAGACGGCGATCAGCGGCAGCAGGGCCAGGTACGGCAGGTAGTCGAGGGCCTGGTCGCGGACCACGGCGATATTGGTCTGCAGGCCGATAAACCAGTGGCCGCCAAGCAGGAAGAACAGGGCAAAGCCCAGGCTGGCCAGCAGCGACCAGCCGCCGGCGACGATCAGGCTGCGCCGCAGGGCGTTGCGGTCGCGCGCGCCCAGGGCATGCCCGCACAGTGCTTCCACTGCGTGGGCCAGGCCATCCAGGGCGTGGGCGGTGAGCAGCAGGCCGTTGAGCAGCAGGGCGTTGGCCGCCACCGTGGCATCGCCCAGACGCGTGCCCTGCACGGTGATCAGAAAGAACACCGCCTGCAGCGCCAGGGTGCGGATAAAGATGTCGCGGTTGACCGCCAGCAGCGGTCGCCAGTTCAGCCAGCGCCGTAGCGCCGCCCAGTCGAGCCGTCCGGCATAGCCGCGCAGGGCGCGTCGCGCCAGGTACAGGCCGAGCAATGCGCCGCTCCATTCGGCAATCACCGAGGCCCAGGCCGCGCCCGCCACGCCCCAGTGCAGACCGAGGACGAACAGCAGGTCGAGGGCGACATTGAGCAGGTTGGTGGTCAGCAGAATCGCCAGCGGCCCACGGGCGTTCTGGGTGCCGAGCAACCAGCCGATCAGGGCATAGCTCGCCAGGGCGGCAGGCAGGCCGAACAGGCGGATATGCAGATAGTCGCGGGCCAGGGCATCGAGGTTGGCGGAGGGTTGCATCAGACCGAGGGCGGCGTTGCTCAAGGGCAGCGCCAGGCCGATCAGCAGCAGTGCCAGCCCGCCGCCAAGCAGCAGGCCCTGCAACAGCACCTGGCGCAGCGCGCTGCCGTCGCCCCGTCCGGCGGCCTGGGCGCTGAAGCCCGTGGTGCCCATGCGCAGAAAGCCCACCGCCCAGATCAGCAGGGTGTAGAGGCTGCCGCCTACGGCCACGGCGGCCAGCTGATGGGCATGGGGCAGATGGCCGACCACGGCACTGTCCACCAGCGCCACCAGCGGCACCGACAGGTTGCTCAGGATCATCGGCGCGGCCAGGGCCCAGACCTTGCGCTGGGTCGGCTGGTGCCGCCAGGCGTCGAGCAGTGCGGACATGGGCGCTCCGGAAAAAGGCCGATTATAGGCGCAGCCCGGCTGATAGTGCGTTTTCGCCTATGCAGGCCTGGTTATAGCAGCAAGGGTTGCAGCGGTCGGCCGCAGTCCACGGCAGGGCTGGCTAAACTGAGTTCAGGGGGCAATGACTGCGCATCGCGCGGTCGAGGAGGTGGTTATGCAGATGGCTCAAACCCTTGAACGCAACCTGCAGCGTGCGCACTGTCAGTACGAGCTGCTTGAACATGACATAACGGCGACCAGCCTGGAGTCGGCCCGCAAGGCGGGCATCCCGGCCGCACGCATGGCCAAGTCGGTGATCCTCGACGACCGCCGCGGGCATTATCTGATGGCCGTGCTGCCGGCCAATCGCCAGCTGGACCTGAACAAGGTGCGCAAGGGCCCGCAGCGCTGGCAGCTGAGCGGCGAGCAGACGCTGGCCCGGTTGTTCAAGGATTGTCAGCGCGGGGCGGTGCCGGCCCTGGGCGAGCTTTATGGTCTGGATATGCTGATCGACCCCATGCTGGTCGGCCAGCAGGACATCTACCTGGAGGCCGGCGACCACGAAAGCCTGGTGCATATGCCGGTCGACGAGTTCTTCAGGCTGGTGCCCAACGCCGAGATCCGCGAGCTCTGTGCCTGAGGCCTGATCCGGCGCAGCAGAGGGTGGCGGCCGGGTGTGCGCTGCTCGCGACTTTGCCGGTGGCCCACTCGTCGGCCGCCGGGGCCTCGACTATAGTGTGTGGCTGCACCCACCACCCTGTTGGAGCCCGCAATGCCGAAGAAAGGACTGCTTCTGGCACTTGCCCTGAGCCTGCTCAGCGCCTGTGATTCTTCCACCCCCGAGCCTGCCAAGGTCAGCGTCAGCGCTCCCGTCGCCACCGGCGAGGCGGCACCGCCGCTGGACAAGGCGGCCCTGGCCGAGCGCTACGCCGGCCGTGAGCTGACGGTAGTGGATGTTTCCGAAGTGCAGCTGGAGGGAGCCAGCACGCTGTCGGTTAGCTTCTCGGTGCCTTTGGATCCCGAGCAGAAGCTCGCCTCGCGCCTGCACCTGGTCGACAGCAAGAGCGGCAAGGTCGATGGAGCCTGGGAGCTTGCCGACAACCTGATGGAAGTGCGCCTGCGCCACCTGGAGCCGCAGCGCAAGCTGGTGCTGACCGTGGATGCCGGGCTGCAGGCCCTGACCGGCGCGACCCTGGCCGCCGAACACGTTAGCCGTCTGCAGACCCGCGACCTGCAGGCCAGCGTCGGCTTCGCCAGCCGCGGCTCGCTGTTGCCGACCCGCCTGGCCGAGGGCCTGCCGGTGATCGCGCTGAACGTCGACAAGGTCAATGTCGAATTCTTCCGAATCAAGGCCGAAGCCCTGCCGAAGTTTCTCGCCCAATGGGGGCGCAGCAGCAACCTGGACACCTGGCAGGCGCGGTCGCTGCTGCCCATGGCCGATCTGGTGTATGGCGGCCGTTTCGACCTCAACCCCGCGCGCAATACCCGCGAAACCCTGCTGCTGCCGATTGCCGGTTTGGAGCCGTTCAAGCAGCCCGGGGTGTACCTGGCGGTGATGCGCGAGGCCGGCAGCTACAGCTATTCGCAGCCCGCGACGCTGTTTAGCCTGAGCGATATCGGCCTGTCCGCCCACCGCTACCGCAACCGTCTGGATGTGTTCACCCAGGCCCTGGCCGGTGGCGAGGCGATGGCCGGCGTGGCCCTGGAGTTGCTCGATGGCAAGGGCCAGCTGCTGGCCGAGGGCAAGACCGACAAGGCTGGCCACGCCGAATTGCCGCTGGCCGCCAAGGCCGAGGTGCTGCTGGCCCATCTCGGCGAGCAGACCAGCCTGTTGCGCCTGAACGGCCCCGCCCTGGATCTGGCCGAGTTCGATATCGCCGGGCCCCAGGCCCATCCGCTGCAGTTCTTCGTGTTCGGCCCGCGGGACCTCTACCGTCCGGGGGAAAGCGTGCCGCTCAACGGCCTGCTGCGCGATGCCGATGGCCGCGCGGTCAACGCCCAGCCGGTGAATGTCGAGGTGCGCCGGCCGGACGAGCAGGTCAGCCGCAAGTTCGTCTGGCAGGCCGATGCCAATGGGCTCTATCAGTACCAGCTGCAGTTGGCCGAGGAAGCACCGACCGGGCGCTGGCAGCTGCTGTTCGATCTGGGCGACGGCAAGCCGCAGCTCTACGAGTTTTCCGTGGAGGATTTTCTTCCCGAGCGCCTGGCCCTGGAACTCAAGGGCAGTGACGCGCCTTATAAGCCGGGACAGGCCGCCGATTTCGATGTGAGCGGGCGCTACCTGTACGGCGCGCCGGCTGCCGGCAATCGCCTCAGTGGCCAGCTCTATGTGCGGCCGTTGCGCGAGGCGCTGGCGAGTCTGCCGGGCTATCAGTTCGGCTCGGTCACCGAGACGGAACTGAGCCAGGATATCGAGCTGGAAGACACCAGCCTGGACGAGCAGGGCAAGGCCCAACTGAGTATCGACAGCCGCTGGGCCAGTGCCAAATCGCCGCTGCGTCTGATTCTTCAGGCCAGCCTGCAGGAGTCCGGCGGCCGGGCGATTACCCGGCGCATCATCCAGCCGGTATGGCCGGCCGAGCGCCTGCCCGGGGTGCGCGGCCTGTTCGATGGTGAGCAGTTGGACGCCGACAGCCTGGCCGAGTTCGAAGTGCTGGTGGCCGATGCCGCCGGCAACAAGCTGGCCGCCGAACAGTTGACCGTGCGCCTGGTGCGCGAGCGCCGCGACTACTTCTGGAACTTCTCCGAGAGCGATGGCTGGAGCCATAACTACAACGAAAAATTCCTTACCCTGGGCGAGGAAAGCCTCGAGGTCGACGCCGGCGGCACGGCCAAGATCAGCTTCCCGGTGGAGTGGGGCCCGTACCGCGTCGAAGTCGTAGATACCCAGACCGGCATGCTCAGCAGCCTGCGGTTCTGGGCCGGTTATCGCTGGCAGGACAACGCAGATGGCGGCGCGGTGCGCCCCGATCAGGTCAAGCTGGCGCTGGATAAACCGGCCTATGTCGATGGCGACACCGCCCGGGTCACCGTCACCCCGCCCGCTGCGGGCAAGGGCTACCTGATGGTGGAGTCCAGCGAAGGACCGCTGTGGTGGCAGGAAGTCGAGGTGCCGGCCGAGGGCAAGACCTTCGATATCCCGATCGCCAAGGACTGGGCACGGCATGACCTGTACCTCAGCGCCCTGGTGATCCGCCCCGGCGAGCGCAAGAGCAATGCCACGCCCAAGCGCGCGGTGGGCCTGCTGCATCTGCCGCTGGAGCGCGCGCCACGCAAGCTGGCGCTGACCCTCAGCGCTGCGGAAAAGATGCGCCCCAACCAGCCGCTCACGGTCAAGGTGCAGGCGCGCAACGCCGACGGCAGCATCCCGAAACAGGCCCAGGTGCTGGTGGCCGCGGTGGATGTTGGCATCCTCAATATCACCGGCTACGCCACCCCCGATCCCTTCGCCAACTTCTTCGGCCGCAAGGCTTATGGTGCGGACCAGCTGGATATCTACGGCCAGCTGATCGAGGCCGGGCAAGGCCGGGTGGCCAAGCTGGCCTTTGGTGGTGACGCGGCGCTGGCCGGTGGCGGCAAGCGCCCGGACACCAGTGTGCTGATCGTCGCCCTGCAGAGCCAGCCGCTGCTGCTGAACGAGCAGGGCGAGGGCGAAGTCAGCCTGGCTATCCCCGACTTCAACGGTGAGCTGCGCCTGATGGCGCAAGCCTGGACCGATGAGCACTACGGCATGGGCGAAGGCAAAACGGTGGTCGCCGCACCGCTGATTGCCGAGCTGTCGGCCCCGCGCTTTCTCGCCGGTGGCGATGAAACCACCCTGGCCCTGGACCTGAGCAACCTGTCCGGGCGCGAGCAGCAGCTGGATGTGCAGTTCAGCGCCGAAGGCCAGCTGCGTCTGGCTCCGGGAGGCGCTGCCAGCGTTGTGCCGATCACCCTGGCCGATGGTCAGCGCAGCATTCTGCGCATTCCGGTGACCGCCCTGGGTGGTTACGGCCAAGGTCGTTTCAAGGTCAGCGTCAATGGCCTGGCCCTGCCCGGTGAAGAGCTGCAGCCCTTCAGCCGTGAGTGGGCCCTGGGCATTCGCCCGGCCTATCCGGCGCAGCTGCAGCACTTCCGCGCGGTGCTTAAAGACCAGCCATGGAGCCTGCCGGCCAATGCCCTCAGTGCCTTCGAAGCTGCAGGCCTGGAGGCGCGACTGGCGATTTCCAGCCGGCCGCCGCTCAACCTCGGCGAGCAGATCCGCGCACTCAAGGCCTACCCCTATGGCTGCCTGGAGCAGACCACCAGCGGCCTGTATCCGTCGCTCTATGCCGATGCGGCAACCCTGAAACGCCTGGGCGTGGCAGCCGAGCCCGATGAGCAGCGCAAGCGTTCCATCGAACTGGGCATCGAGCGGCTGCTGAGCATGCAGCGCTACAACGGTGGCTTCGGCCTGTGGGGCGCGGACAGCGACGAGGAATACTGGCTGACCGCCTACGTCAGCGACTTCCTGCTGCGCGCCCGTGAGCAGGGCTTCGGTGTGCCGGAAGAGGCGCTGAAAAAGGCCAACGAGCGTCTGCTGCGTTACCTGCAGGAGCGTCAGCTGATCGAGGTCAACTACAGCGAAAACATCAACCACAGCCGTTTTGCCGTGCAGGCCTACGCCGGTTACGTGCTGGCGCGTAGTCAGCAGGCTCCGTTGGGTGCCCTGCGCAGCCTGTACGAGCGCAGCAGCGATTCGCTGTCCGGCCTACCGCTGGTGCACCTGGCCGTGGCGCTGGAGAAAATGGGCGACCAGCCGCGTGCCGATGAGCTGTTGGCAGCGGGGCTGGCGCGTAACCGTAAGAGCAGAAGCTGGCTGGCCGACTACGGCAGCCCGCTGCGCGACCAGGCGCTGATTCTGGCACTGCTGGAAGAACACGACCTGGCCGGCAGCCGCCGCGAGGAACGGCTGTTCAACCTGGCCGATGAGGTGGCCGGGCAACAGTGGCTGTCGACCCAGGAGCGCAACTCGCTGTACCTGGCCGGGCGCAACCTGCTGAGCAAGCCGGAGCCGAGCTGGAGCGCGGCGCTGCAAAGCGGCAGCCTGGCCTTCGCGTTGAGCAATGCCCAGCCGGGCCTCAAGCTCGACGGCAGCGATCTGGCTGCGCCGCTGACCATCCGCAATTCGGTAAGCGCGCCGGGCGATACGCCGCTCTACCAGCAGCTGACCCTGTCCGGCTATCCGAGCCAGGCCCCGGCTGCCGGTGGTGAGAATCTCAGCATCTACCGCGAATACCTGGGCATGGATGGCCAGGCGCTGGATCTGAACAACCTGCAGAGCGGCGAGCTGGTGCTGGTGCACCTGGCCGTAGCGGCTGACCAGCGGGTGCCGGATGCCCTGGTGGTCGACCTGCTGCCGGCGGGCCTGGAGCTGGAAAACCAGAACCTGGCGCAAAGCTCGGCCAGCCTGGACGACGCCAGCAGCGCGGTGAAGGAATGGCACAAGGCAATGCAGAATGCCGCGATCAAGCACCAGGAGTTCCGTGGCGACCGCTATGTCGCGGCGCTGGATGTCAATGGCTACGGCACCACCCACCTGCTGTACCTGGCCCGCGCCGTCACCCCCGGCAGCTACCGCGTACCGCCACCCCAGGTGGAGTCGATGTACCGGCCCAACTGGCAGGCCCTGGGTGAGACGCCGGGGCGTTTGATCGTTAAAGAGCGCTAGAACGCACAAGGCCCGCCATGTTGGCGGGCCTTGTTGTTTAGCTAGTGTGCCTTAACCGATCAGACCGCTTAGTAACCACAGCCCCAGTATCAGCCAGATCACCCCGGCGACAATCGAGCGGCGGATAAAGGCGCGTACCGCCAGGTACAGCAGCCACAGGCCGGCGACCAGAACCACGATGCTGAGCAATGACGGCGTCACCCCCAGGGCCTTGGACATGCCGGTGATAAAACTGCTGATCGCTCCGCTGAATATGCCGAAAAAGCCGCTCAGGCCCTCGACGATAAAGCGGATTATCGAGCCAACGGCCTCGCCAAGGGATTCAAAAAAGCCTTCTACGCGCATCTGCATGGTTCCTGTCAGCCGAGCGCGGCGCTGGAGGTTAACCAGCACCTGCGCCAAGGGCCGCTAGTGTGCCATTCCTTGGCAGTGCTCGCAGGGGTATTGCTGATGCCGGTCCGGATAAGGTTCGGGCCTAAGTGTGTTCAGGCAGGGGCAGGGATTGGCTGATGATCGAGTTCAGTAGGTGAGGGGGACAAAGGTGCGAGGCCATAACGACGCCTGCACCTTTGTCGCGTGTGAGGCCATTGCCTCGGCAGTAGTCTATTGGCCGCTGACTAGCTGGGTGACATTGATCAGCATGGACTGGCCTACCGAGACATAGTCCGGTGCCAACATTGGCGAGTCGAACTCGGCATTGGCCATCTGTATTTCCTCCAGCCGACAAGCCTCGAGCGCGCTTTGGAAGAGTGCTCCTGCCACATCTTCCACATTAGGCTCAAGGTAGGTTGCATAGTTGGCTGCGGCCTGTGCCTCGGCCATCTCCGCGTCGCAGTGGCTAGCCAGCGCGGGGCCGGCCAGCAGCATGGCCGCTATGGTCCAGATGGGAATCGAATAGAAACTCATGACTAATCTCCCGGATCTACTTTGCTAGTTGGTAAAGGCGCACAAGGCATAGGTGGTTACGGTGATCTGGACCGCGGACCCTCCGCCCGTTGTCTTGATCAGCGATGCTGTCCAGCTCGAGTCGGTTGGCGGGTAGCTCAGAGTGGTCTGCCAAGTCTGAGTCGAGGAATAGCTCGCCCCGCCGCCTAGCGCCTTCTTGCCCTCGCTGCAGGTCACCGTGCAGGTAATAGCGGTTGTGTTCTGGGTGCAGGCTTCAGTTTTGCGCTCCCAGTCGGTCAAGCCGGTAGCGCCGGTATCGCCTTGCGGGCCCTCGGGGCCGACCTCGCCTTGCGGGCCCTGGGCCCCGGTTGGCCCGGTTTCACCCTGTGGCCCTTGAGCGCCGGTTTCGCCCTGCGGCCCCATTGGGCCGACTTCGCCTTGCGGGCCTTGAGCGCCTGTTGCTCCGGTCTCACCCTGCGGTCCTTGAGCGCCGGTTTCGCCCTGCGGTCCGGTGGCTCCGACCTCGCCTTGCGGGCCCTGGGCCCCGGTTGGCCCGGTTTCACCCTGTGGCC
>CAZOEC010000080.1:0-22413 GCA_964578635.1 uncultured Pseudomonas sp.
AACTCCTCACCGCCGTAGCGGCCGATATGGTCGCTCTTGCGCAGGCGCTGCTTGAGGAACAAGGCTAGGCTCTTGATCACCCGGTCGCCCATGGGGTGGCCGTAGGTGTCGTTGACCTTCTTGAAGAAGTCGATATCGATCATGGCGAAGCTCAGCGGCTGGCTGTCGCGCTCGGCACGAAAGCGCGCATCTTCGAGCAGTTGCAGGGTGTGGGTGTGGTTGAACAGGCCGGTCAGGCTGTCGCGCACCATACGCGCCTTGAGGTTGCGCGCGCGGGCAGCGCGGTTGCGCACCGTGGCGATCAGGTGGCGCGGCTTGATCGGCTTGGTCAGGAAGTCATCGCCGCCTTCGCTCATGGCGTCGAGTTGCTTGTCCAGATCGTCTTCGGCGGACAGGTAGATGATCGGCACGCTGACATAGCGGTCGTTGTGACGGATCACCTTGGCCAGTTCCGGGCCGTTGCACTCGGGCATATACATGTCGAGGATGATCAGGTCCGGCTGGAATTCGGCGAGCTGGGTCATCGCCGCGATCGGCTCGATCAGGGTGCGGGTGATGATGCCGGCACTGTTGAGTACCCGTTCGGTGTGGGTGGCCTGGGCCCGCGAGTCATCGATGATCAGCACCTTGTAGGGCTCGTACTGAGCCACATGGGTCAGCACTTCGATGCGCTCGAACAGGTTCGAGGCATCCAGATTGCCGGTGAAGAACTCCTGGCCGCCGGCCCGCACCGCCGCCAGGCGGGTGGGGGTGTCGGTATCCTGGCGGCTGAAAAACAGCAGGGGGATCTTGTGCTCCAGGCCTTCCTGTACAGCCTGGGCCAGTTGCAGGCCGCAGCCGGGGCCGGAGAAGTCGACGTCCATCAGGATGGCGGCCGGATGGCGCTCCAGCACCGCGTCGCGAAACCCGTTGGCGCTGTCGAAGGGCAGGGCGGTCATGCCGAAGAATTCCAGGCGCTGGGCCAGCTGCTCGGCCTGGTCGAGATGCTGCAGGGCCAGGTAGACCGGCTTGCGCAGGGGCGGCAGCACGGTCTGCTCGAAGCGGTCGCCGTGGCGCAGGCCGGTGCGCGACAGGCGCTGCATCAGCAGGTTGAGCTGGCTGATCAGCTCGCTGTTGAGGCGACCGCGATTGCCCGCGACCTGTTCCAGGCAATGACCGATTTCCCCGGCCAGCTGGCTGTGCTCGGCCTGTTCGAAGCGTTCGGCGTAACGCTGCAGCAACTGGTTGGCCTGGTCCAGTTCACGCATGCCGCTGTCATTCCACTCGCTGCGCTGCAGGCGTTGCCAAACCTCGAGCAGCTGGCGTGCCTGGTTGATCACGCGCTGGGCGAAGTGCTGTTTGAGGCGGTCGCTGCTGGGGTCTTCGTGTTCGGTCATGGCCTTTGGTCTAATTAGGCGGCCTGGCGGTCGCGGGTGATGGCGCATTGCCAGTAATGCTACCACTGGCAATCACCTCTGCGGGTGCCGTCGATCTATTGACGGCGGCCTTCTGTCTAGAGCGTCACAGTCTGTGACAACGGCAACCGGCAGTAAGTTTGCCGCGCGACGCTGCGCAGCACGTCGCGCTTCCCTTATAGTGCTAGGTGCGCGCTGGTGATGGCGCGGCAATAAACCTTAGGATCTGTTCGCAACCCTGCGCAGGGCTTGCGGTCGAATCACCGAGTTGAGTAAACAAAGGACAAGGCCATGCTGGATTGGAAGAACCGAACTGCCGGCGCACGCAATGGTGCTGCGGACTCCGTCGATAACGTACGCAGCTATTTCGCGGGTGGCTGGGCCGTACGGGTGGTGGGCGGTCTGCTGGGGCTCTACCTGCTGCTGGCCGTGATTGTGGGCTGGTACTGGAGCCAGGAGCCGGCGCAGTTCTCCGTGCAGCAGCGTGCCGAAGCCGCCTCCCAGGCCCGCGGGCACAAGCTGGTCAATGGTTACACCACGGCCGAAACCCTCAAGCAGGTGGCCAGTACCCTGCTCGACAAGCCGGGTGGCTACCTGTCCAACGACCTCGCCCCGCCAGGCCTGTGGCTCGATAACATGCCGAGCTGGGAGTTTGGCGTGCTGGTGCAGGTGCGCGACATGTCCCGCGCCCTGCGCAAGGACTTCACCCGCTCGCAGTCGCAGTCCACCGAAGATCCGGACCTGGCCAAGGCCGAACCGCGCTTCCACTTCGATAACAAGAGCTGGGCGCTGCCGGCCTCCGAGGCCGAATACGCAGAAGGCATCAAGTCCCTGGACCGCTACCTGGCGCGTCTGGCCGATCCGAGCCAGTCCAATGCGCAGTTCTATACCCGCGCCGACAACCTCAATAACTGGCTGGGCGATGCCGCCACCCGTCTGGGCTCGCTGTCGCAGCGCCTGTCGGCCAGCGTCGGCCAGGTACGCCTGAATACTGCGGTGGTCGACCCTAGCCAGCTGGGTGGGGATGCGCCGGCCGATTTTGTCGAAGGCGTGAATTACGAGACGCCGTGGCTGCAGATCGACAACGTGTTCTACGAGGCCCGCGGTCAGGCCTGGGCCCTGGCCCATCTGCTGCGCGCCATCGAAGTCGACTTTGCCGATGTACTGGCGAAGAAGAACGCCACCGTCAGCGTGCGCCAGATCATCCGTGAGCTGGAGGCCGCACAGGAAACCCTGTGGAGCCCGATGATTCTCAACGGCAGCGGTTACGGCCTGCTGGCCAACCACTCGCTGGTGATGGCCAACTACATCTCGCGGGCCAATGCCGGCCTGATCGACTTGCGCCAGCTGTTGTCGCAGGGCTGAGCCATGGCCTGGTCCGAGGCCGAGGTGGCGCACCGCGCCGCCTCCGACGCCGAGCTGATCGCCTGGGTCGATGAGCAGGACCGCCCCCTGGGCGGCGTGCTGCGCGGCGAGTTGCGCGAGCGCCGGCTGATCGGTCGGGGCAGCTATATCCTGCTGTTCAACAGTGCCGGCCTGCTCTGCGTGCACCGGCGCACCCTGAGCAAGGCGCTGTACCCCGGTTACTGGGATGTGGCGGCTGGCGGCATGGTGCTCGAAGGCGAAAGCTACGCCGAGTCGGCCGCCCGCGAGCTGGCCGAAGAACTGGGCATCGAGGATGCGCCGCTGGTCGAACACGCGCACTTTTTCTACGACGCCCCGGAAAGCCGCCTGTGGTGCATGGCTTATTCGGCAGTCTCCGATGCACCGCTGCGCTTGCAGCCGGAGGAAGTGCTGGAAGCGCGCTTTATCTCCATCGACGAGGCCCTGGCCGAGACGCAGCACCTGCCCTATTGCCCCGACTCGCTGGCCGCCTTGCAGCGCTATCTGGCCGCCACTCGCTAGGCCCTCAATAACGGCTAAATCCCGCGTCAGCCCTGGCTTTGTGCAGGATATCTGGCCGTTTTGTTCGGCATCCCGAACAACGTCGCCAATCCGCCGATTAATGGCGCATTTTTACACTTAGCAGTCGCGGCTTTTGCCGTTACACTGCGCGGCCTTCAAGCCCTGGCCGTGTATCGCCAGGGTGCGCTGCCCCTGCCAGAGTGGGGCTTCGCGGTCGACTCCGAACACTCAGTCGATCAGTCGCTATCCTGACCCCTTCGAGGACCTACCGGTGGTCAAGAAAGCTTCCTCATTTGCCGCCCTCAGCGGCCTGGTGTATTCCACCGACAGCGGCCGGCATTGCCCGGATTGCAGTCAGCCGGTGGACGCCTGCATCTGCAAACAGACCCTGATCCCCGAAGGTGACGGCATCGCCCGCGTGCGCCGCGAAAGCAAAGGCCGCGGCGGCAAAACGGTGACCACCATCAGCGGTGTGCCCCTGGCCCTCGATGCGCTCCAGGAGCTGAGCAGCGCGCTGAAGAAGCGCTGTGGCTGCGGCGGCTCGCTCAAGGACGGGGTAATCGAAATTCAGGGCGAACACGTCGAACTGCTGATCGCCGAGCTGATCAAGCGTGGCTTTAAAGCCAAGAAGTCCGGCGGCTGATCCAGTCTTTTCTAAACTTCCTCGGCGGGCCTTTGGTCCATTGCCGAGTAATCGTCATTTCCAGACTTTAATCTGTACGCGTCTTGGCTGTGCCAAGGCCACTATCGCCAGCAAGGGAGACTTCGATGTCTGCACGACGCACACGCAAAGATGACGGCAGCCAATGGACAGTGGCGGACAGTCGCAGCGTCTATGGCATTCGCCATTGGGGCGCGGGTTATTTCGCGATCAATGACCAGGGCCGCGTCGAGGTGCGTCCGAACGGGCCCGAGAGCACGCCCATCGACCTGTTCAAGCAGGTCGAAGAGCTGCGCTCCAGTGGTCTCAGCCTGCCGTTACTGGTGCGCTTTCCGGACATCCTGCAGGACCGCGTGCGCCAGCTCACCGGGGCCTTCGATGCCAATATCGCCCGCCTGGAATACCAGAGCCCCTATACCGCGCTGTACCCGATCAAGGTCAACCAGCAGGAAGCGGTGGTGGAGAACATCATCGCCACGCAGAACGTCTCCATTGGCCTGGAAGCCGGCTCCAAGCCGGAACTGATGGCCGTGCTGGCGCTGGCACCGAAGGGCGGCACCATCGTCTGCAACGGTTATAAAGACCGCGAATTTATCAAGCTGGCCCTGATGGGGCAGAAGCTCGGTCACAACGTGTTTATCGTGATCGAGAAGGAATCCGAAGTGCAGCTGGTGATCGAGGAGGCGGCCGAACTCAAGGTCGCCCCGCAGATCGGCCTGCGCGTGCGCCTGTCGTCCCTGGCCTCGAGCAAGTGGGCCGACACCGGCGGCGAGAAGTCCAAGTTCGGCCTGTCGGCGGCGCAGCTGCTGTCGGTGGTCGAGCGCTTCCGCGCGGCCAAGCTGGACCAGGGCATCCGCCTGCTGCACTTCCATATGGGCTCGCAGATCGCCAACCTGTCCGACTACCAGCACGGCTTCAAGGAAGCCATTCGCTATTACGGCGAGCTGCGTGGCCTGGGCCTGCCGGTCGACCATATCGATGTCGGCGGCGGCCTGGGGGTGGATTACGATGGCACCCATTCGCGCAATGCCAGCTCGATCAACTACGACATGGACGACTACGCCGGTGTGGTGGTGGGCATGTTGAAGGAGTTCTGCGATGCCCAGGAGCTGCCACACCCGCATATCTTCTCGGAAAGCGGCCGCTCGCTGACCGCGCACCACGCCATGCTGGTGGTGCAGGTTACCGATGTGGAAAAACACAACGACGAGATCCCCAGGATCGAGGACGTCACCAGCCTGCCGGAAACCGTGCGTTACCTGGTCGAGTTGCTCGGCCCGACCGATATCGAGATGGTCACCGAGACCTACTGGCGCGCCACCCACTATATGAGTGACGTGGCCAGCCAGTACGCCGACGGCAAGCTCAGCCTGACCGAAAAGGCCCTGGCCGAGCAGTGCTACTTCGCCGTATGCCGGCGTTTGCACAACTCGCTGAAAGCCCGTCAGCGCTCGCACCGCCAGGTGCTCGATGAGCTCAACGACAAGCTGGCCGACAAGTACATCTGCAACTTCTCGGTGTTCCAGAGCCTGCCGGATACCTGGGCCATCGGCCAGGTGCTGCCGATTCTGCCGCTCAATCGCCTCGATGAAGAGCCCATGCGCCGCGCGGTGCTGCAGGACCTGACCTGCGACTCAGACGGCAAGATCCGCCAGTACGTCGACGAGCAGAGCATCGAGACCAGCCTGCCTGTGCACGAAGTGCGCGAGGGCGAGGACTACCTGCTGGGGATCTTCCTGGTCGGTGCCTATCAGGAAATTCTCGGTGATATGCACAACCTGTTCGGCGATACCGACTCGGTGAATATCTACCAGAACAATGATGGCAGCGTGTACCACGCCGGCATCGAGACCCACGACACCATCGAGGACATGCTGCGCTACGTGCACCTGTCGCCCGAGGAGCTGATGACCCACTACCGCGACAAGGTGGCCAGCGCCAAGATCAGTCCGCGCGAACGCACCCAGTTCCTCGACGCGCTGCGTTTGGGGCTGACCCGTTCCTCTTATTTGTCGTCTTGATCGCGGGCAAGCCCGCTCCTACACAGTCGCTGTGTAACTGAAAAGGCCCCGCACTGCGGGGCCTTTTGCTATCTGCTGGCGGTTATTAAGCGCCCAGCAGGCTTTGTCCGCATACGCGTAAAACTTGTGCCGTGGCGGCACCCGAACCCGGCTGGGCGAACCAGGCCACGGCTTCGGCGACGTCCTGCGGCAAGCCGCCCTGGCCCATGGAGTTCATCCGCCGACCGGCCTCGCGGATGGTCAGGGGGATGGCGGCGGTCATCTGGGTTTCGATAAAGCCGGGGGCAACGGCGTTGATGCTGATGCCGCGCTTGGCCAGCATCGGTGCCCAGGCCTGGGCCAGGCCGATCACCCCGGCCTTGCTCACTGCATAGTTGGTCTGGCCCATATTGCCGGCGATGCCACTGATCGAGGCGATCAGCACCACACGGCCGTTGTCGTGCAGCTTGCCGGCATCCAGCAGGGCCTGGGTCAGCACCTGGGGGGCATTCAGGTTGACATTGATCACCGAGTTCCAGAACTCGTCGCTCATCTTCGCCAGGGTCTTGTCGCGGGTGATGCCTGCGTTATGCACGACGATATCGATGCCGTCCGGCAGCGCGTCAATCAGCTGCGCGGCAGCATCGGCAGCGCAGATATCCAGGGCCAAACCGCGGCCGCCGAGGCGCGCGGCCAGGGCGTCCAGGGCCTGCTTGGCCGGCGGCACATCCAGCAGCACCACCTCGGCACCGTCGCGGGCCAGGGTTTCGGCGATGGCCGCACCGATGCCGCGGGAGGCCCCGGTGACCAGGGCCTTCTTGCCAGCCAGCGGGCGGGTCCAGTCCTTGACCTGCTCGCTGCAGGCATTCAGGCGCAGTACCTGGCCGGACACATAGGCGCTTTTCGGCGAGAGGAAGAAGCGCAGCGCGCCTTCCAGTTGCGTCTCGCCACCCTTGCCGACGTAGATCAGCTGTACATTGCCGCTGCGGCGGATTTCCTTGCCCAGGGAGCGGGTAAAACCTTCCAGCGAGCGCTGCACGCTGGCGGCAATCGGGTCTTTCAGGGATTCCGGGGCACGGCCCAGGACCACCACCCGCGGGCACTTGCCCAGGCCCTTGAAGGCTGGCTGGAAGAAGTCGCGCAGCTCGATCAGTTGCTCGAAACGGCTCAGCCCGCTTGCGTCAAACACCAGCGCCTTGAGCTTGGGGCCGTGTTCGGCGGTCCAGCGCGGCAGCTCGAACTGGCCTTCGCGAGGGGCGAACAGGGCGTCGGTCAGCTTGTTGGCAAATGGCAGCACGGCGCTGGCCAGGCTGCCGTCGCCGCCGATCAGCAGGGCACCGTCCACCGGCCGGCTGCGGCCCGCCATCCAGCGCTCCAGCAGCAGCGGAGCGGGCAGGCCGAGCGCGCCGACCAGGCGGCGACCGGCGTTGGAGTTGGCGAAGGCGAGATAACGGTCGGACATGGAGTGGCTCCTGCGCATGGATCGAAAGTGCGCCCACTCTACGCAGGCCACGGCAATGCGCAATTGACCGCACCGCCTGCCGCGCTGGCAAGGCGGCCAATGCGGGTGGCCGGGTATAGGCTAGCCTTGGCCCCATTCATCTGCCTCACTAGCCAAGGACCTCTCCATGACCCAGCCGCGCCGCGTCGCCATTGTCGGCGGTAACCGCATTCCGTTCGCCCGCTCCAACACCGTCTATGCCACCACGAGCAATCAGGAAATGCTGATCAGCGCGCTGGATGGTCTGGTGGAGCGCTTCAATCTGCACGGCGAGCGCCTCGGCGAGGTAGTGGCCGGTGCGGTACTCAAGCATTCTCGCGACTTCAACCTGACCCGCGAATGCGTGCTGGGCTCGCGCCTGGCCCCGGAAACCCCGGCCTATGACCTGCAGCAGGCCTGCGGCACGGGCCTGGAGGCGGCGCTGCTGGTGGCCAACAAGATCGCCCTCGGGCAGATCGAGTGCGGCATTGCCGGCGGCGTCGACACCACCTCGGATGCGCCGATCGGGGTCAACGAAGGGTTGCGCAAGATTCTCCTGCAGGCCAACCGCGGCAAGAGCACCGGCGACAAGCTCAAGAGCCTGCTGCAGATTCGCCCGCGCCATCTGGCCCCGGCCGTACCGCGCAACGGCGAGCCGCGCACCGGGCTGTCGATGGGCGAGCATTGCGAGCTGATGGCGCAGGCCTGGGCCATCCCCCGTGACGAGCAGGATCAGCTGGCCGTGGCCAGTCACCAGAAGCTCGCCGCGTCCTACGCCGAGGGCTGGCACGACGATTTGCTCACACCCTTCCTGGGCCTGACCCGCGACCAGAACCTGCGCGCCGATATCAGCCTGGAAAAACTCGCCACCCTCAAGCCCTGCTTCGAGCGCAGCCCGCGCGGCACCATGACCGCCGCCAACTCGACGCCACTGACCGATGGCGCGTCCCTGGTGCTGCTCGCCAGCGAAGACTGGGCCAAGGCTCGCGGCCTGCCGATCCTGGCTTACTGGAAGGATGGCGAGGCGGCGGCGGTGGACTTTGTCGGTGGCAAGGAAGGCCTGCTGATGGCCCCGGCCTACGCGGTGCCGCGCCTGCTGGCGCGCAACAAACTGACGCTGCAGGACTTCGACTACTACGAAATTCACGAAGCCTTCGCCGCCCAGGTGCTGTGCACCCTCAAGGCCTGGGAAGACGCCGACTACTGCCGCGAGCGCCTGGGCCTGGACGCGCCGCTGGGCTCCATCGACCGCAGCAAGATGAACGTCAAGGGCAGCTCCCTGGCCGCCGGCCACCCCTTCGCCGCCACCGGTGGGCGCATCGTCGCCAACCTGGCCAAGCTGCTCTCGGTGGCCCAGGAAGGCCGCGGGCTGATCTCGATCTGCGCCGCTGGCGGTCAGGGTGTGACCGCGATTCTGGAAAAGTAATCAAACCGCCGTACCCGCACACTGTGCGGGTACTGATGTATGCAACTCCGTGATTTGCAGCGGCCCACGAAGGTGGTGCCGCTGTTTTTTTATGGCCTGCCGTCCCTGGCGGCCACCCTCCGGGCCGTCGCTGCGCGACGTTAAAAATGGCTCCCGGCCATTTTTTGTTGCTTTGCAGTCAACTCTTATTCCGCGTCTTCGCTGGCTTCCTGCCTAAGCAGCGCCGCTTTGCGCGCCAAGCCCCAGCGGTAACCGCTAAGGCTGCCGTTGCTGGCGATCACCCGGTGGCACGGCACTAGCAGGCCCAGCGGGTTGCTGGCGCAGGCGCGGGCGACGGCGCGTGGATGGCTGCCCAGTTGCGCGGCCAGTTCGGCGTAGTTGCGCGTCTGCCCGACCGGGATCTGTTGCAGGGCGCGCCATACCTGCTGCTGAAACGCCGTGCCGCGAATATCCAGCGGCAACTGGGCGGCGCGCTGCGGTTCGCTGATCTGCGCCAATACCTGGCGCAGGCTGTCGCCCAGGCCCGCGTCATCTGCCTGCAATTCGGCGGCGGCAAAGCGTTGCTGCAGTTCAGTCCGTAGCGCTGCCGGATCGTCGCCAAACAGCAGGGCGCAGATGCCCTTGGCGCTGCTGGCCAGCAGCAGGTGGCCGAGCGGGCAGGGCGCGATGCTGTAGCGCAGCAACTCGCCTGCGCCCTGTTTACGCCGCTGCGCCGGGCTTAGGGCGGACGCCCCTTGATAGAGCGCGCGGGTGCCGGAGTAACCGACGCTTAGGGCGGCATCCAGTACGCTGTCTGCCGCGGGTAACTGCTGTTCCAGTCGCGCGCGGCGTTGCGCCTCGCTCCAGGCCCTGGGCGTCAGCCCGGTGCGGGCCTTGAGGGCGCGCGCCAGGTGTGAGGCGGACAGGCCGATACGGGCGGCCAGCTGGGCCAGGGTAAGCGGCTTGTCGCTGCTGTCGAGCAGGCGGCAGGCGGCGCTTACCAGTTGGTCGAGCTGTTCGGCGGGGCTCAGGCCCTGGGGCGAGCAGCGCCGGCAGGGGCGAAAGCCGGCTTGTTCGGCCTCGGCCGGGCTGCGCTGGAAGCTGACATTGCGCCGCAGCGGCCGGCGCGCCGGGCAACTCGGCCGGCAGTAGATGCCGGTGGAGTGCACGGCGAAGACGAACTGGCCGTCGTACTGGCCATCGCGGTTGCAGACGGCTTGCCAGCAGCTGTCAGGGTCGAGCATCGCTTGGCTCCCGTTGGTATATGGGGCGATTGTCGACCTTTGCCAGCGCTGCGCCAATCCGAATCAGACTTTCAAAGGTCGGCGGCCCTCACTGCCAGTCCAGGCTTAGCTCGGCCTGCCAGGCGACGCGCTCGAAATGGCTGCTCACCACCTTCTTCAGGTTTTCCAGGCCTTCGCTGCTGGCGCTCTGCACGCTCAGGCGCAGGCCGTCGGTCTCTGCTTGCAACAGCGCCAGGCCGCTGTCGAACTCGATACGGCCCTGCTGCTCATCGAAGCTCACCGGGATCTTGTGGGCGAAGTGTTTGCACAGCCGGCTGATATAGCGGGCTGGTGTATCCGTGGCGACATAGGCGCTGGCGTTCAATTGCATGGGTTTCTCCTGAATAAGGGACGGTTCAATAGCCGACGGTAAAGCGCTGGCGCAGGTGCTGCGGGCGCTCCAGCTCATCGATGATGGCCACGGCCAGGTCGGCCACCGAGATCTCTGCCGGGGCATCGCCATTCATCAGCAACTGGTCGCCGCCGAGACGGAACTGGCCGCTGCGCGCACCGGGCTGCAACAGCGCCGGTGGCGAGATAAAGCTCCAGTCCAGCGCGGTTTCAGTCTGGAGCAGGTTGAGGGTCTGCCGCGCGCCTTCGGCACCTTCCTTGTATTCGGCGGGAAAGTCCGGGGTGTCGATCAGCTGCAGGCCTGGGGCGACGTACAGGCTGCCCGCGCCGCCGACCACCAGCAGGCGCTGCACGCCGGCCTGTTTGCTGGCAGCGATGATCGCCTGGCTGCCTTGGATAAAGCGTTCGCGGATATCCGCCGTGCCCCAGCCGGGGTTGAAGGCGTGGATCACCGCGTCGTGGTTCTTGAGCTGCGCGGCCAGTGCGTCGGCGTTGTAGGCATCGCCGGCTACTGCGTTCAACGCCGGGTGCTGCGGCAGTTTCGCCGGATCCCGGACGATGCCGGTGACCTGATGGCCGCGGTCCAGGGCTTCTTGCAGAACAGCTGCGCCAACAAAGCCGCTGGCACCGATCAGAGCGAGTTTCATGGGTATCTCCAGATGGGATTAAGTGAGACAGATAATCGCAGCTGGATAACGCTCGGAAAAATAGGCTAAAAAGGCTTTAACTATTAAGCAGGGCTTACGAATGGAGCAGTTAAAGCGCATGGCGGTGTTCGCCACGGTGGTCGACCGCGGCTCCATGGTGGCGGCGGCCGAGGTGCTGGGCATGACGGCCTCGGCGGTCAGCCAGCAGATTCGCAAGTTGGAGGAGAGCACCCAGGTCAGCCTGCTGCACCGCACCACGCGCAAGCTGACCCTGACCGAGGCAGGCGCGACCTTCTACCAGAGCTGTGCCCAGGTGCTGGCGCTGGCCCAGCAGGCCGAACAGCGCCTGGCCGAGTTGCGCGATGCACCGGTGGGCGAGCTGCGGATTGCCGCGCCGGTGGGGTTGCCCGGCAAGTTGCTTAGCGTGGCACTGGCACCGCTGCTGAGCGCCCACCCGGGGCTGAGCCTGCGGTTGTTTTTCCACGACGAGAAGATCGACCTGATCGAGCAGCGCATCGATCTGGCCATCCGCGTCGGTCGCCAGGAGGACTCCAGCCTGGTGGCCCGGCATGTGGTCGACTGGCCCATGCTGCTGTGCGTGGCACCGGCCTACCTGGCGCGTTGCGGCTGGATCGCGACGCCGCAGCAACTGCTCGGCCTCGACTGGATCGGCCTCAACACCGACCGCGCGCAGTATCTACAGCTGCGCGGGCCGTCCGCTAGCGAGGAGCGCCTGCGCCTGGAAAGCCGGATTGCCTGCAACAATATTCTCGCGGTGCGCCAGTTCACCCTGGCGGGTATGGGGGTGTCGCTGCAGCCGGAACCGGAAATTCGCGAGCTGCTGAGCCGCGGCGAGCTGCTCAATCTGCTGCCGGAGTGGCGGCCCGAGCCCATCGGCCTGTATATCGTCACGCCGCGCCGCGATGCGCAACCGGCCAAGGTGCGCTATGCCATCGAGGCGCTGCGCCAGCATCTGCAGGCGTTCTGATAGGTGGTAGGGTGTGGCGCTATTGCCAGTCGAGGCTTAGCTCGGCCTGCCAGGCAAAGCGCTCGAAGAGTGCGGCGATCAGCTGCTTGAGCTTTGTCAGGTCTTGCGGGTTGTTGCTCAGTACGGTGATGTGCAGGCCTGTGCTGTCCGCATGCAGATGGGAGAGGCCAAAGGCGAATTCGATGCGGCCCTGCTGCTCATCGAAGCTGACCGGCAGTTTGTGGGCGAACTGGGCGCACAGGCTACTGATATAGCGCGCCGGCGTCGCGGTGACGACATGGCTGGAGGCAATGCAGGGCGCGCTGATGCCATTGCCGCGGCTCAGGTGGGCATGGCGCTGGGCAGCCAGGGTGTCGCGTACGGGCAGCCTGTTGTGCGGGTAGAGGGCGGGCCTCTGGGTCAGGGTGCGGCTGCCAGATTGGGCATATTTCATGGTTATTTCCCCCAATCACTGCAGGCCAAGGCAAAGATGCCTTCGCGGGGTCAGGATAAAGTCCAGCACGTGTTGCACGCCTTTGGGCCACTGGCCGCTGATATGTAGCTATCGGACTGTACTTAATCCCTTTTGGTTGCATCGAAGATCTGCTTGTAACGATTGGTTTGCTTCGCCTGGCCGCTGCTGGTGTGCTGCCAGGGGCCGTGGTTGAGCGGTTCCCGCCGCGCCGCAGGGGCCTGGGTCAGCCCTCCGTAAAGCGGGTCTTGCCGACAGGAGGGTGGGCGCTGCACAAAGATTGCCGTATAACGGGCGGCAGATGCGCATTGGGCAACACAGGACCCCTGATTAAAGCTGATGAAGACGCCAAAACGTATTGAGCCCCTGGTCGAAGCGGGTCTGGTCGACGAAGTGATACGCCCGCTGATGAGCGGTAAAGAGGCCGCGGTTTATGTGGTGCGCTGTGGCGAAGAGCTGCGTTGCGCCAAGGTCTACAAGGAAGCCAATAAACGCAGCTTCCGCCAGGCCGCGCAGTATCAGGAAGGCCGCAAGGTGCGCAATAGCCGCGACACCCGGGCCATGGCCAAGGGCTCTAAGTACGGTCGCAAGGGCCAGGAAGACGCCTGGCAGAATGCTGAAGTGGCGGCGCTGTTCCGCCTGGCCAGCGCCGGGGTGCGGGTGCCCAAGCCGTATGACTTCCTTGAAGGCGTGCTGCTGATGGAGCTGGTCGATGACGGCGAGGGTGATGCAGCTCCGCGCCTCAATGATGTCGACCTGCACCCGGACGACGCCCGCGAATTCCACGCCTTTATGATTCATGAAGTGGTGAAAATGCTTTGCGCGGGTCTGGTGCATGGCGACCTGTCGGAATTCAACGTGCTGCTTGATCCCGGTGGCCCGGTGATCATCGACCTGCCGCAGGCGGTGGACGCTGCCGGCAACAACCATGCGTTCAAGATGCTTGAGCGTGATGTCGGCAACATGTCCGCCTACTTCGGGCAGTTCGCCCCGGAATTGAAATTCACCAAGTACGCCAAGGAAATGTGGGCGCTGTACGAGGCCGGTGAGCTGACCCCTGAAAGCCCGCTGACCGGTGAATTCGATGACCCGGAAGAAGAAGCCGATATCGACGCAGTGATGCGCGAAATCAAGGCCGCGCTGGCCGACGAGGCGCGCCGTCAGGCGCTACTGAATGCCGAAGACGAACCCAAGGGCGAAGAGCCGCCACCGCCTTGGGCGCAATAGGCAGAGCGTGCTGTTGATAAAAAAATGCCGCTCACCTGATCAGGTGAGCGGCATTTTTTTGCTCTGGATATCTTGGATGTTTGCGTCGCTTACAGCCGCGTGGCCTTAAACGTATCGCAGCGGCTGACATCACCGCCGTCGAAACCGGTCTTGAACCAGCGCACGCGTTGTTCCGAGGTGCCGTGGGTGAAGGAATCCGGCACCACCTGGCCGCGGGCCTGTTTCTGTAAGCGGTCATCGCCGATGGCGTTGGCGGCGTTCAGCGCTTCTTCGATATCCCCCGGCTCCAGCCAGTCGTGCCGGCGTTGGCCATGGAAGGCCCACACGCCTGCCAGGCAGTCGGCCTGCAACTCCTGACGGACCAATAGACCGGTAGCCCCTTCCACCCGCTCGCCGCGCTGGCGGGCGGCATTGACCTTGGCCGAGACGCCGAGCAGGGTCTGCACATGGTGGCCGACCTCATGGGCAATCACATAGGCCTGGGCAAAGTCGCCGGCCGCGCCAAAGCGCTGTTCCAGCTCGCGGAAGAACGCCAGGTCGATATACACCCGCTGATCGCCGGGGCAATAGAAGGGCCCGACCGCCGAGTTGGCGAAGCCGCAGGCGGAATTGATTCCGTCACGAAACAGCACCAGGGTCGGGTCCTTGTACTGCCGGTTGGCCCCCTGGAAGATTTCCCGCCAGGTGTCTTCGGTGTCGCCGAGCACCGCGCGAACGAACTCCGACTGCTCGTCATTGACGGCCGGCGCGGAGCTTTGCGGCGCGCTGACCGAGCCGCCCTGCATGGCCTGGCCCGCCAGCTGGCCGAGGATCTGCATCGGGTCCTGGCCGCTGAGCAGGCCAACGATCACCACGATGGCCACGCCGCCCAGGGTCAGCCCCTTGCCGCCGCGCATACCACCGCTTTTGCCCCGAGCATCCACCACGTTGTCGCTGCGTCTTCCGCGTTTCCAGCGCATCTGTTTATCCCTGGCTGTGTATCGCTAGTCGAGTATTGCTCTGGCCCCGCGGCATCAATTGCCCGGGTACTGGCTCAGCACCTGATCCTGGCCCTGCTTGTCCAGGCCGATCACTTCGTAGGCCTGGCGCACGTCGCCGTATTCCATGCCCGGCGAGCCGGTCGGCATGCCCGGTACGGCTGCGCCAAGCAGGTCCGGGCGTTGGCGCAGCTTGAGGATGTCCGTGGCGGGTACATGGCCCTCGATAAACTGGCCGTCGATCACCCCGGTATGACAGGAGGCCAGGCGCGGCGGTACGCCCAGGCGTTGTTTGAGCGCACTCATGTCGCTTTCGACATGATCGTTGACCTGGAAACCGTTGTCTTCCAGGTGGCTGATCCAGGCCTTGCAGCAGCCGCAGTTGGGGTCGCGGTGCACGTCGATGCTGAGCACCTCGGCAGCCTGGGTCAGGCCGGCGAAGCAACAGAGAAGCAGGGCGGAAAGACGCATGGTAAGGATCCTCTTGAGAGCGGGTTTGAGCATAGCGCGCTTGCCGGGTGCGCCGTAACTGCTGCCTGTCGCTGCGGATGACGTATGCTGCGCTGACAATCGATGGCGAAGGATGCTGGCAATGCTGTTTGCGCGCGTGGTTCTACTGCTTCAAGTGCTGGCTCTGGCGGGTTTGGGCCTGGCGTATTTTATTCTGCCCCATGAGATGGCCAACCTCAGCGGCATGCTGCTGATGGCTCCGGCGGCGGCGACCGATGTACGCGCCTATTACGGCGGCCTGCAACTGGGGCTGGCGGCCTTTATCGGTCTGTCCCTGGTGCGCCATGACCTGATCCGCGCCGCCCTGACCCTGCTGGTGCTGGTTTACAGCGCCCTGGCCCTGGCGCGTATCGGCGGCCTGTGGCTGGATGGCGGTGCCCAGCAGACCTTCAACCTCTACGCGCTGCTGCTGGAATTGGTGTCGGTGGGGCTGTGTTTCTGGGCCTTGCGCGGTTTAAACAAGGCCTAGTTCGCTTGGCTCAGGTTTGCAGTCCGTAGGGTGCGCTGTGCGCACCAGTGATTTGCTGCCCAAGTTGGTGCGCACGGCGCACCCTACCCATGCCTTAGGCGGCAGGTTAGCGCCGCTCCAGCAGCACCCCCGACTCCATATGGTGGGTGTAGGGGAACTGGTCGAACAGCGCGCAGCGCGTCACTTTGTGGGTGTCATTCAGCTGGGCGATATTGGCGGCCAGGGTCTCCGGGTTGCAGGAGATATACAGGATGCGTTCGAAGCGCCGGGTCAGTTCGCAGGTGTCCGGGTCCATGCCGGCGCGCGGCGGGTCGACGAACACGCTGCCGAAGTCGTAGCTTTTCAGGTCGATGCCGGCCAGGCGGCGGAACGGCCGCACCTCGTTGAGCGCTTCGGTCAGCTCCTCGGCTGACAGGCGCACCAGGCTGACGTTGTCCACGCCGTTGTCGGCCAGGTTGGCCAGGGCGGCGTTGACCGAGGATTTGCTGATCTCTGTGGCCAGTACCTTGCGCACCCGGGTAGCCAGCGGCAGGGTGAAGTTGCCGTTGCCGCAATACAGTTCCAGCAGGTCGTCCTGGCGCTCGCCCAGCGCAGCAAAGGCCCAGGCGAGCATCTTCTGGTTTACCTCGCCGTTGGGCTGAGTGAACGCGCCCTCTGGCTGGCGATAGCTGAAGCTGCGACCGGCCACCTGCAGTTTTTCCTCGACGAAATCCCGTCCGATCACGATGCGCTTGCCCTTGGAGCGGCCGACGATACTCACCTGCAGATCCGCCGCGAGCTTCTCCGCCTCGGCCTGCCAGGCCGCATCCAGTGGGCGGTGGTAGCACAGGGTGATCAGCCCGTCGCCGCTCAGGGTGGTGAGGAACTCGACCTGGAACAGTTTTAAGCCCAGGGCCCTGGAGGCCTGCCAGGCGGCTTTCAGGCGCGGCATCAGGGCATTGATCTGTGCGCTGGCGATGGGGAAGTCTTCGAAGAATATCGGCGTGTGTTTGTCGCCGGCCTCGAACATGGCGTAGTGGCGGTCTTCGCCTTCGCGCCACAAGCGGAATTCGGCGCGCAGGCGGTAATGCTCGCGGGGCGACTCGAACACTTCGGGCTCAGGCGCGGCGAAGGGTGCCAGCAGCTCGATCAGGCGCTGCTTCTTTTCGGCGAGTTGGCTGGCGTAGCTGGCGGGATCGAACTGGGAACGGCTCATGGAGGACTCGAAAATCTTTACGGCTAAACAGGTAGGAGGGGCGGGGGCACCTAGCCCATGCCCGCGATAGCGGCTCGCGGGCATGGCCCGCTCCTACGACGATTTGCGGACCGGCTCTAAGCGAACCAACCCAGCTTGACCACAAACAACAGCGACAAGACTACCAGTGCCGGGTTGAGTTCGCGCCAGCGGCCGGCCAGCAGCTTGACCAGGGTCCAGGTGATAAAGCCGAAGGCGATGCCGTTGGCGATGGAGAAGGTCAGCGGCATGGCCAGGGCAGCGACCACCACGGGGGCGGCGACGGTCAGGTCGTCCCAGTCGATCTGCGCCAGGCTGCTCATCATCAGCACGGCGACGAACAGCAGCGCCGGCGCGGTGGCGAAGGCCGGCACGGCACCGGCCAGCGGGGCGAAGAACAGGCTGAGCAGAAACAGTGCGGCGACCACGCAGGCGGTCAGGCCGGTGCGCCCGCCAGCGCTGATGCCGGCAGCGGATTCGATATAGCTGGTGGTGGTGCTGGTACCCAGCGCGGCACCGGCCATGGTGGCCGTGCTGTCGGCCATCAGTGCGCGGCCCAGGCGCGGCATCTTGCCGTCCTTGTCGAGCAGGTCGGCCTTCTGCGCCACCCCGACCAGGGTGCCGGAGGTGTCGAACAGGTCAACGAAGAGGAAGGCGAAAATCACGCTGATCAGGCCGATATCCAGTGCGCCCATGATGTCCAGTTGCAGCAGGGTTGGCATCAGCGACGGCGGCATCGACACCACGCCGGTCAGCTGCGACAGGCCGAACAGAATCGACAGGCCGGTGACCAGCAGAATGCCGATCATCACCGCACCGGTGACCTTGCGGTAGGCGAGGGCGGCGATCACGAAGAAGCCCAGGCAGGCCAGCAGCGTGCCGCCCTGGCTCATGTCGCCGAGGGTCACCAGGGTGGCGGGATGGTCGACCACGATGCCGGCGTTCTTCAGGGCGATGATCGCCAGGAACAGACCGATACCGGCGGCAATACCTGCGCGCAGGGCCAGGGGAATGCTGTTGATGATCCACTCGCGGATCTTGAAGATCGACAGCAGAAAGAAGATCACCCCGGAGAGAAACACCGCGCCCAGCGCCACCTGCCAGGTATGACCCATGGTCATGACCACGGTGTAGGTGAAGAAGGCGTTGAGGCCCATGCCCGGTGCCAGGGCGATCGGGTAGTTGGCGACCAGGCCCATGATCAGCGAGCCGATGGCGGCGGCCAGGCAGGTGGCGACAAAGACCGCGCCGTGGTCCATGCCGGTCTTGGCCAGCATCTCCGGGTTGACGAAGAGGATATAGGCCATGGTCAGAAAGGTGGTCAGGCCGGCCAGCACTTCGGTGCGCACCGTGGTGTTATGGGCCTTGAGTTGGAACAGTCTTTCCAGCATGCGGAACTCTCCGTAACGGCGGCGGTGCCGTGTTTATGCAAAAAGAAAGCAAAGCACATCCGCGCGCAGGTGCAGGATTTTGCTGGCGATCCGGGAAAAGGCGCGCATCATATCAGCTCACCCGAGAGGGGTGAATTTATGACCGAGCAGACAGTTTTAACACCAAGGAGAGCACTATGACCGCACGGGCCCTGATCAGCGTTGCCGACGGCGTCGAAGACCTTGAGTGCGTGACCTTGATCGACGTGCTGCGGCGCGCCGAGATCGAAGTGGTGGTGGCCAGCATCGAAGGCCGGCGCATGATCACCTGCGCTCGTGGCACCCGGCTGACCGCCGACACCATGCTGGTGGACGTGCTGGCCCAGGCCTTCGACCTGATCGTGCTGCCCGGCGGCATGCCCGGTGCTCAGCACCTGGCCGAGCACGAGCCGCTGGCCGAGCGCGTGCGCGAGCAGGCCAAGGCCGGCAAGCTGTTCGCCGCCATCTGCGCCGCCCCGGCCGTGGCCCTGCAGCATTACGGCGTGCTCAAGCAGCGGCGCATGACCTGCTACCCGGCCTTCAGCGACCGTCTGAGTGGCTGTGTGTTTGTCGACCAGGCGGTGGTGGTCGACGGCAACTGCATCACCAGTCAGGGCCCGGGTACTGCCCTGGAATTCGCCCTGGTTCTGGTCGAGCAGTTGGCTGGCAAGGCCAGGCGCAAGGAAGTCGCCGCGGCCATGCTGGTGCCCTGAGCGCGCCTCAGGCGGCGTTGGGCGGCTCCTGCGGGTGCAGGTGGTCGCGCCGGGCCAGCGCCGGAAACAGGCGAATCCACAGGCCGGTGACCAGGATCGCCCCGACGCCGCCGATCAGCACCGCCGGCACGCTGCCGAACCAGGCGGCGCTGACCCCGGCGCGGAAATCCCCGAGTTGATTGGACGCGCCGATAAACAGGCCGTTGACCGCGCCGACCCGGCCGCGCATCTCGTCCGGGGTTTGTAACTGCACAAAGGCCGCGCGGATCACCATGCTGACCATATCCGCCGCGCCCAGCAGGACCAGGGTAGCCAGGCTGAACCACAGCGAGGTGGACAGGCCGAAGCCGATGGTCGCCACGCCGAAGATCGCCACCGCGCTGAACATCACCGGGCCGACCCGGCGTTCGATGGGAAAGCGCGCCAGCCATAGTGACATCAGCAGCGCGCCCACCGCCGGGGCCGAACGCAACAGGCCGAGGCCCCAGGGGCCGGTGAGCAGGATGTCCTTGGCAAACACCGGCAGCAGCGCCGTGGCCCCGCCCAGCAGCACCGCGACCATATCCATCGACACCGCGCCGAAGACCATGTCCATGGACACCGCGCCGAAGACCTCGGGGCGGCTGCGGATAAAGCGAAAGCCGGCCAGCAGCGAGGTCAGGGAGACTTTCTGTTTGAGCGGCAACTGTCGCCCCGGCAGGCTCAGCATCAGTGTCAGAGCCGCAAGATACAGCGCCAGCGCCGGGCCATAGACCCAGCCGGCGTCGATGGCATAGAGCAGGCCGCCGAGCGCCGGGGCGACTATGGTGGCGGTCTGCATGGCCGAGGCGGAAGCGGCCACGGCGGCGGGAAACAACCCCGGCGGCACGATATTGGGCAGCAGCGCCTGGGTGGTGGGCATCTCGAAGGCGCGTGCGGTGCCCAGGGCGAAGGCGATCAGAAAGATCATTTCCCGGGTCAGGCTGCCCTGGCTGCTGGCCAGCAACAGGTATAGCGCCACCAGACCCTGGGCCGCCTGACAGAGGGCGGCCACCTTGCGCCGGTCGAAGCGATCGGCGACATGCCCGGTCAGCAGGATAAACAGCACCCGCGGCAGAAACTCCACCAGGCCGACCAGGCCCAGGTCGAGCACGTTGCCGGTCAGGGCATACATCTGCCAGCCGATGGCCACGGCGAGCATCTGGAAGCCACTGGCGGTCAGCACCCGCGCGCACCAGAAGGCGATAAAGGGACGCTGATGGCGCAGCAGCAGTTTGCCGTGGACTGACATGATTATTAGATAGCTAGCTACTGAAGATGCCGCAGCCTAGCATGGCTGCGCCCCCGAACAAGGGCTGTGCGCGACAAATAACCACAGCAGCAAGGCCCGGGTGAGGGGGTAGTCTTTTACCTATGCTTGATCCAGGTCAAAGCCCGTCTTGGGTTTTCCTGCGGGCCACCTTGGCCCTGGCCACTGGCTTTCCTGCCCATGACAAGAACAATCGACTCTTTTTGCGCTCCTATGGCAAAGGCGTGCACACGGCTGTGCCCCGAATAACCTGATGAGGATGCTCCATGTTCGGTATTGAGGCGCTCGACCTGGCTCGAGTCCAGTTCGCCTTCACCATTTCCTTCCATATCGTTTTCCCGGCTATCACCATCGGCCTGGCCAGCTACCTGGCCGTGCTCGAAGGCCTGTGGCTGAAGACCGGCGAAACGGTGTACCGCGACCTGTATCACTTCTGGGCGAAGATATTCGCGGTCAACTTCGGTATGGGCGTGGTCTCGGGCCTGGTCATGGCCTATCAGTTCGGCACCAACTGGAGCGCCTTCTCCGACTTTGCCGGGGCGGTCACCGGGCCGCTGCTGACCTATGAAGTGCTTACGGCATTCTTCCTCGAAGCGGGCTTTCTTGGCGTGATGCTGTTCGGCTGGCACCGCGTCGGCCCTGGCCTGCACTTCTTCTCCACGGTGATGGTGGCCATCGGCACGCTGATCTCGACCTTCTGGATTCTCGCCTCCAACAGCTGGATGCACACCCCCCAGGGTTTTGAAATCATCGATGGGCGGGTGATCCCGGTGGACTGGTTCGCCGTGGTGTTCAACCCTTCGTTCCCTTATCGCCTGGCGCATATGGCCACGGCGGCGTTCCTCGCCACGGCGTTCTTTGTCGGCGCGTCGGCGGCTTGGCACCTACTGCGCGGGCGCGACAACCCGGCGATCCGCAAGATGCTGTCGATGGCCATGTGGATGGCGCTGCTCGTTGCGCCAATTCAGGCGGTAATCGGCGATTTCCATGGCCTCAATACCCTCAAGTACCAGCCGGCGAAGATCGCCGCCATCGAAGGGCATTGGGAGAATATCGGCGACGAGCCGACCCCGCTGATCCTGTTCGGCTGGCCGGATATGGACGCTGAAGAGACCCGTTTCAAGATCGAGATTCCCGCCCTCGGCAGCCTGATCCTGACCCACAGCCTGGACAAGCAGGTGCCGGCACTCAAGGAGTTCGCCAAGGAAGATCGGCCCAACTCGACCATCGTGTTCTGGACCTTCAGGGTCATGGTGGGCCTGGGCATGCTGATGATCCTCACCGGCCTCTGGGGCCTGTGGCTGCGCAGCCGCGGCAAGCTGTTCCAGAGCCGGCCGTTCCTACACCTGGCGGTGTGGATGGGCCCCTCGGGGATCATCGCCATTCTCGCCGGCTGGTACACCACCGAGATCGGCCGTCAGCCCTGGATCATCCACGGTCTGATGCGCACCGCCGACGCCTCCTCCGGGCACAGTTTTGCGCAGATGAGCCTGACCCTGGCGCTGTTTGTGGTGGTCTATTTCGCCCTGTTCGGCGCGGGTATCGGCTACATGATGCGCCTGGTGCGCAAGGGCCCGGTCACCGACGAAGGTCAGGAGCCCGCCGAGGGCGGCCCGGGCCAGAAGCGTACGCCGTCGCGGCCGCTGTCCGCGGCCGAAGAGGGCCTGGACGACGGGCCGGATGAAGAGCGTGGCGACTCACTGGCTGGGAGGAATTGAATATGGGTATCGATCTCTCGCTGATCTGGGCCGTGATCATCGCCTTCGGGGTGATGATGTATGTGGTCATGGACGGCTTCGATCTGGGCATCGGCATCCTCTTCCCCTTCGTCAAAAGCGAAGGCGAGCGCGATGTGATGATGAATACCGTGGCACCGGTGTGGGACGGCAACGAGACCTGGCTTGTGCTCGGCGGCGCGGCGCTGTTCGGGGCCTTTCCGCTGGCTTATGCGGTGGTGCTCAGCGCCCTCTACCTGCCGCTGATCTTTATGCTGCTGGGGCTGATCTTTCGCGGCGTGGCCTTCGAGTTCCGCTTCAAGGCCA
>CAZOEC010000081.1:0-22385 GCA_964578635.1 uncultured Pseudomonas sp.
CCTTCGATGGCCGCGGCAATGCCTACACCACGCTGTTTATCGACAGCCAGGTGGTCAAGTGGAACATGGAGGAGGCCGTGCGCGCCTACAAGGGCGAGAAGGTCAACTACATCAAGCAGAAGCTCGATGTGCACTACAACCCGGGGCACAACCACGCCTCCCTCTGCGAAACCCGCGACGCCGACGGCAAGTGGCTGGTGGTGCTGAGCAAGTTCTCCAAGGATCGCTTCCTGCCGGTCGGCCCGCTGCACCCGGAGAACGATCAGCTGATCGATATTTCCGGCGATGAAATGAAGCTGGTGCACGACGGCCCGACCTTCGCCGAACCGCATGACTGCATCCTGGCGCGCCGCGACCAGATCAAGCCCAAGAAGATCTGGGACCGCAACGATGCCTTCTTTGCCCCGACCGTCGAACGGGCGAAGAAGGACGGGATCAACCTGGAGGCCGACAACAAGGTGATCCGCGAGGGCAACAAGGTCCGCGTGTACATGACCTCGATGGCACCGTCCTTTGGCCTGACCGAGTTCAACGTCAACCAGGGCGACGAAGTCACCGTGACCATCACCAATATCGACCAGATCGAGGACGTGTCCCACGGCTTCGTAATGACCAACCACGGTGTAAGCATGGAGATCAGCGCCCAGCAGACCTCGTCGATCACCTTTATCGCCGACAAGCCCGGCCTGCACTGGTACTACTGCAGCTGGTTCTGCCACGCCCTGCATATGGAAATGGTCGGCCGCATGCTGGTTAAGCCGGCGTAAGGGCGAAGCCCTCTGTAGGAGCCAGCTTGCTGGCGATCCAACCCTGTAGTTCCGTAGCCCGGATGCAATCCGGGGAGATGGTTGATATAGCCCCCGGATTTCATCCGGGCTACGGGCTTACCTCGATCGGTTCCCTCGCCCCTCTGGGGAGAGGGTTAGGGAGAGGGGGGGAGCAAACCGCGTCCGCCCTACGGACCCCATTTATTTCGTGAGCCCTGTGCGGCTCGCGAATCAAGGTAAACGCAGTGCTCAGACTTCAGGCAATCGTTTCGCTTTACGCCGCTGCGCTGTCGCTGCTTATTTTCTGCGGTGCGGCCCAGGCGGCAGCGCAATCCATCACCGCTTTGCCGCTACAGGCCGAGGGTGACAATCGCTGGCGGCTGCCCGCCGGTGAGTATCAGGGCTCGTTCAGTATCGACCAGCCGATGCATATCCTGTGCGAGCCCGGTGCCGTGTTGCAGGGCCAGGGGCAGGGCAACGGCCTGATCATCAGCGCGCCCGAAGTCACAGTCGAGGGCTGCACGCTGCTCGACTGGGGCCGCGATATGACCGCCATGAACGCCGCCGTGTTTATCCAGCCCAAGGCCAGTGGCGCGCTGATCAAGAACAACCGCATGCAGGGCCCGGGCTTCGGCATCTGGGTCGACGGCACGGCGGATGTCAGCCTGATCGGCAACAGCATCCAGGGCGATCCCAGCATCCGCTCCCAGGACCGCGGCAACGGCATTCACCTGTATGCGGTGCGCGGTGCCAGGGTGATTGGCAACCAGGTGCGCGATGCCCGCGACGGCATCTATATCGACACCTCCAACGGCAACCTGCTCGAAGGCAACACCCTGGAAGACCTGCGCTACGGCGTGCACTACATGTTCTCCAACGACAACCAGGTGCTCGGCAACACCACCCGGCGCACCCGCACCGGCTATGCCCTGATGCAGAGCCGCAAGCTGACGGTGATCGGCAATCGTTCCGAGCAGGACGAGAACTACGGCATCCTGATGAACTACATCACCTATTCGACCATCCGCGACAATTTCGTCAGCGATGTGCGCAGTGGTAGCGGCTCGACCGGCGACAGCATGATTGCCGGGGCCGAGGGCAAGGCACTGTTTATCTACAACTCGCTGTTCAACAGCATCGAGCACAACCACTTCGAACGCAGCGCCCTGGGCATCCATTTGACCGCCGGCTCCGAAGACAACCGCATCGCCGGCAACGCCTTTGTCGGCAACCAGCAGCAGGTCAAATATGTTGCGGTGCGCACCCAGGAATGGTCGGTGGACGGGCGCGGCAACTACTGGAGCGATTATCTGGGCTGGGACCGCAACGATGACGGCCTGGGCGATGTCGCCTACGAACCCAACGACAACGTCGACCGTCTGTTGTGGCTGTATCCGCAGGTGCGCCTGCTGATGAACAGCCCGAGCATCGAACTGCTGCGCTGGGTGCAGCGCGCCTTCCCGGTGATGAAATCCCCGGGCGTGCAGGACAGCCATCCGCTGATGCAATTGCCCACCGCCGATCTGCTGCACAACCGTCAGGAGCCAACGCCATGAATGCCGTCGAAATCGAAGGCGTCAGCCAGCAGTACGGCAACATGACCGTGCTGCACGACTTGAACCTGAGCCTGGGCGAGGGCGAAGTACTGGGCCTGTTCGGCCATAACGGTGCCGGCAAGACCACCAGCATGAAGCTGATTCTCGGCCTGCTGCAGGCCAGCAGCGGCCGGGTGCAGGTGCTTGGACGCAACCCGAACGATGCGCTGGTGCGCCGTCAGCTCGGCTATCTGCCGGAGAACGTGACCTTTTATGCGCAACTCAGCGGCCGCGAAACCCTGCGCCATTTCGCCCGGCTCAAGGGCGCACCGCTGAGCCAGGTGGACGAACTGCTGGAGCAGGTCGGCCTGGCCGCGGCCATGGAGCGCCGGGTCAAGACCTATTCCAAGGGCATGCGCCAGCGTCTCGGCCTGGCCCAGGCGCTGCTTGGCGCACCGCGCCTGTTACTGCTCGATGAGCCCACGGTGGGCCTCGACCCCATCGCCACCCAGGATCTCTACCAGCTGGTCGACCGTCTGCGTCAGCAGGGCACCAGCATCATTCTCTGCTCCCATGTATTGCCGGGGGTCGAGGCGCATATCAATCGCGCGGCGATTCTCGCCCATGGTCGCCTGCAGGCGGTCGGCAGCCTGGCCAGCCTGCGCGCGGATGCCGGCCTGCCGGCGCTGATCCGCGCCAGTGGGTTGCAGCACAGCGCAAAACTGCTGCAGCGCTGGCACGCCGACGGCCATCAAGCCCGCTCGGTCGGCGTCGATGGCGTCGAAGTGGTGGCGATCAATGGCCACAAGCTCGGCCTGCTGCGCGAACTGCTCGGCGAAGGCGGAGCCCAGGACATCGATATCCACCAGCCGTCGCTGGAAGATCTGTACCGCCATTACATGGACCAGGCCCAGAGCACTCGGGCCGGGGAGGGTGCGGCATGAGCCAGGTCTGGAATATCGCCCGCAAGGAACTCAGCGACGGCCTGCGCAACCGCTGGTTACTCGCCATCAGCCTGCTGTTCGCGGTGTTGGCGGTGGGCATCGCCTGGCTCGGCGCGGCGGCGTCCGGGCAGCTGGGCTTTACCTCGATCCCGGCGACTATCGCCAGCCTGGCCAGCCTGGCCACCTTTCTGGTGCCACTGATTGCGTTGCTGCTGGCCTACGATGCCATAGTCGGCGAGGACGAGGGCGGCACCCTGATGCTGTTGCTGACCTACCCCTTGGGCCGCGGCCAGCTGCTGCTGGGCAAGTTCGTCGGCCACGGCCTGATCCTGGCTCTGGCCACCCTGATCGGCTTCGGCTGTGCGGCCCTGGCCATCGCCGTACTGGTCGAGGATGTCGAACTGGGCCTGCTGGCCTGGGCCTTCGGCCGCTTTATGTTGTCCTCGACCTTGCTCGGCTGGGTGTTCCTGGCCATGGCCTATGTGCTGAGCAGCAAGGTCAGCGAAAAATCCAGCGCCGCCGGGCTGGCCCTGGGGCTGTGGTTTCTCTTCGTGCTGGTGTTCGACCTGGCCCTGTTGGCGCTGCTGGTACTGAGCGAAGGCAAGTTCAACCCCGATCTGCTGCCCTGGCTGCTGCTGCTCAATCCGGCCGACGTCTACCGGCTGATCAACCTGTCCGGCTTCGAAGGCAGCGGCAATGCCGTGGGCGTAATGGCCCTGGGCGGCGACCTGCCGGTAGACGGCCTGCTGCTGTGGCTGTGCCTGCTGCTGTGGGTAGGGCTGCCGTTGTTGCTGGCCCATTGGGTATTTCTGCGCCGGCCGACCTGATGGTTACCTGCACCCCGTTGCTGCCGTGCGCACCGCTGTTTGCCCTGGTGCGCACGGCGCACCCTACAAGCTGTGTTTCAGATATGGAGAAACAACCATGAAAACCGCGTCCATACGCGCGTCGCGCACCCTGCTGGTGCTGCTGTTCGGCCTGCTGCTGGCGGCCTGCAACGAGCCTGAAACCGCGCAGAAAAGCCTGGCCCCCGTGGCCTTTCACGACAGCGACGAGTGCCATGTGTGCGGCATGATCATCACCGACTTTCCCGGGCCCAAGGGACAGGCGCTGGATAAAGCCGCGGTGAAGAAGTTCTGCTCCGCCGCCGAGATGCTCGGCTGGTGGCTGCAACCGGAAAACCGTATCGGTGGTGCCAAACTCTATGTGCACGACATGGGCCGTAGTGAGTGGACCAAGCCCGACGACAGCCACCTGATCGATGCCAGCAGCGCCTTCTATGTGGTCGGCCTCGGCGCGAGCGGTTTGCAGGGGGCCATGGGCGCGGTGCTGGCCTCCTTTGCCGATGAGCAGGCGGCCCGCAAGCTGGCCGCCATCCACGGCGCGCGGGTGTTACGCTTCGAGGAGATCGACCAGGCCGTGCTGCAACAGGCCGCGGCAACGCAGCACTGAGCACTTTTCACCACTTACAAAAGAGGGAATCTCCATGGGTATCAGTATCTGGCAACTTCTGATCGTGCTGCTGATCGTGGTCATGCTGTTTGGCAGCAAGCGTCTGCGCAGCCTGGGCTCCGATATTGGCGGTGCCATCGGCGGCTTTCGCAAATCCATGGGCCGCGATGATGCACCCGAGCAGGCGGAACCGAAGCAGCCCTAGCTCGGCCGCCCAGACCTGACGCTTTGCGCGCAAAGCTGATCGCGGTCAAGTCGCCTCGGCCCATGCTTCCTGTAAAAAGAGCCTAACGGCTGCCACTACCCTCGCAGCAGCAATGCCCGGTTGGCACTTCGGGCATTTGACTATCTTTTCAGGAGGCTTGCAGTGAACATTCTCGACCGGCGTACCGCCCTGAGTATTCCGCCCATCTGGCGGCTGGCCTTTCGCCCGTTCTTCCTTGCCGGCAGCCTGTTCGCCTTGTTGGCCATTGTCCTCTGGGTGCTGGCCTGGAGCGGCAATGGACCGGACTGGCAGCCCGTGGGTGGCTGGCTCGCCTGGCACCGTCACGAAATGCTGTTCGGCTTCGCCGTCGCCATAGTCGCCGGCTTTCTGTTGACCGCGGTGCAAACCTGGACCGGTCAGCCCGGCCTGAGCGGCACGCGCCTGATACTGCTCGCAGGGCTCTGGCTGGCCGCGCGGCTGGGTTGGCTGTTCGGTTTACCCCTGGTGCTGCTGATTCCGCTCGACCTGGGCTTTCTGCTCGCGGTGGCCGGCCTGATGGCGCACATGCTCTGGGTGGTGCGGCAGAAGCGCAACTACCCGATCGTGGTGGTGCTGTGCCTGCTGGCAGCGGCCAATGCCTTGCTCCTGGTCGGCCTGGCGCAGGGCAACGATGACCTACAGCGGCGCGGCGTATTGGCCGGGCTGTGGCTGGTTGCAGCCCTGATGGGCCTGATCGGCGGGCGCGTGATTCCCTTCTTTACCCAGCGCGGTCTGGGGCGCATCGAGGCGGTGAAACCCTGGCTCTGGCTGGATATTGCCCTGCTGCTCGGCACCGGCCTGATCGCCGCACTCTATGCCAGTGGCCTGGCCCTGCAGGCCCAGCCACTGCTGGCCGGGTTGTTCCTGGCGGTGGCGGCGGGGCATCTGCTGCGCCTGGCGCGCTGGTACGACAAGGGCATCTGGGCGGTACCGCTGCTGTGGTCGCTGCATCTGGCAATGCTCTGGCTGGTGGTGGCCTGTGTCGGCCTGGCGCTGTGGCATGTCGGCTTGCTGGCGACAGCCAGCCCGGCCCTGCACGGTTTGACCATAGGGGCCATGAGTGGGCTGATTCTGGCCATGATCGCCCGGGTGACCCTGGGCCATACCGGGCGGCCGCTAGAACTGCCGGCCGGCATGGCGGCGGCCCTGGTGTTGTTCAACCTGGGCTGCGTGGCGCGGGTCTTCATTTACCCGCTCTGGCCGCTGGAAGGCCTGTGGCTGTCGGCAACCGGCTGGTCACTGGCGCTGGCCATCTATGCCTGGCGCTATGCGCCGATGCTGGTCGCGCCACGGGTGGATGGTCACCCGGGCTGATTGCCCGGGCCACCCGCCGAATCCAAAAATACGCAAAACCTATGCTGATGCAGCGCCACGCTGCCCATCCATTGATATCCGCGTGCCTGTGCCGAGTGCATGGGCTCGCTATCACCGAGCACCGGAGAAGCTGATGAAGACCGAATTTCAGGATCGCCTGGCCGTCGTCACCGGGGCCAGTTCAGGTATCGGCCTGGCGTTATGCGCCGCCTTGCTGCAACGCGGTGCCAGGGTGCTGGCCATGTCGCGCACGCTGGGCGGTTTGCCAGGCCTGCAGGACAGCTACCCGCAGCGCCTGGTCTGGCATGCCGGTGATGTCACCTCGAGCGAGGACCTGGCCAGCCTCGCTGCACGCGCCGCGCAACTGGGCCAGGTGGATTACCTGGTACCCAACGCCGGTATCGCCGAGCTGGCCGAAAGCCTCGATCTGTCTGCATTCGAGCGGCAGTGGGCGGTCAACGGTGCCGGCGCGTTGAACACCCTGGCGGCGCTACGCGACAGGCTGGCGGCCCCCAGTTCGGTGGTGTTTGTCAGCAGCGTGCTGACCCGCTCGACCTTTCCCGGTCTGGCCGCCTATATCGCCAGCAAGGCGGCCCTTAGCGCCCAGGCGCGCACCCTGGCCGTTGAGTTTGCGCCACTCGGTGTACGCATCAACCTGGTTTCGCCCGGACCCACGGCAACCGCCATCTGGGGCAGCCTGGGCTTGAGCGACGAGCAATTGGATGAGGTCGCCGACAGCGTCAGCAAGCGCCTGCTGCCGGGTCACTTTCTCGATGCGGCGGCTGTCGCCAGCGTCATCCTGTTCCAGCTGTCGGCCGGCGCGCGCGGCGTTTATGGCCAGGATTGGGTGGTCGATAACGGCTACGACTTGAACTGAAAAAAATGTCGGAGGCAAAGGCTCCGACACTCAGGAGAAGCAGGGCAGGGGAAGGACGCCAGGAGTCTGGCGTCCTTAAGCAGGTTATTTGAGGCTCAGTACCCATTCGGCAAGGATCTTGGCTTCTTCCTCGGTAACCGGGTTGGCCGGCATCGGCATCGGCCCCCAGACGCCCTGGCTGCCATTCTTGATATGACCCGCCAGCAATTCGACGGCACCTTCGGTGCCGGCGTATTTGGCGGCGACTTCCTTCAGCGCCGGGCCGACCATCTTCATGTCGACGTTGTGGCAGGCGGCGCAGGGCTTGCTCTTGAACAGTGCTTCGGCATCAGTGGCGAAGGCAGGCTGCACGCTCAGGGCAGCCCCCAGGACGAGCAGGGGAAGCAGGATTTTCTTCATGGTGATTATTTCCTCAAGGCTATTGAGAGCAGGGCATGGGCCCTGCCAATTTCGCTGCAGTTACTGTTGTGCGTCTTCTTCTGGGCGCTGCCTGAGCCTTTACTGGCGAGGGCAGATTGCTACGGTCATAGCTATGGACCCGTGATGCTCGTAAAGGGTTCGGATATACGAGCAGGCTGGAGTCATTGCATGGCTGAGAGGTTAGCCGGTCTATTCCATTCAACCCCAGACCATTCAACTCCAGGGGCAGCATAACCAGGCCGATTGCCGATGGGCTTGACCGCAATCAAGAGTTGCCCGCACGCGGCTTGAGGGCCGAGGTGGGTCGCAGGTAGCGTGCAGGCATGATTAATCCCGGTGAGGTACTGACTGTGAATGCGCCTGTAAAACTCGTCGACACGGCTGCCGTGCTGGATGCGCCGTTCTACCAACCCCTGGGCAATGAGCAGGTGCTGTTCGAGCAGGCCTGGCAGCACGGCATGCCGGTGCTGATCAAGGGCCCGACCGGTTGTGGCAAGACCCGCTTCGTGCAGTACATGGCGCACCGCCTGAATCTGCCGCTGTACACCGTGGCCTGCCATGACGACCTTTCCGCCGCAGACCTGGTCGGTCGCCACCTGATCGGTGCCCAGGGCACCTGGTGGCAGGACGGCCCCTTGACCCGCGCGGTGCGCGAGGGCGGCATCTGCTACCTGGACGAGGTGGTCGAGGCGCGTCAGGACACCGCCGTGGTGCTGCACCCGCTGGCCGATGACCGCCGCGAACTCTATCTGGAGCGCACCGGTGAGGTATTGCGTGCGCCGCCGGGCTTTATGCTGGTGGTGTCCTACAACCCCGGCTACCAGAACCTGCTCAAGGGCATGAAGCCGAGCACCCGCCAACGCTTCGTCGCCCTGCGTTTCGGCTATCCGCCGGTGGCCGAGGAAGAGCGCATCGTCGCCAACGAGGCGCGGGTCGGGGCCGATCTGGCGGCACAGGTGGTCAAGCTCGGGCAGGCCCTGCGCCGGCTCGAGCAGCATGACCTGGAAGAAGTGGCCTCGACCCGCCTGCTGATCTTCGCCGCGCGGATGATCGGTTCCGGCATGAGCCCGCGCGATGCCTGCCTGGCCTGCCTGGCCGAGCCGCTGTCGGACGACCCGCAGACCGTCGCCGCGCTGATGGACGTGGTCGATGTCCACTTCGCTTGAAGCCGTCGCCCGCCCGGTGCGCCAACTGCCGGGCGACCTGGCGATGTGGTTCTTTATCCTCGCCGAGCTGACGGTTTTTGCCCTGCTGATCCTCACCTTCGCGGTGGCCCAGGCCCTGCAGCCGCAGCTGTTTCATGATGGCCGCCAGTTGCTCGACAGCTCCACCGGCCTGGCCTTGACCCTGAGCCTGCTCACATCCGGCCTGTTCGCCGCACTGGCCCAGGAACAGGTGCGCCAGGCGCGAGCACGACGCGCGGCCTGGTTGCTGCTGGCGGCGCTGCTGTCGGCCAGCGTCTATGTGGGGTTGAAGCTCAGTGAGTACAGCCATCTGGCCAGTGCCGGGCTGGGCATGGAGCACAACACCTTCTTTACCCTGTACTGGATCCTCACCGGCTTTCACTTCGTCCATGTGCTGCTCGGTTTGCTGATTCTCGGCTGGCTGGCCGAGCGCTGCCGGCAGCGCGCCTATGGCCCGGACAATTGCAGCGCCCTGGAATCCGGCGTGCTCTATTGGCATATGGTCGACCTGGTCTGGGTGCTGCTGTTTCCGCTGGTCTATGTGCTGAATTGACCGAGGAGGTTGCCATGTCCGCTTCGACTACCCTGATCGCCTGCTGGCTGGGCCTGGCCGCGCTGTCGGTTGCCAGCGTGCAGCTGGGCAATAGCGGGACGAGCCTGCTGCTGGCCGCTGCGGTGTTGCTCGCCGCCCTGGGCAAGGCCTGGCTGATCACCGACGGCTTTATGGAATTGCGCCATGCGCCGCGCCTGTGGCGCTGGCTGCTGCTGGGCTGGCCGCTGGCGATGGCGGCGGGGGTGTTGCTGGCGTTGCGGTTCTCTTTGTAGCCCGGATAAGCCCAGGCGCAATCCGGGAGCGATTGCGCATTCACCGCCTTTCCCGGATTTCATCCGAGCTACAAGAGCCTCTGTTGGCTGGACATAGCGCAGCTTTATGCACCGCTGGCGGCCCTATGGCGGACAAGCCTTTGGCATGCCCGCCCTACGCTTAATCCCTTCCCCAATTTCCCCCTGCGCTATACCCGACCTGTTTGATCGGGTTTTCTTGATTCCCATCAAGCAGGTTTCGTTAGCAGGCTTTCTAGAATGGTCACGCCAAGCAAAGAGGAAGCGACCATGTCAGAGACCTTCACCAAGAGCATGGCCCGGAATATCTACTTTGGGGGGAGCGTGTTCTTCTTCCTGGTGTTCCTGGCCCTGACCTATCACACAGAGCAGACCTTTCCAGAACGCAGCAACGAGTCGGAGATGAACGAGTCGGTGGTGCGCGGTAAGGCGGTCTGGGAAAACAACAACTGCATCGGCTGCCACAGCCTGCTGGGCGAGGGTGCCTACTTCGCGCCTGAACTGGGCAATGTGTTCACCCGGCGTGGCGAAGACGCGGCCTTCAAGCCCTTCCTACACGCCTGGATGAAGGCGCAACCCCTAGGTATTCCAGGGCGTCGGGCGATGCCGCAATTCAACCTGACCGAGCGGGAAGTGGACGATATGGCGGAGTTCCTCAAGTGGACTTCGAAGATCGATACCAACGACTGGCCACCAAACAAGGAGGGCTGAGAGATGAACATTGCCAACCCCCATCTGAAATTCGCCTCGCAAGCCGTGGCCAAGCCGTACTTCGTGTTTGCCCTGCTGCTGTTCCTCGGGCAGATCCTGTTCGGTTTGATCATGGGCCTGCAGTATGTGGTCGGTGACTTCCTGTTCCCGTTGATCCCCTTCAACGTGGCGCGCATGGTGCACACCAACCTGCTGATCGTCTGGCTGCTGTTCGGCTTTATGGGCGCGGCCTACTACCTGATACCCGAAGAAGCCGACCGCGAGCTGCATAGCCCGTTGCTGGCGATGATCCTGTTCTGGGTGTTCGCCGCCGCTGGCGTGCTGACCATTCTCGGCTATCTGTTCGTGCCCTATGCGGGCCTGGCGGAGATGACCAGAAACGACCTGCTGCCGACCATGGGTCGGGAGTTTCTCGAACAGCCAACCATCACCAAGATCGGCATAGTAGTGGTCGCCCTGGGCTTTCTCTACAACATCGGCATGACCCTGCTCAAAGGGCGTAAGACCACCATCAGCATGGTCATGATGACCGGCCTGATCGGTCTGGCGGTGTTCTTCCTGTTCGCCTTCTACAACCCGGAAAACCTGGCGCGCGACAAGTACTACTGGTGGTTCGTGGTGCACCTGTGGGTGGAAGGCGTGTGGGAACTGATCATGGGGGCGATGCTCGCCTTCGTGCTGATCAAGGTCACCGGGGTGGACCGTGAAGTGGTCGAGAAATGGCTCTATGTGATCATCGCCATGGCCCTGATCACCGGCATCCTCGGTACCGGTCACCACTTCTTCTGGATAGGTGCGCCCGAGGTCTGGTTGTGGGTCGGCTCGATTTTCTCGGCGATGGAACCGATACCCTTCTTCGCCATGGTGCTGTTCGCCTTCACCATGGTCGGCAATCGGCGTCGGCAGCACCCCAACCGCGCCGCTACCCTGTGGGCCAAGGGCACTACCGTGACCGCGTTCTTCGGTGCTGGCGTGTGGGGCTTCCTGCATACCCTGGCCCCGGTGAACTTCTACACCCACGGCTCGCAGCTCACCGCGGCCCATGGCCACCTGGCGTTCTACGGGGCCTACGCGATGATCGTGATGACCATGATCAGCTACGCCATGCCACGCTTGCGCGGCCTCGGCGAAGCGCCGGACGAGCGCGCGCAGACCATCGAGATCTGGGGCTTCTGGTTGATGACCCTGTCGATGGTGGCGATCACCCTGTTCCTTACCGCCGCCGGTGTGGTGCAGGTGCAGCTGCAACGCTGGCCCACGGATGGCACCGCGCTGTCGTTTATGAACACCGTCGACCAGATGGCCGTGTTCTTCTGGTTGCGCCTGGCTGCCGGGGTGGTCTTCCTGGTCGGTTTGATCTGCTACCTGTACAGCTTCAAGCAGCGTGCCCGGGCCACGGCCCGCGATGAAGCCGCCCTGGCCGTTTCGGCCTGAGTGGTGAACGCTAGATAAGTCACGGCCCGGCTAATACAGCGGGCCGTTTTTGCATTGGTGGGGATGAGTGGTCGCAATACGTAGGGTGCGTGGGGCCGCCCAGGCCGTGCGCACCAAGAATGATGCAACCAGCGCTGGTGCGCAGGGCGCACTCTACGAAGCAGGCTTCAACAACCCATTGGGATATACGCATAAAAGAGGTGAAGCAGATGGCTTTTACCGTCGAAGTGGAAGAATGGGTGGGCAGCGTCTGGCACCGCTTTATCACCCGCCGCGCCAGCCCGGACTTTCCCGAGGCGCGGGTCGAGCTGACCAGCATGCAGCGGCCCCTGGCGTTGCTGTTCCGCGCCATGGGCGGTGCCAGCGGGATCGGCGTGGAGGCCGCCAGCGCGCGCGATCTGCTGTTGCGGCGCAATCTGCTGCAACAGGTGGCCGGCACCTGCAAGCAGATGCCGGTGGCCTGGTGCGATGCCAGCAACCTGCGCCTGCCGCCGAGCCTGGCGGTGTACCCCGAGGTCGCACTGAATCAGGATCTCTACCGCTGGCTGGCATTGCTGGCCGCGCAAGCGGGACCGATGCGCCACTGGGCGAGGGATAACCAGCGCTGGACCCAGGAACTGCTGCAAACCTATCCGGCCCTGCGCCCACGTTATCAGCGCCTGGTCGAAGCCCATCTGCAGCTGCGCCCGGATCCCGGCGCGCTGGCCAAGGGCGAAGCCGAACTGGAGATCGCGCTCTGTCAGGCCCTGCGCGAGCCGGGCAGCGTCGAGCACTTCCCCCGTAGCGAACGGGCCCCCTGGCCGCTGCCGCTGTGGCTGTACCCGGCGGAAAACCTCGGCCAGCCCCAGGCCTGTGAGCTGGGCGAGGACAGCGAAGGCAACCTGCTGACCCCGGCGGGCGCAAGCAAGGGCGGGCCCAAGCGCGCCAAACGGGTCGAGGAAAGTACCAGCAAGGGCGGTCTGCTGATCTTCCGCCTGGAAAACCTGTTCAGCTGGTCCGAGCATGTCGAGCTGGATCGCTGCACGGACGACAGCGAAGACCTGGACGCCGCCCGGGTCGCCGAGGACCTCGATGAACTGGCCCTGTCCAAGCAGCGCCTGCGCAAGGGCGGCGGGCTCAAGTTGCACCTCGACCTGCCGCCGGCGGATGTCGACGACATCCCGCTGGGCGAAGGCATCAAGTTGCCGGAGTGGGACTACCGCAAGCAGAGTTTGCGCGAGGATTTCGCCAACCTGCAGATGATGGTGCCACGCGGCAGCGAGGCGCAGCCGCTGCCCTTGCGTCTGGCTCCATTGGCCAAGCGCCTGCGCCGCCAGTTCGAGCACCTGCGCAACGATCGCCAGTGGCTGCGTCAGCAACCCCAGGGCTCGGAGCTGGATATGCAGGCCTGGCTGGATTTCCACGTCGAACGCCAGCATCGCCAGTGCGCCGAGCGCGGCCTGTTTATGGAGCAGCGGCACACCCGCCGCGATCTGGCCTGCCTGCTGCTGGCGGATGTGTCGATGTCCACCGACGCTCACCTGGACGACCAGCACCGGGTCATCGAGGTGATCAACGACAGCCTGCTGCTGTTCGGTGAAACCCTGTCGGCCCTGGGCGACAAGTTCGCCCTCTACGGCTTTTCCTCCCTGCGTCGCCAGCAGGTGCGCATGCTCGAACTGAAATCCTTCAAGCAGCGCTACGACGACAACACCCGTGGGCGCATTCAGGCACTCAAGCCCGGCTACTACACCCGTATGGGCGCGGCCATTCGCCAGGCCACCGCGTTGCTCGGGGCCTGCAAACAGCGGCGCAAGCTGCTGCTCCTGGTAACCGACGGCAAACCCAACGACCTGGACCTCTACGAAGGCCGTTATGGCGTCGAGGACACCCGCGAAGCGGTGCTGGAGGCGCGGCGTCAGGGTCTGTTGCCGTTCTGCATCACCATCGACAGCCAGGCCGGCGATTACCTGCCCTATATGTTCGGTGCCAATGGCTACACCCAGATCCGCCAGCCGCAACAATTGCCGCTGCGCCTGCCACAGTTGTATCGGCAGCTGACCCAGGCGTAGCCGGCCGGATGGCAAAGCCATCGCGACAGGGGCTGGTGCATACGTTGAGGATGGGTAGGGTGCGCCGTGCGCACCGATTACCAGCAGAGGATCTTGGGGGAGGGCAACTCAGGCAATACTGCGCGGCAACCACACGATCATCACCGCGCAGAACACCGTCAGGCCGATGCAGAACCACATAAAACGCCGTTGCCGGCGCTCGCCCGCGCCGTCGCTCAGGACCGGCAGGAGCATGCCGCAGTTATCGCACTCGGCTTCCCCGGGGGGATTGTCTTGCTGGCAATACAGGCATTTAGGCATGGCAAGCGCTCACGGGCGAAGACCGGCGTATCACTCGAACTGCTCCAGGCGCAGGCGATCGACAATAACGATCTGGCGGCCTTCCTGGGTGATGATTTCCTCATCGATCAGGCGGCGCATAATTCGCGAAAAGGTCTCCGGCTGGATCGACAGATGGCCGGCGATCAGCTGCTTGGCCATCGGCAACTCGAAGCTGTTGCCCGCATCCGGCTGGCGCGCGAGCTGGGTGATCAAGTAGCGCACCACGCGGTGGGTGGCGTTTTTCAGCGACAGGGTTTCGATCTCGTTGACCCGCTGGTGCAAGCGCACGCAGAGCTTGCCGAGCAGGGCGAAGGTCAGCCGGGTATTGCTCTGCAGCAGGCGCATATAGGTGCTGTTGGCGATGCGGTAGAGCTGGGTAGGGCACACCGCCTCGGCTGACGCGACGTAATTGGGCGTATCCATCAGCATCATGGCTTCGGCGAAGGTCTGCCGATTGCCGATGACCTCGAAGACCTTCTCCTGGCCGTCCGGGGTCAGGCGGTAGATCTTCACCGCCCCGGCGATAACGAAATAGAACGAATGGGCCGGCTCGCCCTGACGGAACAAGGGCTCGCCCTTGTCGATGCTGAGCAGCTGGCTGGTGCTCATCAGCTCATCCATCTGCTCTTCGTTCAACGGCTCGAACAAGTGGTGACTGCGGAGAATCTGGTGATGAACGCGGTGAAGCACCATAGAACACATCCTGTTTGTTTGGCCTGAAGCCTGGAGCGGCCTGGAACCCGGCCTGTGCGTGACAGGCTGACGACGCGGGTCTGTTGCGGGCAACGCAGTACTAGCAGACAGCCCAGGTGGCGGGCGGTTGCAATTCAATGCTGTACGGGCAGCGCCAGGGGCGCGCTGGCAGCGTGCGGATAATCGCCGCTGGCGGCCGGCAGCGTGGTGGAAGCCAGACTCAAGGCAACGCCACTGGCCAAAGCCAGTCCCGAGGTGAGGACCAGGTAGCAGGCGATCAGTTGCAGAACGTTTTTCATGGAGACTCCCGGCATGGCGCTCATGGGCTGATATGGGCTTATGGATAGCTATCCCTGCTTATCCAGAGCAAGCTGCATGCCACAGGCAACTTATTGAATTTAAAGGCTTTAATGGGTTGTTATGGTAAGTATGACCATGATGAATCAGGGTTATAAATACCTTTATGGTCGTTATGACCACAACGCAGCTGACGCACTGCTCACTCCACCGTTTGCGGGCCTGCCGCTTGGGAAGGCAGCGGCTCGCGGGCCATAGGCTGGGCTTGGGTGTTGCGCGGCTGGGCAAAATCGCTGGCGATAATGCGGCTCATGTCCGCGAACAGCGCATCGGCTTCCTCCGCGCTGCAGTCTTCCCGGTAGCGTTTGCGCAGGCCATAGCTGCTGAGGGTGATATGCACGTCGGCGCTAATGCCATGCTGAGCCAGACAGGCGCTGACGCAGTGCAGGGGGCAGCCGTCGATGGCCAGGATCGGGCGGCTGGAGCAGGCCTTGCTGACCAGCGCCTGGACATTGCCGCCGACTCCGGCGATGCAGGACATTTCCGCCAGGCCGGCACGATCCAGACGCACGGCCAGGGTATTGGCCAGTTGCGCCACGTTGGAGCAGCCAGAGCAGGAATAGACCAGGGGGAGAGTTGTCTTGGACATTACGCGCGTCCTCCGGCGTCAAGAGTCTGCCCAGTTTGACCAGGGTGCGGCAGCTGACGTTGACCAAAGTCAATTCTGCCCATACAGGCCCTAGTCGTAGTTACTCAGCTCTTGCAGGTCGATGATTTCGATGTTGCGGCGCTGTACGACAATCACCCCCGAGTCGATCAGGCGGTGAAGGATGCGCGAGAACGTCTCCGGCTGGATGCCCAGCCTTGAGGCGATCAGGCGTTTCGGCACATCGAGCATGATCACCCCGTTGCCTTCTTCGTGGGCCTGGGCGAGAAAACGCCTGACCCGGTGGCAGGCGTTAGCCAGGGTCAGGGTGTCGATCTCGTTCAAGCGCTGGTGCAGGCGAATGCTCAGGGTGGCGAGAATGTCCAGGCAGATGCTCGGATGCTCCTCCAGCAGGCGGCGGTATTGCGTGCCGTGCAGGCTGGCCACCTGGGAGGTTTTCAGGGCAGTGGCGCTGACCGGGTACTGCGCCACACCGGTGAACAGCAGCGCTTCGGCAAAGGATTCGCCGGCGCGGATGATCTCCACCAGTTTTTCCTGGCCGTCGCAGACCACCCGATGCAGCTTCACCTGCCCACTGAAGACGAAATAGAAGCGCTCGGCCTTGTCGCCCTGGTGGAACAGCGAAGCGCCCGTCGCCAGGCGCTTGAGGTTGGCCGAGGCGCACACCTCCTGCAACGCCGCCTCCGGTAGCCGGCTGAATAGATGATGACGGCGCAACTGTGCGACAAGCGATGGTTCGGTCAGCATGGTTTCTCCCAGGGTGCAGCTCGGGATTGCTCGGGACTGCATGCTAGGAGGCCGGCGGGCAGAGCTTCCTTGATTTCAAACAAGTCCGGCCGCGACGGCCCGCATGGCCAGCGAACAGGGCACATCCGCCCTCTGTCGGCACGGCTCAACTCCAGCCCCAGAACTGCAACCACCAGCCATAGCCGACCCCGGCAGAGCCCAGCGCCAGGCAGCAGAACGCGGCGAATCGATTGAGCCCGCGTGCGCCATGGCGGCCCAGCACCTGCCAACCCAGCCACAGACTCCAGGCAATCGCACCGGCGAGCAGGGCGGCGCGGGCCGGTTGCACCCAGGCCAGAGCCAGGCCTTCGTAGCGCAGCAGCTTGACGGTGGTGGCGCTCAGGCCGAGAAACAGGCCGCTGGCACCGGGCGGAATCAGGCTCAAGGCCAGGTGCTCGAACACATTGCCAGTGCGCGACACCAGCAAGGCCGCGGCCCGTAGCAGCAGCCACAGGCCGCCACCGAGCAGCAACGCGCTGGCCGCCAGGTAAAACAGGATCAGCAGGCCGTCGAGCCAGCTGAACAGGTCGTTGGCCTGGGGGTAATGGGTCAGCAGCCACCAGGGTGCATCGGCCTGCAGCAGCCAATAGCTGTCGCGCTCGACCAGCCAGGTCGCCGCGGCCTGCTTGAGGCTGACGAACCAGGGGCTGACCGTCCATTGAAAGGCCCCCATGGCCAGGCCGATCACGCCGAACAGCAACAGGCTGCTGTCCCAATGGCTGGCGTGCTGCGGGCCGACGATCAGTACCTCGGCGTTCGGCGAACGCGCGCTCAGCTTCACCGCGCCGCGCTGTCCGCTGCAACGTCCGCAGGCGTGGCAGTCTGCCGCGCCCTGCATACGGCGGATATCCAGCAGCGGCGCGCAGTTGGGTGGCGGTTGGCGCGGCGGCGGATTGTCCAGCCAGCGCTGTTCGTCGACCTTGTAATGCATGGGTGCCAGGCGGGCGAGGAGGGCGAACACACCGCTGACCGGGCACAGATAGCGGCACCAGACGCGCTTGCCGCGGCCATAGAGAAAGCCCACCAGCATTGCCGCCAGGGTCGAGCCGCCGAGAATCAGCAAGGCCGCCTGGGCGTAGTCGTAGACACTGATCAGCTGGCCATAAACAGTGGTGAGGATAAACGCCAGGGTCGGCCAGCCGCCCCAGCGAATCCAGCGCGGGGTGCCGCGGCCCAACCCGCGCCAGCTGATCCATTCGCTGAGCGCGCCTTCGGGGCAGAGCACGCCGCACCAGAGCCGGCCGAACAGCACGATGGACAGCAGCACGAACGGCCACCAGAGGCCCCAGAAAACAAACTGGGCGAGCAGCGTCAGGTTGTCGAGCATGCGCGCCTGGCTGGATGGCAAGGGCAGCAGCGCCGGCAGCACCAGCAACAGGCCATAGAAGGCCACCACCGCCCATTGCACGCCACGAATCAGCCGCCCATGGCGGCGCAACGTATCGCCCAGGCCGCTGAGCAGGGCGTTCAGCTGGCGCATGGCGACACGCAGACCCGGTAACCGCTCAGGATGAAACAAGCTGACATGGCGAACTCCACTGCGCCGCGGCCTGAGGGGATCAGTAACCGCCTTTCTTGCCGATGCCGGCGTAGGTGAATTCGTAGCTGAGTTCGCAGCGCTCGAACCAGGGAGCGACGCCGGTTTCCTTGTCGATATGGCGACCGAACATGGCGTGGCCGCCAGTGGGCGGCAGGATGCTGTAGGTCAGGTGGTACTTGCCCGGGCCGAACAGCTTGAGGTTGTCGCCATAGTGCGGACCATCGTTGGCCACCATGGCGTGGAAATCGCCCTTGAGCGCCTGCTCGCTGCCTTCCTTGCGCAACACGAAAGCAACGTGCAGGTAGGGCACAAAGCTGCCTTCCGGGAAACCGTTGGGGTTGTTTTTCAGTGCGCTGATATCGGCTTCCAGGTGCACATCGGAGTCGGCGGCGGGGCGCATCATGCCCGGTGGGTCCATCTCGATCGGTTGCAGATACACCGCCCCGACCTCCAGACCAGCGCATTGCTGGGGCTCACCAATCGGGTATTCCTTGCCCTGGGCGCATGCAGCGACCAGCAGTAGGGCGAGCGAGAAAGGCAGTTGTGCGCGCATCGACGATTTCCTCTGAGCATTGGCTTGGATGGGGCCTAGCTTAGGGATGCACGCTTTAAACAATAATGATTTGCATCAAGATTGATCTTTGCCAGCGGGATAATTGGCCTGAACAGCATCATTTCGTGCAGGAGCAGGGCATCAATGACTCTGTCGCACCACCTCAATACGAAACTGCGGCTCATAGGGCGGCACATTGCATTCGATGATATCGCCCGGTGCTACCTGCAGGCGCACGCCAACTATATCGGCGCGGATCGGCTGCTGGCTGACGCAGCGGTCGACCAGCACCGCCGTGCGAACCTGCTGGGCACCCAGGCTGGACAGATAGGCGCAGGTGCGCAGCAGCGAATGGCCCTGGTAGAGCACATCATCGATCACCAGCAGCTGGGTATTGGCCAGGTCCAGGGCTGCCAGTTCGGCACTTTCGGTCAGCGCCGTATGGGCATGCAACACGCTGAGATCGTCGGCGTAACGCTTGACCTTGAGGGCAAACAACGGCAGTTCGGGCTGCCCACTCAGCAGCGCCAGCTGTTGCTGCAGCATGCGCGCCAGGGGCTCGCCGCGGCGCAGTATGCCGACCAGGGCGCAGGGCCCCGGCGGCAGCAGAGCCAGGGCCTGACGCGCCATATCGCGGATAACCTGTTCGAGTTCTGTGCTGTCGTACAGGCACAGACGCTGCACCTTGTTGGGGCTTGAACTGGGCATGGGCTTAGCTCCCTTGGGCAATTTCTTGGCGGGTGACGGGGAGTAGGGCGGGGAACTCCTCTGGGGTCAGGGTTTCCTTTTCCAGCAACAGCCGGGCACCTTGTTCCAGCTCGGCGCGGCGGCTCTGCAGCAGGGTCCTGGCCCGCGCGTAGGCTTCTTCGATCAGGGCCTTGACGCACAGATCGACCTCACGGGCGGTCTGCTCGGAATAATCCTTTTCGCGCAGGCTGATCGCCTGTTCCCCCAGATAACTGGCGCTCTGACGCTCCAGTACGGCCTGGCCGAGTTCGCTGCTCATGCCGAAACGGGTGACGATCTGCCGGGCGATATCGGTAACCTTGGCCAGGTCGTCCGCCGCGCCGGTGGACACTTCATCGAACACCAGGTGCTCGGCCGCGCGGCCGGCCAGCAACACCAGCATGCGGTCCTTGAGCTCGCGCAGGGTAATCAGGAAGCGGTCTTCGGTGGGGCGCTGCAGGGTATAACCGAGCGCACCGACCGAGCGCGGAATGATCGACACCTTGTGCACCTGGTCCATGCCCACCAGGCTGGCCGCCGCCAGGGCGTGACCCATTTCGTGGTAGGCCACCACCTCGCGCTCATGGGGCTGCAGCAGGCGGCCGCGGCGTTCGCTGCCGATCACGATGCGCTCAACCGCCACAGTGAAATCGGCCATGTCCACCGCCTGTGCGCCGCGCCGGGTGGCGACTATGGTGGCCTCATTGACCAGGTTGGCCAGGTCCGCCCCGGAAAAGCCTGTGGTCATCCCGGCGATGCCTTCGATATCGAGGTCCGCGCCGGCCTGGATGCGCTTGAGATGCACCTTGAGAATGGCGACGCGGCCGCGTCTGTCCGGGCGGTCGATAACGATCTGCCGGTCGAAGCGGCCGGCGCGGAGCAGGGCGGGGTCGAGTACCTCCGGGCGGTTGGTGGCCGCCAGCAGCACCACGCCTTCACGGGTATCGAAGCCGTCCAGCTCGGCCAGCAGCTGGTTGAGGGTCTGCTCCTTTTCGTCGTTGCCGCCAAAGGAGCCGGCCCCGCGCATCTTGCCCAGGGCGTCCAGCTCGTCGATAAAGATGATGCACGGCGCGGCCTTGCGCGCCTGCTCGAACAGATCGCGAACCCGCGCGGCACCGACGCCGACAAACATCTCGACGAATTCTGAGCCGGAGATCGAGAAGAAGGGCACCCCGGCCTCACCGGCCACCGCCTTGGCCACCAGGGTCTTGCCGGTGCCGGGTGGGCCAACCAGCAGGATGCCCTTGGGAATCCGCGCGCCCAGGCGGCTGTACTTGGGCTGATCCTTGAGAAAGGACACCACTTCGAGCAGCTCGGCCTTGGCCTCGTCGATGCCCGCCACGTCGTCGAAGGTCACCCCGGTATCGCGCTGGACAAACACCTTGGCCTTGGACTTGCCGACATTGACCATGCCGCCAAAACCCTGCTTGGCAGCCAGGCCACGAAACAGAAAGGACCAGAAGGCGAAAATCAGGATAAAGGACAGCAGCCAGCTGAGCAGATTGCTGAGCAAGCCGTCTTCGCGGGTACCGCTAAAGCTCACCTCAGACTGCGCCAGGGCTTCAGCCAGATCGGGCTCGACGCGGATGGTGCTGAACAGCTGACGGTTGTTGATCGGTTCCTTGAGCTTGCCGCTGATCTGCTGCTGTTCGATGCGCAACTCGCTCAGTTTGTCTTCCTTGAGCAGGCGCATAAATTCGCTGTAGGCAATCGGCTCAACCGCGCTGCGGGCGCTCCACCAGTTCTGAAACACCAGCAGCAGGCTGAAGGCCACAAGGAAGAACCAGAGGTTCCATTGATGCTGCTTATCCATGCTGCCGGTCCTCGAGAAGATCTCGTCGACTGCCTTTCTAACGCAACGCGGCCCGGCCCGCATTGATACCCGTCAACCCGCAGGCTAACGACCGAGGGCCAGGACTAGGGCACTTCGGCAGCGCCCTGAGCCTGGGGTTTGAAGCGCGAGTGACGCATCAGCTCTTCGGTGCTGAGCACCTGCTGATAGCGCCGCCCGCGGATGATCCAGGTGGGATAACCGGTGATCTTCTCTTCGATACAGGCCCGGGCCAGCACGCCTTTGCGACCGTTCGGCGAGCACTCGACATAGGGCAATTGCTCGGCTGCAGGGCCAAACAGGCTTTTCTGTTCCTGACAGGCCGGGCACCAGAATGCACCGTAGAATTTTGCCTCGCTGCGCTGCAGATGGTTGGCCAGGGCCAGCAGTTGCGGATCGGCACGCGGGGAAAACAGATCGCTGTAGTAGAGATGCAACACAACCACAGCCAGCAAGGCCGTCACGCCACTGCGCAGCAACCAGTTTCGCCAGTCGGTCACGGTCGCCGACTTCGGCCAGATCTGGCTGGCCCGCAGGAAAAACGCCGTGAGCAACGCCAATGACAGCAGACACCAGGCGCAGAAGACCGCCAGCTCGATCCAGCCGACCAGCGTCAGATAGAGGCTGACGACCAGACCGACCAGGGCAATCAGCCATAGCCGCCGCCAGCGCTGCAAACGGCTCGGCTGTCGCCAGGCAAGCATCGCCAGCACCGCATAAAGGGCAAAGCCCCAGAGCGCCAGCGGCACGCCCAGCACCCTGGACCAGCGGCTTTGCTGAATCAGCTGGCAGGACGAGCCCTGATCACAAAAGGCCGGTGCAGCATCGCTCAAGGCAGCGAACGTCAGGTATCCGCTGAGCAGCATGCCGGACAAGGCCAGCAGCAACAGTATCCAGTCCGGCGCAGCCGCCCGGGTTTTCTCGACCCCGACCTGAGCTGTTGCAGCGGAGCGGTGAGGTTTCTTGCTAGTGTGTTTACGCATGGGCCGAATCGATATTCAGAGGGTTCAATCAGCAGGCTAGCACTGGGGCTTTCAGCCTGACAATTTTGTTCGGTAGGCTCAAGCAAGGGCTGAATTGAACATAACAGCCATTACGCGCAGCAGGATCTACGGCCCGTAGCCCATACTGTAACTTCGTATAATATTCGTAACGTTACGTTAATTCGGTTCTGGACAATGCTGTAAGCTCCAGG
>CAZOEC010000082.1:0-22139 GCA_964578635.1 uncultured Pseudomonas sp.
TATGTTGCTCGCGGGTCTGCATGGCCAGGCGCAGGGCCGGCTTGCCGAAACGGTCGATGGACATGCCGACCAGGCGGCCCGGCATGTCGCGCTTGAAGGCTTCGCGGGTCGAGAAGTAAGCAGCATGCGGGCCGCCGAAGCCCAGCGGCACGCCGAAGCGTTGGGCGCTGCCGATGGCGACGTCGGCACCGAACTCGCCGGGCGGGGTCAGCAGGGTCAGGGCCAGCAGGTCGGCGGCTACCGCTACCAGGGCGTTGGCGGCGTGGAAGCGTTCGGTCAGTTTGCGGTAGTCGAACAGGTCGCCGTTGCTGGCCGGGTATTGCAGCAGGGCGCCGAAGAACGCGCTGACGTCAGTCAGTTCGCGCTCGTCGCCAACCACCACTTCGATGCCCAGCGGCTCGGCACGGGTACGCAGCACGTCGAGGGTCTGGGGGTGGCAGTGGCTGGAGGCGAAGAAGGCGTGGCTGCTCTTGTTCTTGCTCAGGCGTTTGCAGAAGGTCATGGCTTCGGCAGCGGCGGTGGCTTCGTCGAGCAGGGAGGCGTTGGCGATCGGCAGGCCGGTGAGGTCGCTGATCAGGGTCTGGAAGTTCAGCAGCGCTTCGAGACGGCCCTGGGAAATTTCTGGCTGGTACGGGGTGTAGGCGGTGTACCAGGCCGGGTTTTCCAGCAGGTTGCGCAGGATCGGGCTTGGCGTCAGGGTGCCGTAGTAGCCCTGACCGATATAGGTCTTGAACTGCTGGTTCTTGCCAGCGATGGCCTTGATCTTGGCCAGGGCGTCGGCTTCCGACAGGCCCGGCTGAGCACCCAGCACGCTGGTGCCCTTGATGCTCTCGGGGATGACGTTATCGGTCAGCGCGTCGATGCTGGCGTAGCCCAGCAGTTCGAGCATGGCAGCGGTATCGGCGTCACGCGGGCCGATATGGCGGGCGACAAATTCGTTCTGGGTGGTCAGCTTGGTCATTGCAATCTCTCAGGCGTCAGCATTGGCGTTGAGCAGGCGCTCGTAGGCGGCCTGGTCGAGCAGGTCGGCTACCGCGCTGGCATTGGCCGGACGGAAACGGAAGAACCAACCCTTGCCCAGGGGATCTTCGTTGACCAGCTCGGGGCTGGATTCTAGCTCGCCATTGACCTCGACCACCTCACCGTCCAGCGGCATGGCGATATTGCTCGCCGCTTTTACCGACTCCAGCACGGCCACTTCGTCACCCTCGGCATAGCTCTGGGCTTCCGGCAGCTGCACGAATACCACGTCACCCAGGGCTTCCTGGGCATAGGCGGTGATGCCCACGGTAACCAGACCATCGGCATCCTGACGCAGCCATTCGTGCTCGACGGTAAAACGCAATTCGCTCATGTGAACTCCTCAAGGGTGGTGACTCGCCCTTTCTGCTGGGGGCGATGTGCGGGGCGCTCGTGTCGGGCACGAGCGGAAAGGTGAAAAGACCATAGCAAGGGTGGTGCCATTATAAAAATATTCAATAAAATCAATTGGTTATGTATTTAGATGGGGTTTTTATGAAAATCACTGTAGTGAAATCGATACGGTTATGCGGGTTTGGCTGCGTATTCGGGCGGGCAGGGCACTGATGTCGCGGCTCGGCAGCTTTGTGTCGCTTTCATTACGTTGTATTGAATTCGATACGATGCCCGCCGCAACGGGGCTGATCGCCAGCCCCGCTGCGGCGCGAACCCTGCAGCAGGTCGCCTCGGGGCTGGCCGGGCGGCCATTCACCCAGGCTATGGTCGACCATTGCGCGGGTCCATGGCCGGGCGGCAGTTAGGCGTAGCAGAGCCCTCTTCACTCTTTCGGCTGACAGGGCAAATACCTCTTTCGGGCGCTTATCCACCGGCGGGGGGCTGGGTAGCTTGTGGGCCTCAACACGAAACCCGCTTTCCAGGAGAGCCGCATGAGAACAAAAACAAGACATGCAATCTTCCAGCCCTGTGCCTTGGCCTCTGCCATTGCCCTGGGCTGTGTCGCGCCTGTCCAGGCTGTCACTTTCAATATCGGCGAGGTCGAAGCGCAGTTCGACTCCCAGCTGTCCGTGGGGGCCAGTTGGTCAGTGCGCGGCGCGGATCCTGATTTCGTCTCGGTCGCCAGCGGCGGCAAAGCCTCATCGCGTACTTCGGATGACGGCCGGCTGAACTTCAAGAAGGGCGAAACCTTCTCGAAGATCTTCAAGGGTATTCACGACCTGGAGCTTAAATACGGCGATACCGGGGTCTTTGTCCGCGGCAAGTACTGGTACGACTTCGAGACCAAGGACGAGAGCCGCCTGTTCTACGACATCGACGATCACAACCGCAAGGAAGCCGCGCAGGCCTCCGGCGCGCAGATCCTCGATGCCTTTATCTACCACAACTACAGCCTCGGCGATCTGCCGGGCAGTGTGCGGGTCGGCAAGCAGGTGGTCAGCTGGGGCGAGAGCACCTTTATCGGCAACTCGATCAACTCGATCAACCCGATCGACGCCGCCGCCTTCCGCCGGCCCGGCGCAGAGATCAAGGAAGGTCTGATTCCGGTCAACATGCTCTACGTCGCGCAGAGCCTGAGCGACTCCGTCAGCATGGAGGCCTTCTATCAGCTGGAGTGGGACCAGACCATCGTCGATAACTGCGGCACCTTCTTCTCCAGCGCCGATGTGCTGGCCGATGGTTGCGATGATCGCCTGGTGGTGCTGGGGGCTGATCTGCCGCCGGGCGAGTCGACCAACTCGTTTGTCGACAATGCCTATATCCCCCGCGCCGGTGACCGCGATGCTCGCGACAGTGGCCAGTACGGCCTTGCCCTGCGCTGGTTCGCCGAATCGCTGAACGACACCGAGTTCGGTCTCTATGCGATGAACTACCACAGCCGTGGGCCGGTGTTCAGCACCATCCGCACCACCACGCCAAACTTCGTCAGCTTTATCCCCGGTGCGCCGAACGCCCGTTACTTTATCGAGTACCCGGAAGACATCCGCCTCTACGGCCTGAGCTTCCAGACCAACGTCGGCGGCACCGCATTGTCCGGTGAGCTCAGCTACCGGCCGAATATGCCGATGCAGATCAACTCCACCGACCTGTCCTTTGGCGCGCTGGGACTGCCGTTCAATCCGGTATTCGAGTCCGGTCACGCGCAGAACGTCGCCGGGGCCGATATCCACGGCTACGAACGCAAGCCCTTTACCCAGGCGCAGGTCACGGCCGTGCACTTTATTGATCGGGTACTGGGTGCCAGCCGCCTGACCCTGCTCGGCGAAGTCGGTTACAACCATATCAGTGGCATCAGCGACGCTCCCGGCGAGCTGCGTTTCGGTCGCGATCCGATCTACGGGGCAGGCGAGTTCAGCGTGCCGGGCGTGTGCGGTGCGTTCAACGCCGCCAACCCCGACGAGTGCCAGGGCGATGGTTTCTACACCAGCAGTTCCTGGGGCTACCGCCTGCGTGCCAGCGCCGACTACAGCAACGTGTTTGCCGGCGTCAACCTGACCCCGAGCGTGGCCTGGTCCCATGACGTCGACGGTTTCGGGCCGAACTTCAACGAAGGCAGCAAAGCCATCAGCATCGGTCTGAATGCCGATTATCAGAACACCTATACCGCCAGCTTGAGCTATACAGATTTCTTCGGCGGCGAGTACAACACCACCACCGACCGTGATTTCGTCGCCCTGAGTTTTGGCGTGAACTTCTGATCAACCTGCGCAAAGGATCCGTAAAGAATGAAAAGTACAAGAATCCTGCAAACCGGAGCGCTGGCCCTGAGCCTGTTGGCCAGCAGCCTGATGGCCGCCGTGACTCCTGAAGAGGCGGCGCAACTGGGTACCAGCCTGACCCCGCTGGGTGCGGAAATGGCCGGCAACGCCGACGGCAGCATTCCGGCCTGGACCGGCGGCCTGCCGGCCAATGCCGGTGCGGTGGATGGCAAGGGCTTCCTCGCCGACCCGTTTGCCAATGAGCAGCCGTTGTTCACCATCACCGCGGCCAACGCCACGCAATACCAGGACAAGCTGTCCGCCGGCCAGCTGGCGATGCTCAAGCGTTACCCCGACAGCTACAAGATCCCGGTCTACCCGACCCATCGCAGTGCTGCGGTACCCGATGCCATCTATGCCGCGGCCAAGCAGAGCGCGCTGAATACCAGCGCCATCGATGGCGGCAACGGCCTGCAGAACTTCAGTGACAGCCGTTACTACGCCTTCCCGATTCCCAAGAGCGGCGTCGAGGTGGCGTGGAACCACATCACTCGCTACCGCGGTGGCAACGTGCGGCGCTGGATCACCCAGGCCACACCGCAGACCAATGGCTCTTACAGCCTGGTCAAGTTCGAGGACGAAATCGCCTTCCCCTCGGACATGCCCGACGTCGACCCGGCCAAGGCGGCCAACGTGCTGCTCTATTTCAAGCAGCGGGTCACCGCGCCGTCGCGCCTGGCCGGTAACGTGCTGCTGGTCCACGAGACCATCGACCAGGTCAAGGAGCCGCGCCTGGCGTGGATCTACAACGCCGGTCAGCGCCGCGTGCGCCGCGCTCCGCAGGTGGCCTACGACGGGCCGGGTACCGCCGCCGATGGCATGCGTACCGCCGACAACTTCGACCTGTTCTCCGGTGCGCCAGATCGTTACGACTGGAAACTGGTGGGCAAGAAGGAGATGTATATCCCCTACAACAGCTACAAGCTGGACTCGCCTGCACTCAAGTATGACGACGTGGTCAAGGCCGGGCATATCAACCAGGACCTGACCCGCTACGAGCTGCACAGGGTGTGGGAAGTGGAAGCCACGCTGAAGTCCGGCGAGCGGCATATCTACGCCAAGCGTCATATGTACTTCGACGAAGACAGCTGGCAGCTGGCCCTGGTCGACCACTACGACGGCCGCGGCCAGCTGTGGCGGGTCGCCGAGGGGCATGCGCAGAGCTACTACCATCAGAAGATGACCGGCTACACCCTGGAAGCCCTGTACGACGTGATCGCCGGTCGCTACCTGGCCCTGGGCATGAAGAACGAGGAGAAGTCGGCTTACAGCTTCGGCTTCCAGGCCAGCGGTGCCGACTACACGCCGGCCGCCCTGCGCAGCGCCGGGGTGCGTTAAAACACCAAGCGTGAACTCGTGATTGTTACTCCGTGATTGGGCGGCCCTCGGGCCGCCTTTTTTATCGCCGCGTATCAGCAAGGCAAATACAACTACTGCGGTGGCTGTTATGGGTCTAGCCTCAAGGCTCCCAGCCTGAGCAGTAGCCGCCGATCCCATGACTGCCTACGCGCCATCCCCGCTTATCGCTGCGCCACCCGGCGCTCAGGGCCGCCTGTTGCGTCAACCGCCCGGGCATATCCCGCGTCAGGCGCTGTTGCAGCGGCTGCTGGCCTACGACTGCCGGCTGCGCCTGCTGATCGCCCCGGCCGGTTTCGGCAAGAGCGTGCTGCTGGCCGATTGCGCCCGCCAATGTCCGCCGGACCATGAACTGCTCTGGCTCAATTGTGCGGTACCGGGCCTGGACCCTGCGCAGCTCTGCCAGCTGCTGTGTCAGGCCCTGGGCTATGCCCCGAGCCTGAGCAGCAGCGAACTGCTGGCGGCCCTGGCCCAGGAACCGCGACGCCTGTGGCTGGTGCTCAACGACTACCCGGTAGCGCCGGCGGACGAGCTGGATGGCTACCTGAATCTCCTGCTCAACGCCGCTGCGGCGGGCATCTGCTGGTGGCTGGGCAGCCGGCGGCGGCCGGCATGCAACCTGCCGCGTCTGCTGCTGGAAGGCGAGCTGCTCGAACTGGGGCCCAGCGATCTGCTGTTCAGCGCCACAGAGGTCTCGGCCTGGCTGGGGCAGTTGCAGCCGCAACGCAGTGCCTGGGCCGAGGCCCTGCACGGGGCGACCCAGGGCTGGCCGGCGGCCTTGCGCCTGCGCGTCCTGGCGGCTCAGGGTGAGCCGGATACCCTGGCCGCGCCGCTGGATGAGCAACATGGCGAACTGCTGCGCGATTACCTGACCCGCGAAGTGCTGCAGGAGTTGCCCCACGAGCTGCTGCAGACCCTGCAGCAGCTGGCGCAGTTGCCGCGCTTCAATTACGACCTGTGCGAGCACCTGTTCGGCGTTGGCGAGGGCGGCGAATGGATGCGTCAGCTGGCCGAGCGTGGGGCCTTTATTCACGAGCTGGAACAGCACAAGGGCTGGTTCGCCCTGTTCGCCCCGGTGGCGACGCTGCTGCGCCGGCCGGCCCGGGCGCTGCCGTGCCACAGCCTGCACCTGCATGCTAGCCAGTGGTTCGCCGCCCAGGGCGACATCCGCGCGGCGGTGGAACATGCGCTGCTCGGCGGGCAGCCGGAGGTGGCCGGCAGCTTTCTCGAACGCTTTACCGAAGAGCAGCTGTTGCAGGGCCAGGACCTGGCACTGATTCTCGGCTGGCGTGCCGAGCTGCCGGACAGCCTGCTGCTGAGTACACCGCGGCTGATTCTGCTGAATGCCTGGGTGCTGCTGCTGGTCGGCAGGCTGGACGAGGCGCTGGCCTGCGTCGATCAGCTGGCACGTTTTCAGCCGCGCGGCGATGGCCCGCGCACCCGCGAACTGTTTGCCCAATGGCAGGCGATTCAGGGCATTGCCGCCTACGGCCGCGGCTGCGCGGTAGACAGCCGCGAACAGCTGCTGGAGGCGTTGCCGAACCTGCCATCCAGCGCCTGGGCGCAGGCCTTGCTGTGCCGCTCGATACTGACCCAGGTGGCCATCGGCGAGGGTGATCTGGAACTGGCCCAGCAGCTCAGCTACACGGCGCTGCGGCAGGCGCGGGCGTGCGGCAGCCTGGTGTTCGAAGCCCTGCTGGAGCTCGACCATGCCCTGCTGCTGGAGGCCCGTGGCGAATTTGCCCGGGCCGAGGCTTTGCTCCAGCGGGTGCTGGCTTCCAGTGACCTCGCCGTCCTGCGCGAGACGCCGGTGCTGGGGCGCGCCCAGCTGCGCCTGGGGCGCTTGAGCCTGCGTCAGGGCCGCCGCGAGGAGGCCGCGCGGCTGCTCCAGGCCGGCCTCGACGATGCCCAGCGCTGCGGCGACCCGGGGGCCTTTCATGGCTATCTGGGCCTGGCCGATCTGGCCGCCGGCGAGGGCGATCTGGCCGCGGCCTTCGCCCTGTTGGCGCAGGCCGAACGGCTGATGCAGCGGCAGCGGGTCAGCGAAACCCTCTACCGTGGCACCCTGCTGCTGGCCAGCGGTCGCCTGTGGCTGTATCAGGGGCACCGCCAGCGCGCCCGTGAAGCGGCCACCCGGGTGCTGGGCTACGCCCGGCGGGTCAAGGTCATGCTGCCGCCGCCGAATTTCCCCGAGATGATCCCGCGTTTTCAGCTGTTGCTGCTACAGCTCGATCTGGAAGAGGGCGCGGATGTACGCGTGCCGCTGCAGGCTTTGCTCGAACAGGCGCTGGCTCAGGGCCGTCAGGCCCTGGCCTGCGAACTCTGGCTGGGCTATGCCGAAGCCTGTGCGCAGTGGGACGATGAGGCAGCGGCCAAGCAGGCGCGCCAGGCCGGTCAGGCCCTGCGCCTGCGCCTGGATTACCAGTGCCTGTGGTTTACCGTGACCGATCCCGAACATGCTCCTCAGCCGACCGCCACACCCGGCAGTGCGGCCATGCAGCTGAGCTGCCGCGAGCTGGCGGTGCTCGGCCTGATCGCCCAGGGCTTGTCCAACCAGGAGGTCGCCGAGCAGCTGTTTATCTCCCTGCATACGGTCAAGACCCACGCGCGCCGCATCAACGGCAAGCTCGGCGTGGCGCGGCGCACCCAGGCGGTGGCCAAGGCCAAGGCGTTGGGCTTTCTGTAGGGTGCGCTGTGCGCACCGAGAATCGACTGCCTGATCGCCCTAGCGCCGGTTCAATGCAGCGCCGCTGTGCTCTGCAGCAAACGCAGGCGCTGGCTCAGTTGCAGGCGCTGGGCCGGGTCGTCGCAGAGCATGATGGCGTGCTGCAGATCGAAGCGCTCGCCTTGCGGGCATTCAAGCAACTGATAGAGCTCGGCGCGGGCCAGGTGGTCGTGCAGGTGGGGTGTACCCAGTTGCAGCACCCGCTCGGCGTCTTTCAGTGCGGCCAGGTAGTCGCCGGTCTCCTGATGCAGGTGCCGCAGGTTGCGCGACAGGCGCTGCAGCATGGTCCGGCCATCGCAGGCCTGCAGGTGGCTGGCGTTGAGTTCGACGGCGGGGCCCATATGGTTGAGCAGTAGCTCGCGGCATTCGCGGGTATACAGACGGCGACCGCTGCACGGGTCGAGCAGGTGGTCGGCCCCGGGCACGCGCAGCAGAAAGTGCCCGGGGAAATTTACCCCCTGCAAGGCAATCTCCAGGCGTCTGGCCAGCTCCATGGCCAGCAGCGCCAGGCTCAGTGGCTGGCCGCGGCGGCGACGCAGCACCTGATCCAGCAGCGCCGCCCTGGGACGCAGGGGCTGCTCGTCTTCCGAGTGAAAATCCAGCTGGCTGAGACGCCGCAGCAGCGCCTGGCCCAGCTCGGGGCCAGGGCCTGCGGGCAGACCCTGGCGGACCTGATGCTGCAGGCTGTCGAGCTCGCGCAGTACCTCGGCCGGTTGCAGGTTCGGCTGGTGTTCGACGGCTATCCACAGCGCCGCCTCGAAGGTGGCGGCAGGTTGCCTGTCCAGGCAGTCAAGGCAGGCGGCGCGTGGATTCATGGCAGTCCCCCGGGCCGGTCGTGGCGAAATGCCAACAGCCCCGGCTTCTGGCTTTGTAGCCAAGAGCCGGGCTCGCGTCCAGTGCTGCGTTGGCGCATGCCGAGCTGACCACTGGGAATGTGCATGGCCAACAGCTGCCTATACTGAGAGGCAAATCAGTACGGGAGCCACTGCATGTTCGCCATGATGGAAACCACCCGGCTGGAGTCGCTGCACTTCGCCCACGACCCGCAAACCGGGCTCAAGGCCATTATTGCCATTCACAACAGCCGCCTGGGACCTGCCCTGGGTGGCTGCCGCTACCTGAGCTATGTCGACGAGCAGAGCGCCATCGAGGATGCCCTGCGTCTGGCCAAGGGCATGAGCTACAAGGCGGCGCTGGCCGGTGTGGCCCATGGCGGCGGCAAGGCGGTGATCATCCGCCCGGGCCATGTGGACAACCGTGGCGCACTGTTCGAGGCCTTCGGCCGCTTTATCGAAACCCTGAACGGCCACTACATCACCGCCATGGACAGCGGCACCTCCAGCGCCGACATGGACTGCATCGCCCAGCACACCCAGCACGTCACCAGCACCACGGCGGAGGGCGACCCCTCGCCGCATACCGCCATGGGCGTGTTCGCCGGGATTCGCGCCACGGCCATGGCGCGCCTGGGTGGCGACAACCTGGAAGGGCTGCGCGTGGCCATCCAGGGCCTGGGCAATGTCGGCTATGCCCTGGCCGAGCAGCTGCATGCCGCCGGTGCCGAACTGCTGGTCAGCGATCTGGATATGGGCCGGGTGCAACTGGCGGTGGAGCAACTGGGAGCCCATCCGGTGGCCAGCGAGGCCCTGCTCACCACCCCCTGCGACATTCTCGCGCCCTGCGGTCTGGGTGGCGTATTGAATCGCGAAACGGCCGGCCATCTGCGCTGCTCGGCGGTCGCCGGGGCGGCCAACAACCAGCTGGCCAGCAGCGATGTGGCCGACACCCTGCAGGCGCGGGGAATTCTCTATGCGCCGGATTATGTGATCAACGCCGGTGGGCTGATCTATGTCGCCCTGCGCCATCGCGGCGAAAGCCTGGCGGCAATCACCGCTCACCTGAGCCAGATCAGCCTGCGCCTGACCGAAATCTACGCCCATGCCCAGGCCGACAAGCGACCGCCCTCGCGGGTGGCCGATGCCCTGGCCGAGCGCCTGCTCTACGGGCTTTGAGCAGTGCCGCACTGATACGGCTGCGTGCCATCAGCCTGCAGCTCAGTGGACATCCATAAGATGTCGAGGAGTACAGCAATGCCTGACAGTCTGAAACTGCCCTATACCCGCCTTCTCGATCCCCAGGGCCGCCTGCTTGACGGGCTGCCGGCCTGGGCCGACGACTCTGCACTGCTGGTGCGCCTGTACCGGCAGATGGTCCTGACCCGCCTGTTCGACCAGAAGGCCGTGGCCCTGCAGCGCACCGGGCGCATCGGCACCTATGCGCCGACCCTGGGCCAGGAGGCCATAGGCGTGGCCATCGGTGCGCTGATGCAGGCCGAGGACGTGCTGGTGCCTTATTACCGCGACACCGCGGTGCAGCTGATGCGCGGGGTGAAGATGGAGGAAATCCTCCTCTACTGGGGCGGCGACGAGCGCGGCAGCGCCTATGCCGACCCGGCTGTGGCCCAGGATTTCCCGCTCTGCGTGCCGATCGCCACCCAGGCCCTGCACGCTTGCGGGGTGGCCAGCGCGTTCAAGATCCGCGGCGAACACCGGGTGGCGGTGACCACCTGTGGCGACGGTGCGACCAGCAAGGGCGACTTTCTCGAAGCGCTGAACGTCGCCGGGGCCTGGCAGCTGCCGGTGGTGTTCGTGGTCAACAACAACCAGTGGGCCATCTCGGTGCCGCGGCGCATTCAGTGTGGTGCACCGACCCTGGCGCAGAAGGCCCTGGGGGCCGGCTTCCCCGGCGAGCAGGTGGACGGCAACGATGTACTGGCGGTTTATGCGCGCATGCAGGCAGCCCTGGAGCGCGCCCGCCATGGCAAGGGGCCGGTGCTGCTGGAATGCCTGAGCTATCGCCTGGGCGATCACACCACGGCCGACGATGCCACCCGCTACCGCAGCAGCGAGGAGGTCAAGCAGGCCTGGCAGGAAGAACCGATCAAGCGTCTGCAGCTTTTTATGGTGGCCCAGGGGCTGTGGGACGAGGGCCGCGAGCAAGCGTTGATCGGCGAGTGCCAGGCCCTGGTGCAGCAGGCGGTGGAGGCCTTCGAGGCGGTCGGCGATCCGCCCGCCGAGGCGGCGCTGGAGTATGTCTACGAGCAGTGGCCGGCCGCCCTGGCCGAACAGCGCGAGATGTTCATGGAGCGGGCAGCGCGGCGCAGGGCGGCCGCTGAACGGGGAGGGGACGGCCATGCCCAGTGACAAAGTCAGCCTGCTCGAGGCGGTCAATCTGGCCCTGCACCGGGCCATGTACGAGGACGAGAACGTGGTCGCGCTGGGCGAGGATATCGGCGTCAACGGCGGGGTGTTCCGCGCCACCGCCGGGCTGCGCGACGCCTTCGGCATCAAGCGGGTGATCGACACCCCCCTGGCGGAAACCATGATCGCCGGCCTGGCGGTGGGCATGGCCGCCCAGGGCCTGAAACCGGTGATGGAAATCCAGTTTATGGGCTTTATCTACCCGGCGCTGGATCAGCTGGTGTCCCATGCCAGCCGCCTGCGCAACCGCACCCGCGGGCGCTTGAGCTGCCCCATGGTGTTGCGCACGCCGATGGGGGCCGGCATCCGCGCCCCCGAGCACCACAGCGAAAGTACCGAGGCGCTGTTCGCCCATATCCCCGGCCTGCGCGTGGTTATTCCCTCGTCGCCGGCACGGGCCTATGGCCTGCTGCTGGCGGCCATCGACGACCCCGATCCGGTGATCTTTCTCGAGCCGACCCGGCTCTATCGGATGAACCCTCAGGAACTGCACGACGACGGCAAGCGCCTGCCCCTGGACAGTTGCTTCACCCTGCGCGAGGGCAGCGACCTGAGCCTGATCAGCTGGGGCGCGAGCATTCATGAATGCCAGCAGGCCGTCGAGCTGCTGGCCGAGCGCGGCGTGTCGGTGGAACTGATCGATGTGGCCTGCATCAAGCCGCTGGATCTCGACACCCTGGAGGCCTCGGTGCGCAAGACCGGGCGCTGCGTGATCGTGCACGAAGCACCGAAAAGCTGCGGGGTCGGCGCGGAGATCGCCGCCAGCCTCTACGAGCGGGCCTTGCTCGATCTGCAGGCACCGATCCAGCGGGTGACCGCACCGGATATTCCGCCGCCGCTGTACCGCCTGGAGGGGCTGTATATCCCTGGGATCGACGACATAGTCGCGGCCTGCGAGGCGGTACTGGATTACGCCTAGGCGGCCTGGTGAGTGCGGGTAGGGTGCGCCGTGCGCACCACGATGGAGAATCTGGGGAGAGCGCCATGAAATATTTCAAACTGCCCGACCTGGGCGAAGGCCTGCAGGAAGCCGAGATCGTCGAGTGGTACGTCAAGGCCGGCGACGAGGTCAAGGCCGACCAGTTGCTGGTCTCGGTGGAAACCGCCAAGGCCATCGTCGATATTCCCGCGCCCTACGACGGGGTGGTGGTGAAAACCTTCGGTAGCGAGGGCGATATCCTGCATGTCGGCGAGCCGCTGCTGGCCTACGAAGGCGAGGCCGATGCCGGCACCGTGGTCGGCCGCCTGGAGGGTGGTGGCACCGCCCAGGCCGACAGCTTCTTTGTCGGAGCCGCGCCGTCCACCCGCGAACACCTGGCCCCGCGGGCGACCCCGGCGGTGCGCCAGCTGGCGCGACAACTGGGGGTGGACCTGGGCCGTCTGGCGGGCAGCGGCACGGATGGCCTGATCACCCGCGCCGATGTCGAGGCGGCGACCCAGACGGCGCGAGATAGGTTCGGCGGCGAGAAGCTGCGTGGGGTGAGGCGCAGCATGGCGATCAATATGGCCCGCGCCCACGCCGAAGTGGTGCCGGTGGTGATAGTCGGCGATGCCGACCTGCACCTCTGGGCCGAGGCCCGCGATCCGCTGGTGCGTCTGGCCCAGGCGATTGCCGCGGCCTGCCGGGTGGAACCGCTGCTCAACAGCTGGTTCGATGGCAAGAACCTGTCGCTCAAACAGCACGAACAGCTCGATCTGGGCATCGCCGTGGACAGCCCCGACGGCCTGTTCGTGCCGGTGCTGCGCAATGTCGGCGCGCGCAGCGCCGAGGACCTGAAGGCCGGTGCCGCGCGCCTGCGCGCCGACGTCAAGGCGCGCTCCATCCCGCCCCAGGAAATGATGGGGGCGACCCTGACCCTGTCCAACTTCGGCACCCTGTTCGGCCGCTACGCCAACCCCATCGTGATGCCGCCGCAGGTGGCGATCATCGGGGCCGGCGGCATCCGCGACGAGCCGGTGGCGGTCAAGGGCAAGGTCGAGGTGCATCCGATCCTGCCGCTGTCGCTGACCTTCGACCACCGCGCGGTCACCGGCGGCGAGGCCGCGCGTTTTCTCAAGGCGCTGGTGCAGGCGTTGGAGCAGCGGGAGGGGTGATAAGCCCATAGGCGTGGTGTAGCTGTGTAGGGTGGATGGTGCTTTATCCATCCACCACATCGTGGTGGTGGATAAGAACGGCGTCATCCACCCTACAAGGCTGAAAAACATCGCGGACATGGGTTAGGCACCCCCGCCGCTTCTACGGGACGGGTGGTTGCTCAAACGCTAGGGTGTTCAGCCGGTAGCCCGGATAAAGCGCGGCACGCGCTGCAATCCGGGGGGCGGAGCGGTGGGTAGCGGGGGCTACTCGGCCTGGGCTTCGCCCAGTTCGCTCAGAGCATCGGGCTGGTTCTTGAAGGCCTTGGCGAAGATCTCGCGGTTCTTCGCCATAAAGATCCCCAGTTCCTCACCCTGCTGCTCGTTCAGCGAAGGCACGGCCTTCTGCAGCACATCGGTCAACAGCTCGGCCAGCTCGAGCATCTTGTCATGGCGGTCGGCTTCGGCTTTATCCATAAACAAACGCTCCAAATCTCGGCTGCTGCGGTACACCACTTCGACGGCCATTCATCACCTCTACGCCTTCACGCTGATGGGTTACGGGGAGTTAACTGTTTATTCGTACAGTGGTGGCGAGCATAAAGAACTCGCGCGACTTTGCCCAGCGCTAATTGCTTGGCTGTGTAGGGTGCGCCGTGCGCACCGTGAAGGAAAGAGGGCCAGGGTGCTCGCCGTAGCGAAGTGCCTGAGCAGTCCGTAGCCCGGATGCAATCCGGGAATGCTTTGCCAGAGCCCCCGGATTGCATCCGGGCTACTCAGCTAGGGCGGGAGTCAGTCACTTAACGGCGCAAACAGCGCCTGCAAATCTTCCTCGCCGAGCTGCCACTGGACCTGGCTGCCGCCCTCCAGCAGGCCGCGGGCCAGGTCGGCTTTGCTCTGCTGCAGTTGCTGGATCTTTTCCTCGACGCTGCCGCGGGCGATCAGCTTGTAGACGAACACCGGCTTGTCCTGGCCGATGCGGTAGGCGCGATCGCTGGCCTGGGCTTCGGCGGCCGGGTTCCACCAGGGGTCGAAGTGGATCACGGTGTCGGCGGCGGTGAGGTTGAGGCCCGCGCCGCCGGCCTTGAGGCTGATCAGGAAGATCGGCAGTTCGCCGGCCTGGAACTGCTGCACCGGGGTGCGGCGGTCCTGGGTGCTGCCGGTGAGCTTGGCGTAGGGGATCTGCCGCGCCAGCAATTCGTTTTCGATCAGCGTCAGCATCGAGGTGAACTGGGAAAACAGCAGCACCCGACGGCCCTCGGCGAACAGTTCCTCGAGCATTGCCAGCAGCTCGCTCAGCTTGCCCGAGTCGTGGCTGCCCAGCGTCGCGTCGCCGTCTTCGCCGAGCAGACGCAGGTCGCAGCAGGCCTGGCGCAGACGCAGCAAGGCTTCGAGAATCACGATCTGGCTGCGCGCCAGGCCCTGGCGGGCGATTTCCGCGCGGACCTTCTTGTCCATGGCCAGGCGCAGGGTTTCGTAGCGGTCGCGCTGCACCGCGGTCAGTTCGATCCAGTGGGTGATCTCGGTCTTGGGCGGCAGCTCGCGGGCCACCTGCTCCTTGCTGCGGCGCAATACGAAGGGTTTGATCCGCCCGGACAGGTGCGCCAGGCGCTGGGCGTTGCCCTGTTTCTCGATGGGCGTGCGGTAGTCGCGCACGAAGCTCTTGCTGTCGCCCAGCCAGCCGGGCATAAGGAAGTTGAACAGCGACCACAGCTCGCCCAGGTGATTTTCCAGCGGCGTGCCGGTCAGGCACAGGCGCTGCCCGGCCTGTATCTGCCCTGCGGCCAGGGCGGCCTTGCTGCGCGGGTTCTTGATGTTCTGCGCCTCGTCGAGAATCAGCAGGCGGTAGCTGTGCGCGTTGAGCGCCTTGAGGTCGCGGGGCAGCAGGGCGTAGGTGGTGAGAATGATGTCGTGCTCGCCGATCTGCTTGAACAGCGCCCGGCGCTTGGGCCCGTGCAGGGCCAGCACCCGGAGCTGCGGGGTGAAGCGCGCGGCCTCGTCCTGCCAGTTGGGGATCAGGCTGGTGGGCATCACGATCAGCGCCGGCTGGCGCAGGCGTCCGGCCTGCTGTTCGCAGAGGATATGGGCCAGGGTCTGCAGGGTCTTGCCCAGGCCCATATCGTCGGCCAGCAGGCCGCCGACTTCCAGCTCGGCCAGGGCCTGCATCCAGGCCAGGCCCTGCAGCTGATAGGCCCGCAGCTCGGCCTGCAGGCCTGGCGGGGCCTGCACCTGCGCGGCATTGAGGCTGTGCAGGCGCTGGGCGAAGTCGCGCAGCTGGCCGCCGCCGTGCCAGTTCAGGGCCGGGCCCTGTGCCAGCTGGTCCAGGCGCGCGGCATCCAGGCGCGACAGGCGCAGGCGCTGGCTGGATTCACCCGGCTCGCGGAAGAACAGCTCGCCGAGGGTGGCCAGCAGCGGCTTGAGGCGGGCGAAGGGCAGGGCGACGCGCTTGTGGTTGTGCGGCAGGCTGACCAGCAGCACCTCGTTATCATCGCGCTTGTTCAGCGCCTCGCCATTGAGCAGCCAGGGCGTGCGGCGGATAGCCTGTAAGAGAATCGGCAGCAGGCTTAGGCGCTGGCCTTCGACCTCGATACCCAGCTCCAGGTCGAACCAGTTCTGTTCCGGATCTTCCTCGACCGTGGCGTACCAATCGTCCACCTGCGCCAGGTTGAACTGGAACTCCGGCTGCATGCGGAGTTCCCAGCCCTCCTCGCGCAGGCGCGGCAGCTGCTCGCGGACAAACAGCAGCCAGGCCGCCTCGTTGGGTTGTTCATAGGCCTCGCCGGCGCTCTCCGGCAGGGCTTCGCTCTGGCGCAGCGCCACCTGCAGGCCGGTCTGTTCCAGGCGCTTGCGCAGCGCGGCTTCCTGGTCGACGTTACGGACGATGCGCAGACTCAGGTGCGGGCTCTGTTTAATCAGCAGATCCCTGACCGGCTTGCCCGTGGCCAGATGGCCCTGGTAGTCGAAGGCCAGGGCGGCGCGGTGCTGGGTCTGTTCCTGCATGCGGCCCTTGCGCGCATCGAAATGCACCCGCACCAGGCTGCCCAGGCTGAGCACCGGCGTGGGCTGCACGTCCTGCAGCAACTGTTCGACCGACTCCGGGCTGGGCACTATCAGGGGCGACAGGTCGACGCCCTGATCCTGCTGGTTCTGCAGGGTCAGCAGGGCGCTGGCCACATGCTTGCAGTTGAAACCCACCGGGCAGCTGCAGCGGCCGCTGACGCTCCAGCCCTGGCCGTAGGGCTTGAGGGTGATGCGCTGGTGGTAGGTCTGCGCTCCCGAGCCGCGACAGCTGGCCAACAGCAGGTCGCCCTTGAGGCTAAGCAGGGTACTGCGGCCCTGGGCGGCGTAGCCCTGGCCGCGCTGCAAATCGCCCACGCCGAATTCCGCGCGCCAGTCTTCCTGGCGTATGCGCAGCAGGTCGAGGGGCATTAGCGCCACCCCAGGGTGGCAAAGGCGATGCGTGGCATGGCGAAGGCGTATCTAAAGGACAGCCGACGATTCTGGCACAGCCCGGGCGGATTAGCAGGCTGTTGTGCGGCCCCGTGTGTCGCCAAGTTGGCGGCGCGGCGCGCGCAGGTCGCGAGCGCGGTACCTGCGATTTAGTGCGCGGCGAAGGCCTGGCGGTACTGCCCAGGCGTTGCCCCGAGGGCCTGGCGAAAGCGGTTGCTGAAATGGCTGGCGCTGGCAAAACCACAGGCCAGGGCCACTTCGCCCAGGGGCAGGGCGCTGTGTTGCAGCAGCTGTTGCGCGCGCAGCAGGCGCTGGGCCAGCACATAGCGGTGCGGCGGCAGGCCGAAGCTGAGTTGGAACATCCGCGCGAAGTGGTATTCGGACAGCGCGCAGAGACCGGCCAGCTGGCCCAGGCTAAGCGCCTCACTGAGATTGGCCTGGATAAAGTCGCGCACCCGGCGGCGCAGGCCCGGGGCCAGACCGCCGTTCAGGCGCAGGCCCTCGCGGCGACCGACCTGATTCAGCAGGGCATGGCTGATCAGGCCGTGGGCCAGGCTGCTACTCAGCAGGCGTTCGCCCGGCTCGCTCCAGTCCAGGCTGCTGAGCTGACGAAAGCGCCGGGCTTGCTGCGCATCGTCGAGAAAGGTGCTCTCGCGCAGTTCCAGCTCCCGGGGTTCGCGATCCAGCAGGTTGACCGCCGCCAGGGCGAACTGCTCCTGGCTGATATACAGATGGGCCAGATGGATTTCACCGTTGATCACCCAGGCCGACTGATGGCCCGCGGGGAGGATGCACAGCTTGTCCGGCGCGCCCTTGCTGTGCGGGCTCTCGCGGCGAAAGGTACCGGTGCCGCCGGCCAGGTAGCAGGACAGGGTGTGATGGCTGGGGGCCTGGTAGTCGCGAGCATCATGACGGTTGCTCCACACGGCCGCAGCCAGCCCATCGCCCAACTCGGCACTGCGATGCAGGCGGGTATTGGGTGAGCTGTGCATGCTCTGGAAAACCTGTAAGTGCTCAAGTTGCGCCATAAAACCTCCGGTCGCCCCATGCTACGCCGGCCTGCATCGGCTGCCAGCCCCCGGTTGGAGAAATGCGCAAGATTGTGCAAGTGGCGAGGATCAGCCCCGGCGCTCGTACCAGCCCTTGCTGTTATTGACCATGCGCACCAGCCAGAGCATCACAGGCACCTCGATCAGCACGCCGACCACCGTGGCCAATGCAGCGCCGGAGTTGAAACCGTACAGCGCGATGGCCACCGCTACGGCCAGCTCGAAGAAGTTCGACGCGCCGATCATCGCCGCCGGCCCGGCGATATCGTGGCGCACCTTGAGTTGGCGGCACAGCCAGTAGCCGAGGGCAGCGATAAACAGCGTCTGCAGCAGAATCGGCACCGCCAGCATGGCGATGATCAGCGGCTGCGCGACGATGGTCTGGCCCTGAAAAGAGAACAGCAGCACCAGGGTGGCCAGCAGCGCGAGGATGGAGAACGGGCCGATCCGTGCCAGCACCGCTTGCAACGCGGCCTCGCCACGGCGCAGCAGGCGTGCGCGGATAAACTGGGCGATGGCCAGGGGGATGACGATATACATCACCACCGACAGCAACAGGGTGTCCCAGGGCACCGGGATCGACGACACGCCGAGCAGCAAAGCGACTATGGGGGCGAAGGCGAACACCATCACCAGGTCGTTGATCGCCACCTGGGTCAGGGTGAAGTTGGCGTTGCCCTTACACAGGTTGCTCCAGACAAACACCATGGCGGTACAGGGCGCGGCACCGAGCAGAATCAGCCCGGCCACATAGCTGTCGATCTGCTCGGCCGGCAGCCAGCCGGCGAACACATGACGCAGAAACAGCCAGGCCATAAAGGCCATGGTGAAGGGCTTGATCAGCCAGTTGACGGTCAGGGTCACGCCCAGGCCGGCGCGCTGCTGGTAGACCTCGCCGATGGCGCTGAAGTCGATCTTGATCAGCATGGGGATGATCATCACCCAGATCAGCAGGCCCACCGGAATATTCACCTGGGCGACTTCCAGCGCGCCCACGGCCTGCGCCGCCTCGGGCGCGAACAGGCCGAGCAGGGTGCCACCGATAATGCAGAGCAATACCCAGAGCGTCAGATAGCGCTCGAACAAGCCCAGCGGCGAGCGGGTCTGAGGGACTGAGGATTCAAGGGCGTTGGTCATGCTGGAGTCCTAGGGTCTGTTGACGTTTCGCAGCGAGCCGCGTTGCTGCGCCAAATTGCGCCAGGCAAGGCGCGAGACGCCGGCAATGGTTGTTCCCTTGCCAAGTCGCGCAACGCCGCCTGGCACAATTTGCCGCGCAACCCGCAGGGACGGGCCTGTTTTTGCGCGCTGCTGCGTTTCTCGTCGCTTATTTGGAATACCAAACCACGCTCCTCGTGCCTTGCCCCGCGCAAAAACAGGCTCCGTCGCGGCCGCGACGAAACGTCAACAGACCCTGGGGGCGAGTGGCGAAGTTTAGCCAGGCTCGCTGCGCTCGGTGTTGATCTGGGTCGGCTTGGACGTGGCTGAATATACGGTTTACAAGATATATGGATATCAATATATTCGCCAAACCGTATTTGCATGACACCCATCGCTATGAGCCAAAAGACCCGCGTGCTGTTTCTCTGCGTTGCCAACGCCGCCCGCTCGCAGATGGCCGAAGCCCTGCTACGCCATACCGACCCTGAAGGCTACGAGGCCTTTAGCGCCGGCACCCAGCCCGGCGAGGTGGACCCGCGCGCGCGTCTGGCCCTGGAGCAACTGGGGGTGAGCACTGAAGGTCTGCATAGCAAAGCCCTGGAAAGCTTCGACGGCCAGCAGTTCGACTACGTGATCACCCTGTGCGACAAGTCCGCCTTCGAGTGCAGCACCTTGCCCGGGGCCGGCGAATATATCGCCTGGGACTTCGAGGACCCGGCCGGCAGCCGACAGAAGAATGCCTACAAACACTGCCTGCAGCAGATCCACGAGCGCATCAAGATGTTCGTGCTGGTCAAGAACAAGGCCAGGGCCCCGCTGCAGATGCTCGCCCCAGTCACCCTGTTCAAATGCCTGGCCGACGACACCCGCGCGCGCATGACCCAGTTGATCGCCCAGGAAGGTGAGCTGTGCGTCTGCGAGCTGACCGCCGCCCTGCAGGAAAGCCAGCCAAAGATTTCTCGCCACCTGGCCCAACTGCGCAGCAGTGGCCTGTTGCAGGATCGCCGCGCCGGGCAGTGGGTGTATTACCGCCTGCACCCGCAACTGCCAGCCTGGGTTGGCCAGACCCTGGCCCAGGTGCTTGAGGCCGGCGACCCGCAACTGGCCGAAGACCGCCTGCGTCTGCACGGCATGCGTGACCGTCCCGATCGCGCTTCACTGTGCAGCTGATTCCCGGAGCAAGCCCATGACTGATGAACTACCCAATATCGACCCCGAACTGCTCGATCTGCCCGGCCACGAGCAACTGAGTAAACTGCCCGTTACGCATAAGCCGCGCATTCTGCTGCTGTACGGCTCCAACCGGGCGCGCTCCTACAGCCGCTTGCTGAGCGAGGAGGCCGCGCGCCTGCTCGAGCAGTTCGGTGCCGAAGCGCGGATCTTCAACCCCAGCGGCCTGCCGCTGCCGGACGACGTTCCCGAGGATCACCCCAAGGTGCAGGAGCTGCGTGAGCTGGTGCTGTGGAGCGAGGGCATGGTCTGGTGCTCGCCGGAACGCCATGGTGCGATGACCGGAGTGTTCAAGGCGCAGATCGACTGGATTCCCCTGAGCATGGGCGCGGTGCGACCAACCCAGGGCAAGACCCTGGCGCTGATGCAGGTCAGCGGCGGCTCGCAGTCTTTCAATGCGCTGAACCAGATGCGCGTGCTGGGACGCTGGATGCGCATGTTCACCATCCCCAACCAGTCCTCGGTGGCCAAGGCCTTCCTCGAATTCGACGATGCCGGGCGGATGAAACCCTCGGCCTATTACGACCGGGTGGTCGACGTGATGGAGGAACTGGTCAAGTTCACCCTGTTGCTGCGCGGCCAAACGGACTACCTGGTGGACCGCTACTCCGAGCGCAAGGAGTCTGCCGAACAGCTGTCCAAACGGGTCAACCAGGCTTCCATTTAATTCTCAGGATCAATCAGCATGTCCCATCCCTTCGATGTTCTCAGCATTCCCAATCGCCCCGGTCGGTTGATCTTCACGCCTTGCCCGGGCACCAAGGACAGCAGCATCGACAGCGCCTTGAGCACCCTGAAACAGGCCGGTGCCGATGCGGTGCTGACCCTGATGCCATCCGCCGAGCTGGCGCAAAACGCCGCCAGCGATTTGCCCGCGCTGTGCGCCGCGCAAGGTTTGCTCTGGCTGCACTTGCCAGTGGCCGATGAGCAGGTGCCGCAGGCGGATTTCGACGCGGCCTGGCCGGCGGCCATGGCGCAGATTGCTGAGCTGCTGGCGGCCGACAAGACCATCGCCATCCACTGCAAAGGCGGCTCCGGGCGTACTGGGTTGATTGCCGCGCGCATCCTGATCGAGCTGGGCATCGCCCGCAGCGAAGCCATTAGCCTGGTGCAGGCACTGCGACCGAAAGCCATTCAGCATCCGGCCCATGCGGGCTGGATCGCCCAGTTCGGCAACTGAGGTGAGCATGCTCAACACCCTGGGCCTGTTCGCCCTGACGGCCCTGGCCGAGATCATCGGCTGCTACCTGCCGTACCTCTGGCTCAAGCAGGGCAAGAGCATCTGGCTGCTGCTGCCGGCCGCTGTGTCACTGGCGCTGTTCGCCTGGCTGCTGACCCTGCACCCGACCTCCGCCGGGCGGGTGTATGCCGCCTACGGCGGGGTCTATGTGGCGATGGCAATTATCTGGCTATGGCTGGTGGACGGCATTCGCCCGACCCATTGGGACCTGCTGGGGGCGGCTGTGGCCGTACTCGGTATGGCGATCATCATGTTTGCGCCGCGCAATATTTAATCCCTTCAACGAGAGAGTCTGTGCATGGCTATCAAGGTAGGTATCAACGGTTTTGGTCGTATCGGTCGTCTGGCGCTGCGTGCGGCCTGGGGCTGGCCGGAACTGGAGTTTGTACAGATCAACGACCCGGCCGGCGACGCGCCGACCCATGCCCATCTGCTCAATTTCGACTCGGTGCATGGCCGCTGGAATAGCGAGGCCAGCAGCGAGGGCGACTGCGTGGTAATTGACGGCAAGCGGATCAAGGTCACGGCTAACAAGACCATCGCCGATACCGACTGGAGCGGTTGCGATCTGGTGATCGAGGCCAGCGGCAAGATGAAGACGGTCGCGGTGCTGCAGGCCTATCTCGACCAAGGCGTAAAACGCGTGGTGGTCTGCGCGCCGGTCAAAGAGCCGGGCGCGCTGAATATCGTCATGGGCGTCAACCAGCAGCTGTTCGACCCGGCGCAGCACCGTATCGTCACCGCAGCCTCCTGCACCACCAACTGCCTGGCCCCGGTGGTCAAGGTGATCCACGAGAACCTCGGCATCCGCCACGGCTCGATCACCACCATCCACGACCTGACCAACACCCAGAGCATCCTCGA
>CAZOEC010000083.1:0-21899 GCA_964578635.1 uncultured Pseudomonas sp.
GGTTCAGGCGGCCTGGCTGAACAGCTCTGGCAGGCTGATGCCGGTCTGCTCGTCGATTTCCGGCAGGGCGTAGTGCTCGTGCCCACCGAGGGCGCAATACACCAGCCAGTTGTGGTCTTGCACATTAAAGGACAGTTCGTCGATGACGGCGTCTACTTCGTCCAGCGAATCAATCAGGTAGTCACGATCCTGGGGTTGAGCATGCAGCATGGGCCTGTTCCTCCGTGGCGGGTTCTGTTCCGGCTCGGTGCAAGGTGCGCACAGAGCAAGTGTTAGACCATAGACCAGGCTTGTGACAATGTTTAGACCGGCTGGTCATCTTTCTTGCTGTTCGTCGGAAAGCAGCCCTGGTGCAAGGCCCCTTAGGTAGACTCCGCGCCGTATTTTGGCGGCCCGAGAACCTATTCGGGCGTGATGAATTTAAGCTGCGGCGGATCGCCGCATCGCTGCAGGAAATTGAGGTCGATCATGTCTATACAGACACTCTGGTCGTTATTTCTTGGTCAACCGGGGCAGATGCTCAATGGTCTGGCCCTGTTCTTCGGCCTGGCCGGTGCCTGGCTGCTGCTGGCGACCCGCATGCGCGAGCAGCGGGCGATGGCGCGCCTGATCGCCGGCAGCGAGATGGATGATATGGCCGGGCAGGCCTGCGTTTTCGATGAGCCGACGCTGCGTCTGAACCGCTTCTTCAGCGGCTTCGGTTACGCCACCCTGGGGCTGGCGCTGCTGTTGTCCTGGGTCAGTACCGGTCTTTAACCCGCCAGCGCCTGCAGCCGGCGCTGGCTGTATGGCCTGCTAGAGTGGCAGGCCGGCCTTGATCCGGTACTGGTTTCGCACCGGGTTGGCATATTGCAGGATCAGGAAGGGTTGCTGCTCGCTCGGGCAGTTGCTCAGGCGCTTGTGCCATTCGGCCTGGGCCGCCGCCAGTTCAGCGGCTGAAAACAGTTGCGCGGCGTCGGGCACGTTCAGCTCGGGATCACGCTCGGCCCACATGGCGTAGGCCAGGTAGTGCACGGGAAACAGCCGGTAGCCGCTGAGGATCTGACGATCCATCTCGGCGGCCAGTTGCTTGCTGTCTTCCAGGCCCTGGCTGACCACGCTGCCGAAGTGCACATGCACGCGGCCCTTGTAGCCGGTGATGCCGAGGGCGATGCTCTGGTCGTCTTCGCCCGCGGCCTTGCTGTAACTGCCGCTGCTGGCGCGGATAAACAGTTCGCGGGCCTTGGCCTGGTCGCAGGGGTCGTATTCGTAGCTGATCGACACCGGGGTCAGGCGCAGGGAGCCGATCACCTCGGCGAAGGCTTCGCCCTTGCGGCTCATATGGAACATCTTGAGGATCGCCGAATCGGTACGGTCGTCGCCGTCCTTGGCGCGGCCTTCGGCCTGGGCAATCCAGATGGATTCGTTGTCCGTGCGGATCGAGTGGTTGATATAGGCCGAGAGCAGTTGATAGGCCGCCAGCTTTTCCCGCCGGCCGCTGATCGAGCGGTGCACGATAAAACTCTTGTTCAGGCGCATCAGATCGCTGACGAAGGGCTTTTGCAGCAGGTTGTCGCCAATCGCGATGCGCGGGGTGGGCAGCCCGGCGTGGTACACCGCGTAGTTGACGAACGCCGGGTCCATGACGATATCGCGGTGGTTGGCGAGGAACAGGTAGGCGCTGCCGGCCTGCAGATGCTCGATGCCGGAGTAGGTCACACCGTCGGTTGCGCGCTCGATGGTGCGGTCGACATAGGTTTCGATGCGGGTCTGCAGCGCGGCGACCGAATCGACATCGCGGAACTCAAGACGCAGGCGATAGGCTATAAGTGGTTTAAGCAGCCAGCCCAATGGAACCGCCAGGCGCGGGAAGCGGAACTGGGTAAGGATGTCGAGAAACACATCGTCCGCCAGCAGGCGCGCCAGAACGGCAGGGACTTCGGCGTCGGCGTAAGGTCGGATGGCATCGAATTCGCCCATCATGCTCTCTTGTCGTGGTTGGCTGTGAAGGAGCCCAGGCAGCGCGCAATTAAGTCGCGCATGGCTGCAAGCAATGCTGTTCGCCCGCTGTCGGGCCAGCTATAGACCGGCGATTATACGCCCAAGTCACACGGAGGCTGCGATGCTGGAAAGCCAGGATTATCAATGCCCTTACTGCGGTGAGCAGGTCGAGGCCATGCTGGATCTGTCGGCCGGGGATCAGGAGTATATCGAGGACTGCCCGGTGTGCTGCCGGCCCATCGTTTTTTCGCTGCACACCGATGGCGAAGACTGGACGCTGGATGTGCGCGGGGAGAATGACTGATGCAGCGCGTCTATGAACCGCAGGACCTGATGGAGGGCGAGCTGCTGCTGAGCATGCTCGCCAGCGAGGGTATCGAGGCCTATCTGACGGGGCAGCATCTGGCTGGCGCGGTGGGCGAGCTGCCGGCGTGCGGCCTGCTCGGTGTGCTGGTCGAGGATGAACAGGCGCAGAGCGCACAAGCTCTGATCGCCGCGTACAATGCCGCGCAACCCCTCCCCGGTGAAGAGCCGGAGAGCTTTCAAGGCACGCTGCTCTGCTGAGCGGCCGCTGCCGGCGCGTTGCGCCGGCGCACCCAGACCCTTTCCTGACTGCCCTTCGAGTTGCCCCATGTGTGGACGCTTTGCCCTGTTCCGTTGGACGCCTGCCTTCGCGGCCATTCCCGGTTTCCCCGCTGACCAGTTACCGCACTGGAGCATTTCGCCCAATGCCCAGGTGTTGTTGGTGCGCAACGTCGACGGCGCGCGGCAACTGGCGCGGGTGCGCTGGGGGCTGACGCCGCCCTGGTTGACCGATCTGAGCAAGACCCCGGCCCAGGCCCGGGCGGAAACCCTGGCGGATCAGCCGATGTTTCGTGAGGCCTTTCGCCTGCGTCGCGGCCTGTTGCCGGCCAACGGCTTCTACGAATGGCGTGGCTCGGCGCGCAAGCGCCCCTACTGGCTGACGGGGGAGGCGAGCCCGCTGTATTTCGCGGCCCTGTGGGAAGCCTATCCGGTGGACGGCTGCGTTTACCTGAGCGCTGCGGTGGTGACCCAGGCGGCGGCCAGCCAGCGCCGGCCGTTGATTCTGGATGAGGCCGACCAGGCGGCCTGGCTGGCCGCCGATACGCCGCACAGCGACCTGCTGGCGCTGCTGGCGCGGCCGCAGCCGCAACTGCGCGAGCGGGTGCTGGCCAATCTGGTCAATGATCCCAAGCTCGATGGGCCGGAGTGCCTGACCCCGGCGTAGATGGCTAAACGAGCGCAGTGAAAATGCAAAGGGCGGACTGCATGGCAGTCCGCCCTTTTTCTTGCAGATGGATCAAACCTTGAACTGGTTGATCAGGCGACGCTGCTGCTCGGCCAGTTTGGTCAGCTCGGCACTGGCCTGGCTGGCCTCGTCTGCACCGCTGGCCACCTCGTTGGCCACCTGGCCGATATTGCTGACGTTGCGGTTGATGTCTTCGGCCACCGCGCTCTGCTCCTCGGCGGCGCTGGCGATCTGGGTGTTCATGTCGTTGATCACCGACACGGCCTGGGTAATCGATTGCAGTGCCGTGGCCGCCCGGTTGGCCTGCTGCACGCTGATCGCGGTCTTGCTTTGGCTGTCCTCCATCACCTTCACCACCTCACGGGTGCCGTGCTGCAGCTGCTGGATCATGCTCTGGATTTCTTCGGTGGCCTGCTGGGTTTTCTGCGCCAGGTTGCGTACCTCGTCGGCCACCACGGCAAAGCCGCGACCCTGTTCGCCGGCACGCGCGGCCTCGATGGCGGCGTTGAGTGCGAGCAGGTTGGTCTGCTCGGCAATACCGCGAATCGCCACCAGAATGGCGTTGATGTTTTCGCTGTCCTTGGCCAGGGTCTGCACCACGGTCACCGCGCGGCCGATTTCCTCGGCCAGGGCGGCAATCGCATCGGCGGTGTGCTGTACGGTCTGTTTGCCCTGGTTGGCCGCCTGATCCGCGTGATTGGCTGCTTCGGCCGCATGGGTGGCGTTGCGCGCCACATCCTGGGCGGTGGCGGTCATCTGGTGCACGGCGGTGGCAACCATCTCGATCTCCGAGAGCTGCTTCTGTACCCCCTGGTTGGTGCGGATGGCGATGTCGGCGGTGTGTTCGGAGGAGTCGCTGACCTTCTGCACCGAGCTGACCACCTGGGTGATCATGCTTTGCAGCTTGCCGAGGAAGGTGTTGAAGCCCTTGGCGATATCGCCCAGTTCGTCCGCGCGGTCGACCTGCAGGCGGCGGGTGAGGTCGCCGTCGCCCTGGGCGATATCGTCGAGCATGGCCACCATGCGCTTCAGCGGCTGGGCAATGCCGCGACTGACCAGCCAGATCAACAACAGGCCAAGTGCGGCAATCAGCAGGCCGACCAGGGTCATGTTCAGGGTGTCGGCCTGGCGCTGGGCACTCAGGTCGTTGTGCAACAGTTGCAGTTCGGCCATCACCGTATCGAGCGGCAGCACCAGCATCAGGGTCCAGCGCGCCGCGGTGTTGCCAACGGCGAAGGACAGAAACAGTTCGATATGGCTGTCGGCGGCATTGGCCTCATGGTGGGTGTCGTAGATGATCTGCCCGGGAACCAGGCGCTTGAGGTTGTCCAGTTCGTTGGCGTCGAGCAGTTCGGTGGCCGGGCTGCCGAGTTTGTCGGGAGCCTGGGTCGAGGCGATCAGGCGGCCGTTGTTGGAGATCAGCGACATCTCGCCGGCACCGTCATAGAGCTGGCGGTCGGCATTGACCAGCAGCTCCTGGATAAAGTTGACCGCCAGATCGGCCCCGACCATGCCCATAAACCGCTCATCGACCAGAATCGGGTTGACGAAGGAGGCCAGCATCACCGTCTTGCCGCCCATCTCGTAAGGCGCAGGATCGGTCACGCAGGCCTGTTTGCTGTCCCTCGGGCACAGGTAGTACTCGCCGGCGCGCACGCCGGTGGGCAGCAGTTTTTCATCTTCCAGATCATTCAGGCGGTCCAGGGCCAGGCTGCCATCGTCGTTGCGGTACCACCAGGGTACGAAACGCCCGGCGTCGGACATGCCCGGCTGCTGGCTGCCGGCATAGATGTCGTCGCTGTTGTCGAAGGCGTTGGGTTCCCAGCCGATATAGGTGCTCAGCAGTTTGGGGTGCTGGACCAGGGTTTCCCGGGCCAGGTTGAGCATTTCCTCGCGGCTGACCGAGAGCAGGGCGCTTCCGTCTGCGCCGGTAACGCCCAGCAGACGGTTGCTATTGGCCAGTTCGGCGGTAATCGCCAGCGGGTATTCCAGCTCGCGCTGGATCTGCAGGACCTGGGTCTGGGCCAGGGCGCTCAGGCGCTGCTCGATAAGCTGTTCGAGCAATCCCTGGGTGCGTGCCTGGGTCAGAGTCTGGGTACGGTCGCTGGCATACAGGGCGTAGAAGATCAGAGCGGCGACTATGGCGAGGATGCAGGCCCCGGCCAGGGTGGCAATGGTGGTCTGGATCGAACGAAAGTTCATGGATACTCCACGCTTGAAAGCAAGGCCGGTAGTGGCTTATCGGCCGGGGCGGAGATAATCCTTAATCGCCGTATGTATTTAGGTTCTATTGCCGTCCTATCTGCCCTGGGATAAGGGCAGATAGACCCTATAGTTCGCCTGCCGGCATAGAGCAAGTTAGTGGTTGTTTGCCCGGGGGCGGCGGCCTAGGATGTAGCGGTTTTCTCAAGGAGTTTTACCATGGCCAAATTGTTATCCCTTAGCGCCCTGAGCGCGGCCCTGTTGCTGGCAGGATGCCAGGCGGTGAATACCACCAGCGGCGGCGCTGTGGGGGTCGAACGCAAGCAGTACATGTTCAGCATGCTGTCGTCCCAGGAAGTCAATCAGATGTATGCCCAGTCCTATAAGCAGACGCTGGGTGAGGCATCGAGCAAGGGCGTGCTGGACAAGACCAGCCCGAATGCCAAGCGTCTGCAGGCGATCGCCAGTCGGCTGATCAAGCAGGCTCCGCGTTTCCGTCCCGATGCCGCGCAGTGGCAGTGGGAAGTCAATCTGATCAAGAGCCCCGAGCTAAATGCCAACTGCGGTCCGGGCGGCAAGATCATCTTCTACAGCGGGATCATCGAGAAGCTGCAGCTCACCGACGATGAAATCGCCGCGATCATGGGCCATGAAATGGCCCATGCCCTGCGCGAGCACAGCCGCGAGGCGATGTCCCGGGCCTATGGCGTGGCTCTGGCCAAGCAGGGCGCGGGTGCCTTGCTCGGCCTGGGCGAGGGCGGTATGGCCATGGCCGATACCGTGGCGCAGTACAGCCTGACCTTGCCCAACAGCCGCGGTAACGAGAACGAGGCCGATCTGCTGGGCTTGGAACTGGCGGCGCGTGCCGGCTACAACCCCAATGCGGCCGTCAGCCTATGGCAGAAGATGGCGCGTGCCGGTGGCGGCGCACCGCCTGAGTTTATGAGCACTCACCCTTCGTCGAGCAGCCGGATCACTGCCTTGCAGGCCGCCATCCCCAAGGTGATGCCGCTCTACGAACAGGCGCGTTAAACCGAGCGCAGTAGCCATAAAGCCCTCTGCTGAGGGCTTTATTGTTTGTGCTGTACGTAGGGTGAGCAGGTCGTTGAAAAATGTAGGCGAGGCGGCCGAGACAAGGCGCTACGTTAATAACAGCCTCCGGCTGGTCAAAACGGCGAGGAAGCGGGCTGGGCTCGCATGCGAGTTTACGAGTTGTAAATGAGCATTACTCGCTTCGCTCGCCCTACGGGCCGCGCTGAAGCGCGTTAGCCGCAAACGGCTTGCCGAGACGCCGCGTCCCGGCCTGTTTTTAACGCTGTATCGGCAACGTAGGTAGTTTTTCAACGGCCTGTTAGGGCAGGGCCTTGGCGGCAAAGGGCTGCGTGGCCAGGCCGAGCTGCGAGCGGAAGCTCTCCATGTCGAACATGGTGCAGATTTCCTGGATTTCGTTGGCCGGGTTGAGGGTCCAGAAGGCCATGGCCGAGATGCTCAGGATCTTGTCGCTCGGCGGGTAACCCAGGGCGGGTCTCTGGATGGTGCCGATCAGGGTGCTCCAGGTGACCACCTTATGGTCTTCGGCAATGCATTCCTCGATCACCACCTGCAGGTCGGGCATGGCGTGGCGGATGTCGAGCACCATCTGGATGAAGGCCGGGCTGCTGAGCGGACGGCCGATAAAGGAGCTTTTGTAGAGAAAGTCCCTGCTGTGCAGCTGTTCCGCCAAGGCCAGGCGGCCCTTGTTCCACGACAGGTCGATATGGTGGCGTACCACCTTTTTTCGGTCATCCAGCGACATGTTTGTCTCCCTGACTGCTGGCTATGGTGAGCAACATTCGGCGCACTTTACCAGCGTCAGGGGCGAATCCGATTGGCCGAAACGCCAGTGAGGTGGCGTCAGGCTATTGTCATGCCAGGCCGCTAAAGACCAGTGCCTGATAGCCGGCATATAGGGCCAGGGCTGCAAAGGCTGCGGCGGCCAGGCGGCGAATCAGGGTCAGGGGCAGGCGTTCGGCGGCGAAGTTGCCGGCCAGTACCACCGGCACGTTGGCGATCAGCATGCCCAGGGTGGTGCCGAGTACTACCAGCAGGAAGTGCGGGTATTGCGCCGCCAGCATCACGGTGGCGACCTGGGTCTTGTCGCCCATCTCCGCAAGGAAGAAGGCAATCAGGGTGGTCAGGAACGGGCCGTAGCGCTTGAGGCGGGAGCTTTCGTCGTCATCCAGTTTGTCGGGAATCAGGGTCCACAGGGCCACCGCAACAAAGCTGGCGGCGAGCACCCAGCTCAGGGTGGCGGGGGAGAAGAAACCGGCCACCCAGTTGCCCATCGCGCCGGCGAGGAAGTGGTTGGCCAGGGTGGCGACCACGATGCCGCTGATGATCGGCCAGGGTTTGCGAAAGCGCGCGGCCAAAAGCAGGGCGAGCAGCTGCGTTTTGTCGCCGATTTCGGCCAGGGCAACGATAAAGGTGGGAACAAACAGGGATTCGAGCATCAGGCTTTCCTAAAGGGGCGGGTCGACACGGCTATGACACGTACAGCCTTCCCGCCCCGGGTAAGGTGTGCGTGTCATAGGTCTGGTCAAACCGCAGGCCCCTCTGAGTGGGCCTTGGGTCGCACGCGCCATGCTCTGCGGAGCAAGTATGTTGACGGGTGCCGGGCGAGCTGGCGCTCGCGGGAGACTACTCCCCTAGGACGGGCGCATTCTGCCCGCTAGGTGGGTATTGGGCAAGTCAGTTTTTCACCGCGCGGTAGATGCGAAAGCCCTTGGCATCGGCCAGGATCTGGCAGGGGCCGAGGTATTGCTCGATCAGCGGCGGGTATTTGAGGAAGCTGTTGGCCACCAGGCGCAGTTCGCCCTTGGCTTGCAGGTGTCGGCTGGCCTCGCGCAGCAGGTGTTCGGTGGCCTGGTAGTGGGTATGCACGCCCTGATGGAAGGGCGGGTTGCTGAGGATGGCGCTCAGACCCGTGGGGGCGGCATCGATGCCGTCGCCGCTGATCACCTCGGCCTGCAGGCCATTGGCAGCCAGGGTCAGGCGGCTGCTTTGCGTGGCAAAGGCGTCCACATCCAGCAGGGTGATCTGGCTGTCCGGGTAGCGCCGCTTCAGGGTCGCACCGAGCACCCCGGCTCCGCAGCCGAAGTCCAGCAGATGTCCGCTTGGCAGGTTGTCCAGATGCTCCAGCAGCAGGGCGCTGCCGACATCCAGGCGGCCGTGGCTGAAAACCCCGGGCAGGCTGATCACCGTCAGCGGCCCGTCGCTGAGCGGCAGTTGATAGCGTTGCGCCAGGCTGTGCAGATCCGGCACTGCCGGTGCCTGGGCTACCCGTACCTGCCAGAGCTGGCAATGGCGGGCGCTGTCGAGCTTGCGCGCCTGGCCGAAGGCGGTCAGGTGTTTGGCGGCGCGTTCGATACCGGCGCGTTTTTCGCCGACCAGAAACAGTTCGCGCCCGTCCAGGCGCGCCGCCAGGGCATTGAGCAGGTATTCGCTCAGTTCGCGGGATTTCGGCAGAAACAGCACGGCTGCCTGGAAGTCGCGCTCGCCAGGCTGGGTGCCGAAGTGGCAGCGCCCGGCAAAGCGTGTTTCGAGCAGGCTCTGTTCGCCGGCGTGCCAGCTCCAGCCATGGGCCTCGGGCAGCTGGCCGAGCAGGTCGTCGGCCGGCAGGCCGGCCAGCAATAGCGGGCCCTTGAACAGTTCGGCCTGGCGCAGCAGTACTTCGCTTCGCGGGTCCATGGGTGCTCCTCGAAAAAAGTCGCGTAGCTTAGGGGCTGTTGCCGTTTCAGTGCAAACCGCGTTGAAACGGCCCGCTAGCCGACAACGCGGATGGGCGCTCCGGCGAAGTAGGCCCGGGCGTTTTCGCTTATCTGCGCGACGATGCGCTGGCGGGCCTCGCGGCTGCCCCAGGCGCTGTGCGGGGTGATGATCAGGCGCGGGATATCGGCGGCGAGCAGCGGGTTGTCGTCCTGCGGCGGCTCCTGGGTCAGCACATCGGTGGCGGCACCGCCCAGATGGCCGGCGCGCAGGGCATCGGCCAGGGCCTGTTCATTGACCAGGCCGCCGCGGGCGGTATTGATGACAAAGGCCGTGGCTTTCATCAGGCTGAGTTCGCGGGCACCGATCAGGTTCAGGGTGTCGCGGTTCAGCGGGCAATGCAGGGTCAAAGCATCGACCTGCGGCAGCAGCTCATCCAGCGGCAGACGGTCTGCCCGTGGCGGCCGGCCTGGCAGCTGGCCGAGCAGCACGCGCATGCCGAAGGCTTCGGCCAGCCTGGCCACCGCGCTGCCCAGCTCGCCGTGGCCGAGCAGGCCGAGGGTCTTGCCATGCAGCTCGATGATCGGGTGGTCGAGCAGGCAGAACTGCGACGCCTGCTGCCAGCGGCCGGCGCGTACATCCGCCTGGTAGTCGGGCAGGCGGGTGGCCAGGGCGAGCAGCAGCATCAGGGTGTGTTGCGCCACCGAAGGCGTGCCGTAGCCCTGGCAGTTGCACACGGCCACGCCGTGGGCACGGGCGGCAGCCAGGTCGAAGGGGTTGGTGCCGGTGGCTGCGACCAGTACCAGCTTGAGGTCGGGGCAGGCGGCAAACACCTCGGCGTCGAGGGGCACCTTGTTGCTGATAGCCACCTGAGCGCCCTGCAGGCGTTCGATGGCCTCGGCCTTGCTGCTCTGTGGGTACAGCTGCAGTTCGGCAAAACACTGCTTCAGGGTCGAAAGATCGAGGTCGCCCAGGTCGAGGGAGCTGTGGTCGAGAAATACCGCGCGGGGACTGTTGCTCATCAGCTGTATCTATCCTGCAGGTCGGGGCTGGGGGTAAGGTGGCGAGCCTAGCAGAATCATTTCGACGCGCGGAGCCGCCCCATGTACTGGACTGAGTTTTTAGCTGTGGCCCTGATCCACCTGCTGGCGGTGGCCAGTCCAGGGCCGGATTTCGCCATTGTGGTGCGCGAAAGTGTCGCCCATGGGCGGCGTGCCGGCATCTTCAGTGCGATAGGCGTGGGCTGCGGGATCTTTATCCATGTGGCCTATTCACTGCTGGGCATCGGCCTGATCGTGTCGCAGTCGATCGTGCTGTTCAATGCCCTGAAGTGGCTGGCCGCCGCTTACCTGCTGTATATCGGCATCAAGGCGCTGCGCGCCAAGCCGGCCCGTCCAGATGAGGCCGAGCTGAGCCTGGGCGAGGGTGTGCGTTCGCCTCGCGCCGCCTTTGTCGCCGGCTTTGTGACCAATGGTCTGAACCCCAAGGCCACGCTGTTCTTCCTCTCGCTGTTTACCGTGGTGATCAATCCGCATACGCCGCTGCCGGTGCAGGCGGGCTACGGGGTTTACCTGGCCGTGGCGACCGCGCTGTGGTTCTGCATGGTCGCGCAACTGTTCAGCCACCAGCGGGTACGCGCCGGTTTCGCACGTATGGGCCACTGGTTCGACCGGCTGATGGGCACCGTGCTGGTGGGGCTGGGCGTCAAGCTGGCTTTTACTGAATTGCGTTGAGTCGAGCGCTTTAACGAAAACGCCCCGCATCAGCGGGGCGTTTTTTGTAGTGCATAACCTGTTCAGTCGTCTTTGCCTTTACTGCGCATCGCCCGCTGCACTTCGCGGTCGGCGTCGCGTTCCTTCTCGGTGTGGCGCTTGTCGAAGTCCTTCTTGCCCTTGGCCAGGGCGATCTCGCACTTGATCAAGTGCGCTTTCCAGTAGATTGACAACGCCACGCAGGCATAGCCCTTCTGCTGTACGGCACTGAACAGCTTGTCCAGTTCGCGTTTGTTCAGCAGCAGTTTGCGGGTGCGCGTCGGGTCGGCGATCACGTGGGTGCTGGCCGTCTTCAGGGGGGTGATGTGGCAGCCCATCAGCCAGGCTTCGCCGTCTTTGAGCAGCACGTAGCTGTCGACCAGCTGGGCCTTGCCGGCGCGCAGACTTTTCACTTCCCAGCCGGCCAGGACCAGGCCTGCCTCGAACCTGGATTCGACGAAGTAGTCGTGCATCGCCTTCTTGTTCTGGGCGATGGTGCCTTGCGGATGTTTCTTTTGTTTAGCCATAGGGCGCGCATTATAGGGAGTCAGTGGCGCGGGCGCCATGTGCTGAGCAGGGCAAAACGCGGGATTGCGTTCGTCATGGCTACTGGCTATTTCGGCTGCGCTTGAGCCATTCCGGGTAATCCCCGACAATGCGCGATCTTTTGCAAGCAGAGCGGGCTAGCCGAACATGGCGAACGACAAGGTCTCGATCCACGGTGCCTGGGCCAGCCGGTGGGTTTTCATTCTTGCCGCGACCGGCTCGGCCGTCGGCCTGGGCAATATCTGGAAATTCCCCTACATGACCGGGATGTACGGCGGCGGTGCCTTCGTGGCCATGTACCTGCTGTGTATCGTGCTGGTCGGGGTGCCGATCATGCTGGCGGAAACCCTGATCGGTCGCCGCGGCCGGCAGAGCCCGGTCAACGCCATGAAGAGTCTGGCACTCGAAGCGGGTGCATCGAAGCACTGGTCGCTGGCGGCGCTGGTCGGGCTGGTGGCGGCCTTGCTGATTCTGTCCTTTTACAGTGTGGTGGCCGGCTGGTCGCTGGATTACATCTTCGGCATGGGCCGTGGCGATTTCCGCAGGATCAGCGCCGAGGGGGCGGGAGCCGCCTTCGGTGGTTTGACCAGCGATCCCTGGCGGCTGACCCTGTGGCACAGCCTGTTTATGCTGGTGACCGCCATCGTTATCGGCAAGGGTGTGGTGGCCGGTCTGGAGCGCAGCCTGCGGATCATGATGCCGCTGCTGTTCGTGCTGTTGCTGGTGCTGCTCGGCTACAGCCTGACCACCGGGCATTTTATGCAGGGCTTTGATTTCCTCTTCCACTTCGACCCGAGCAAGGTGCAGGACGGTATTCTCGCGGCCATGGGCCATGCCTTCTTCACCCTCAGCGTCGGTGTGGGCTCGATCATGGTCTATGGCTCCTATATGCCGAAGAAGGCTTCGATCGGCAGCACGGTCATCGCCGTTGGTCTGCTCGATACCCTGGTGGCCCTGACGGCCGGTCTGGCGCTGTTCCCCATCGTTTTTGCCGCAGGTCTGGAGCCGGGTGGCGGTCCTGGGTTGATGTTCGTGACCCTGCCCATCGCCTTCGGCACTATCGCCTTCGGCCAGATCATGGGTCTGGTGTTCTTCGTCCTGGTGGCGATAGCCGCCTGGAGCTCGTCGATCTCCATGCTCGAGCCGGCGGTAGCTTATTTTGTCGAGCGCAGCGGGCGTAGTCGGGCGCTGGTAACCAGTGTGCTGGCGCTGTTCTGCTGGGTGGTCGGCATGGGTACCGTGCTGTCGTTCAATATCGGTGCAGAGGCCAAGTTCTTCGTCTTTGCCGAGGACGGTTTCCACCTCTACCAGTGGGGTGTCGAGGGCGGGCGCAACTTCTTCGACAGCATCGATTACCTGACCAGTCGTATTCTCCTGCCCCTGGGCGGCCTGGCCTTTGCCCTGTTCGCCGGCTGGGTGATGAACCGCGAGGCGGTACGCGACGAGCTGGCGATCAAGAATCCCCTGTTATTCAATCTGCTCTACTGGCTGGTGCGCGTTGTCGCCCCTGTTGGCGTATTGATCGTCTTTATTGCGGAGCTGAGCAAGTGACAGCCTGCTACCTGAGTGAAACCATAGCGTTATGAGCACCCATATTCAGCGTTCGGCTTTACTGCCTTATCCGGCCCAGGCGCTTTTCGACCTGGTCAACGATGTCGCCAGCTATCCGCAGTTTCTGCCCTGGTGTTCGGCCAGCGAGGTGCTGGAGGTCAGCGAGACCCATATGCGCGCCAGCCTGGCGGTGGCCAAGGGCGGCCTGAGCCAGCGCTTTGTGACCGCCAACACCCTGGTGTCTGGCGAGCTGATCAAGCTGACGCTGGTCGAGGGGCCGTTCACCCAGTTGCATGGGCATTGGGAATTCAAGGCCCTGGGTGACAAGGCCTGCAAGATCAGCCTGGATCTGACCTTCGACTATGCCGGGCCGCTGGTGCGGGCAACCCTCGGACCGTTGTTCAATCAGGCGACCAACACCCTGGTCGATGCCTTCTGTCAAAGGGCCAAGCAGCTATATGGATAAGCAGAGCATTGTGGTCGAAGTGGTCTATGCCCTGGCCGACAAGCAGAAGTTGCTGCGCCTGAGCCTGCCGCACGGCACCACGGTGCGCCAGGCGGCGCTGCAATCGGGAATGCAGGCGCATTTCCCTGATCTGGACTTGCAGAACAGTCCGCTGGGTATCTTCGGCAAGGCGGTCGCCAAGCCCGATGAGCGCGTGCTGGAAGACGGCGAGCGGGTGGAAATCTATCGTCCGCTGATCGCCGACCCCAAAGAAGTGCGCAAGCAGCGGGCGGCCAAGGCGGCCAAAGCCAAGGCGGACGACGAAGAGGTGTAGCGAGCGGTTTGCCGCGCATAAAAAAGCCCGGAGGTGTCCGGGCTTTTTTATGCGTTGCTGTTACTGCGGGCTGGTTTCCAGCGGTTCCGGGGTCGGTACCGGGACGCTCTGCACGCTGTCGACCTCGCGCTGGATCTGTTCCAGCAGCGAGCCGGGGGCCGGTTTCTCTTCGACTGCCGGGCGCGGCGTGGCTTGTGGCGTGGTCACGCCGCTGTCTTCGCCGAGGATGGCCTGGTCGCGGCTGACGCCCGGCATAAAGTCACCGGACAGGCCTACCAGCTGGTCGTCGGCGCTGAAGTTGACGCTGATGCGTTCCTGCAGGCGCTGTCCGCCACCGGGCTGGATGCTGTACAGGTAGTCCCAGCGATTGCTGTGGAAGGTGTCGGTGAGCAGTGGGTTGCCCATGATAAACCGCACTTGCCGGCGGGTCATTCCCGGGCGCAACTGGTCTATCATGTCTTGCGTGACGACATTGCCCTGTTGGATGTCGATTTTATAAACCCCGGGGAATGAACAACCGGCGAGTGCGAATAGCCCTGTAAGGGTAAGGCTGGTCAGCAGGAGTTTGGTTTTTTGCATCGGTGGGCGACTTCCACTATCTTGGCTGGGCAATATAACCCCGGATCATACCCGCAATAAAGGAAGCTGCGAAGCCGCTTCCGTGAGAAAGCAGACCATGGTTGAAAATAGCGAACTACGCAAGGCTGGCCTGAAAGTGACCCTGCCACGGGTCAAGATTCTGCAAATGCTCGACCACGCCGGTCAGCGTCACATGAGTGCTGAAGATGTCTACAAGGCGCTGATGGAGGCGGGTGACGACGTAGGTTTGGCGACTGTGTACCGCGTACTGACCCAGTTTGAAGCAGCAGGTCTAGTGGTTCGTCATAACTTTGATGGCGGTCATGCGGTCTTCGAATTGGCGGATAGCGGCCATCACGACCATATGGTCTGTGTCGACTCCGGTGACGTGATCGAGTTCTTCGACGCCGAGATCGAGAAGCGTCAGAAAGAAATCGTCAAAGAGCACGGTTTCGAGCTGGTCGATCACAATCTGGTGCTCTATGTGCGCAAGAAAACCTGATTGACTGCTGCATGACAAAGGCGACCCTCGGGTCGCCTTTGTGCTTTCTGCGGTCTGTTCGATCAGGCCTGGACGCTACCGACCATCTGCCGCGCATGGGCCAGGGATTCTTCGGTGAGGTCGACGCCGCCGAGCATGCGGGCGATTTCCTCGACCCGCTGCGCTGGGCTCAGTTTGCTCACGGCGGTGCGGGTGGCATCGTTGTCACGCACCTTGTGTACGAACAGGTGCTGATGCCCTTGCGCGGCGACTTGCGGCAAGTGGGTGACGGTCAGTACCTGACCGCGTTCGCCGAGGCGGCGCAGCAGCTGGCCGACCACTTCGGCGGTGGGGCCGCCGATGCCCACATCCACTTCGTCGAAGACCAGGGTGGGTACCCGCGAGGTTTGCGCGGTGATCACCTGAATCGCCAGGCTGATGCGCGACAGTTCACCGCCCGAGGCGACCTTGGCCAGGGCCTTCAGCGGTTGGCCGGGGTTGGCGCTGACTAGGAACTCCAGCTGCTCCAGGCCATTGGGGTGCGGCTCGTTGCTGGGGTTGGCGCTCAGCTTGATGCTGAAACGTCCGCCGGGCATGCCCAGATTCTGCATTTCCAGCTCCACCGCCGCGGCCAGTGCGCTGGCGGCCTTGTTGCGCAGTGCGCTTAGTTCCGTGGCTTTCTCTTGGTAATGGCGCTCGAAGGCACCGAGCTCTTCGCCCAGGCGTTCGGCGGCCTGGTCGTCGGCATTGAGGCTTTCCAGTTCTTCGAACAGCTGCTGCTGCATGGCGATCAGCTCGCCGGGCTGAATACGGTGCTTGCGCGCCAGGGTGTAGATCGCGTCCAGGCGTTCTTCCATCTGCTGCAGGCGCTCGGGGTCGGCGTCGAAGTGGTCGAGAAAGCGATTCAGTTCGCCGACCGCCTCTTCCACCTGGATCTGCGCGCTGGCCAGCAGGTTGGTGGCTTCGCTCAAGGCTCCGGGTTGGCCCTGGAAGGCACCGAGGCGATTAAGGCTGCCGGTCAGGGCCGAGAGCACGTTGCCGGCGTCATTCTCGCTGCATTGCTCGATCACCAGGCGACAGGCGCTGAGCAGGCTTTCGGCATTGGTCAGGTTCTTGTGTTCCTGCTCCAGGTTGTCCAGCTCGTTCTCGCCCAAGGCCAGATTGTCGAGCTCTTCGAGCTGATAGCTGAGCAGCTGATGGCGCGCACGCTGTTCGTCGCCGATGCTGGAGATGCGCTGCAGTTCGCTCTTGGTCTGTTTCCAGCGTTGGGCAGCCAGTTGCACCTGGCGCGCCAGTTCCTGGCTGCCGGCGTATTCGTCGAGCAGGCGGCGGTGGGTGTCGGCCTTGAGCAGTGATTGGTGTTCGTGCTGGTTGTGGATATCGATCAGGCGCTCGCCGAGGGCCTTGAGGTCACCCTGGGGGCAGGGCGCGCCATTGATATAGCCGCGCGAGCGGCCTTCGGCGGTGATCACCCGACGGAGGATGCACGGGCCGTCGTTGTCCAGATCGCGCTCGGCCAGCCAGGCGCGCGCTTCGGGGATGTCGCTCAGGTCGAAGCTGGCGAGAATATCCGCCTTGTCCGCACCGGGGCGCACCACGCCACTGTCGGCGCGGTCGCCCAGGCATAGGCCGAGGGCGTCGAGCATGATCGACTTGCCGGCACCGGTTTCGCCGCTGATCACGCTCATGCCAGCGTCCAGTTCCAGATCAAGATGTTCAACGATGGCGTAGTTGTGTACGGACAGGTGCACCAGCATGGCGAGGGCCTCCCAAGTTCATGTCTGGTTATTTATACAGTGTTTTTTTGTGAGCTGACAATCCGTCTGCTGTCCTTGAAACCACATTTTTTGGCCCCATATAGCGGTCAGGCACGTGAGTTGAGGCTCGCGTCGGATTTTAAGAGGAGAGACGCATGGCTGACGAACAGACCCTGGATACGCAGAACCCCGATGTACAAACAGCTGCCGAAGCGGCTGCGGGTGATGACCTGGTTGCCCGCGTGCAAGCGCTGGAAGAGCAACTGGCCGCTGCGCAGGATCAGTCGCTGCGCATGGCTGCCGATCTGCAGAACGTGCGCCGCCGCGCCGAGCAGGATGTAGAGAAGGCGCACAAATTCGCTCTGGAGAAATTCGCCAACGACCTGTTGCCGGTGGTGGATAGCCTGGAGCGCGGTCTTGAGTTGTCGAATCCGGATGATGAGGCGATCAAGGCAGTCCGTGAGGGCATGGAACTGACCCTCAAGCTGTTCGGCGACACCCTCAAGCGCCACCAGTTGGAAGCCATTGATCCGCACGGCGCGCCGTTCAACGCCGAGCACCATCAGGCGATGGCGATGCAGGAAAGCACCAGCGTCGAGCCTAACAGCGTGCTCAAGGTGTTCCAGAAGGGCTATATGCTCAATGGTCGCCTGTTGCGCCCCGCCATGGTGGTGGTCAGCAAGGCACCGGTACAAGCGCCGCCATCGATCGATGAGCAGGCTTGAAATTCGCCGCGCTGCCCCCATTAAAGAGTCAAGCGTTTTAGTGCTACCGCTGCTGACAACGATCAGCGGCGGGATTATCAAAGTTTCGGGAGAGTGAAGATGGGCAAAATTATCGGTATCGACCTGGGGACCACCAACTCGTGCGTCTCGGTTCTGGAAAACGGCAAGGCCAAAGTTATTGAAAACGCTGAAGGCGCGCGCACCACGCCGTCGATCATCGCGTACGCCAACGATGGCGAGATCCTGGTTGGTCAGTCGGCCAAACGTCAGGCAGTGACCAATCCGCACAACACCCTGTACGCGGTAAAGCGTCTGATCGGTCGTCGTTTTGACGAAGAAGTTGTGCAGAAAGACATCCAGATGGTCCCGTACAAGATCGTCAAGGCTGACAACAACGACGCCTGGGTTGAAGTGAACGGCCAGAAAATGGCGCCGCCACAAATTTCGGCTGAAATTCTGAAGAAAATGAAGAAGACCGCCGAAGACTACCTCGGCGAGCCAGTGACCGAAGCGGTGATCACCGTTCCGGCCTACTTCAACGACAGCCAGCGTCAAGCCACCAAAGACGCCGGCCGCATCGCGGGCCTGGACGTAAAACGTATCATCAACGAACCAACCGCAGCCGCTCTGGCTTACGGTATGGACAAGGCGAAGGGCGATCACACCGTGATCGTTTACGACTTGGGCGGCGGTACTTTCGACGTTTCCGTGATCGAAATCGCTGAAGTCGATGGCGAGCACCAGTTCGAAGTGTTGGCCACCAACGGTGACACTTTCCTGGGCGGTGAAGACTTTGACATTCGTCTGATCGACTACCTCGTTGACGAATTCAAGAAAGAAAGCGGCATGAACCTCAAGGGTGACCCGCTGGCCATGCAGCGCCTGAAAGAAGCCGCTGAGAAGGCCAAGATCGAACTGTCCTCGAGCCAGTCGACCGATGTGAACCTGCCGTACATCACTGCAGACGCCACCGGCCCGAAGCACCTGAACGTGAAGATTTCCCGCGCCAAGCTGGAATCGCTGGTTGAAGACCTGGTGCAGCGCACCATCGAGCCTTGCCGCATCGCCCTGAAAGATGCCGGTATCGACATCAGCAAGATCAACGACGTGATCCTGGTTGGCGGTCAGACCCGCATGCCACTGGTGCAGAAGCTGGTGACCGATTTCTTCGGTAAAGAAGCGCGTAAAGACGTCAACCCGGACGAAGCTGTAGCCATGGGTGCTGCTATCCAGGGCGCGGTACTGTCGGGCGATGTGAAAGACGTGCTGCTGCTCGACGTGTCGCCACTGACCCTGGGTATCGAAACCATGGGCGGCGTGATGACCGCGCTGATCGAGAAGAACACCACCATCCCGACCAAGAAGTCGCAGGTGTTCTCCACCGCCGACGACAACCAGGGCGCCGTGACCATTCACGTGCTGCAGGGCGAGCGCAAGCAGGCCAGCGGTAACAAGTCCCTGGGCAAGTTCGACCTGGCCGAGATTCCGCCAGCGCCGCGTGGCGTACCGCAGATCGAAGTGACCTTCGATATCGATGCCAACGGCATCCTGCATGTGGGCGCGAAAGACAAGGCGACCGGCAAGACTCAGTCGATCGTGATCAAGGCCAACTCCGGTCTGTCTGAAGAAGAAATTCAGCAGATGGTGCGTGATGCCGAAGTCAACGCCGAGGAAGATCGCAAGTTCGAAGAGCTGGCCACTGCACGCAACCAGGGCGATCAGCTGGTGCACGCCACCCGCAAGATGATCACCGAGGCTGGCGACAAGGCCACTGCTGACGAGAAGACTGCTATCGAAACAGCCCTGAGCGCGCTGGAAGTGGCGATCAAGGGTGACGACAAGGCCGAAATCGACGCCAAGATGGCCGCTCTGTCCGAAGTGACCGCACCGCTTGCGCAGAAGATGTATGCCGAGCAGCCGCAGCCGGGTGCACAAGCCCAGGGCGGTGAAGAGGCCAAGGACGCAGCGGACGACGTGGTCGACGCCGAGTTCGAAGAGGTCAAGGAAAACAAATAGGCACCAATAGGCGCGAGCTTATGCCGCTCTGGCCGGGCGCGACGCGAGTCGCGCCCGGCATGTTCCGCCGCGCGGGAGCTTGCTCCCGCGTTGGCGTGTCTGGAGCAGACGATTTGAAGGTATTGAAGACTTATGGCTAAACGTGACTATTACGAGGTGCTCGGTGTCGAGCGCGGTGCCAGCGAGGCGGAGCTGAAAAAGGCCTACCGCCGCCTGGCCATGAAGCATCACCCGGACCGTAATCCCGACGATAAAGCCTCGGAAGAGAAGTTCAAGGAAGCCAACGAGGCCTACGAAGTGCTCTCCGATGCCGGCAAGCGCTCGGCCTACGATCAGTACGGCCATGCCGGGGTCGATCCGCAGATGGGTGGCGGCGGTGGCGGTCCGGGTGGGGCGAATTTCTCGGATATCTTCGGCGATGTATTCAGCGATTTCTTCGGCGGCGGCGGTCGTGGCGGTCAGCGCGGTGGTGCGCAGCGCGGCAGCGATCTGCGTTACACCCTGGAGCTGGATCTGGAAGAAGCGGTGCGCGGCACCACGGTGACCATTCGCGTACCGACCCTGGTGGGTTGCAAGACCTGCGATGGCTCCGGGGCGAAGAAGGGCACCAGTCCGGTGACCTGTACCACCTGTGGCGGTATCGGCCAGGTGCGCATGCAGCAGGGTTTCTTCTCGGTGCAGCAGACCTGTCCGCGCTGCCACGGCAGTGGCCGGATGATCACCGACCCGTGCGGCTCCTGCCACGGCCATGGCCGGGTGGAAGAGCACAAGACCCTGTCGGTGAAGGTGCCTGCGGGCGTCGATACCGGTGACCGTATTCGTCTGTCCGGTGAAGGTGAGGCGGGTGCCATGGGTGGCCCGGCGGGCGATCTGTATGTGGTGGTGAACGTGCGCGAGCACGCGATCTTCCAGCGTGACGGCAAGCACCTGTACTGCGAAGTGCCGATCAGCTTCGCCGATGCGGCTTTGGGTGGCGAGCTGGAAGTGCCGACCCTGGATGGTCGGGTCAAGCTGAAGATTCCCGAAGGCACCCAGACCGGCAAGATGTTCCGTCTGCGCGGCAAGGGTGTGGCCCCGGTGCGCGGCGGCGGTGCCGGCGACCTGATGTGCAAGGTGGTGGTGGAAACCCCGGTGCACCTGGACAAGCGTCAGCGTGAACTGCTGGACGAGTTCCGCAAGTCCCTGGAGGGTGACAGCTCGCACTCGCCGAAGGCCAATGGCTGGTTCGAGGGCGTGAAGCGCTTCTTTGGCGACCTGTAAATCCCGCTGACAGGCTGCGCGGTCGCTAAGCGGCGGCAGCAGTCTGTAGCGACAGCTTGGAGCTGATAGCTATGCAACGTATCGCAGTAATGGGCGCCGCCGGGCGCATGGGCAAGACCCTGATCGAAGCGGTGCAGCAGGCCGATGGTGCGCAGCTGAGCGCGGCCATCGATCGTGCCGATAGCAGCCTGGTCGGTGCGGATGTCGGTGAACTGGTGGCGCAGGGCAAGATTGGCGTCAATCTGTCCGGTGATCTGAGTGCGGTGCTCGATCAATTCGATGTGCTGATCGATTTCACCCATCCATCGGTCACCCTGAAGAACCTGGAAATCTGCCGCGCCGCCGGCAAGGCCATGATTATCGGCACCACCGGCTTTTCCCCGCAGGAGAAGCAGTTGCTGGCCGAGGCTGGCAAGCAGATCCCCATCGTGTTTGCCGCCAACTTCAGCGTTGGCGTCAATCTGTGCCTGAAGTTGCTCGACACCGCCGCGCGGGTGCTGGGCGACGAGGTGGATATCGAGATCATCGAAGCTCATCACCGGCATAAGGTCGATGCGCCGTCCGGCACCGCCCTGCGTATGGGTGAGGTGGTGGCCAATGCCCTGGGGCGGGATCTGCAGAAAGTCGCGGTGTATGGCCGTGAAGGTCAGACCGGTGCCCGCGAGCGCGAGACCATAGGCTTCGCCACCGTGCGTGCCGGTGATGTGGTCGGCGACCACACCGTGCTGTTCGCCGCCGATGGCGAGCGGGTGGAAATCACCCACAAGGCGTCGAGCCGTATGACCTTCGCCAAGGGTGCGGTGCGCGCGGCGCTGTGGCTGCAGGGGCGACAGCCTGGTCTGTACGACATGCAGGATGTGTTGGGTCTCACTTGACTGGGGCTCAATTAAGCGGGCTGTCAGGCCCAGGATGCCTTTTTGCGAGTTGCTCGCATCTTGCGGTGGACCAAAAAGGCATTTTTCTGTAAGCTTCCCGCTTTAGTGTGTCCACTAAAGTTGCGCAGAATGAATCAGATAAAAAAGCGGGGTGACGGTTGATACGTCATCCCGCTTTTTTACAATCTGCGTTTGCTTCACGTTTCGATCTTCGGAGGTTTTCTTGAGTAAGCCAGCCCTTAAACCTGCCATTTTGGCTCTTGCTGATGGCAGTATTTTTCGCGGCGAGGCCATCGGTGCCGATGGCCAGACTATTGGAGAGGTGGTTTTCAACACCGCCATGACCGGCTATCAGGAAATCCTTACCGATCCTTCCTATGCCC
>CAZOEC010000084.1:0-21526 GCA_964578635.1 uncultured Pseudomonas sp.
ACCGGCCTGTCACGCCGGGGGTCGCGGGTTCGAGTCCCGTCCGCTGCGCCATATATGAAGCCCGCTGATAGCGATATCAGCGGGTTTTTTATTGTCTGTGATTTCTGGCGATTGGCCTGAATCTGGTTGCGCGACAACCTGTCATCTTGTGTTCATCAGCTTCCTCTAGCTTTATTGGCATGCTCTTTGTTTACGCAATGAGCGGTTGCTGACATATCGAGTGGGAGGAACAGGCAATGGACGATTATCAAGAAGAGCTGCTGGACGCTCGCGCCACCGAGCAGGATGTGCCGGAGCGCGACGAAGACGCTACCGAGCTCTGATCCGTTTTAGAGTTGTTATAGCGCCCGCCGCTGCTCGCGGCGGTATTCCCCCGGGGTTTGCTGGTTCCAGCGCTTGAAGGCGCGCTGGAAGGCTTCGGCTGAGGCAAAGCCGAGCAGGTAGGCGATTTCGCCGAACGCCAGTTCGGTGTCGCGGATATAGGCCATGGCCAGGTCGCGGCGGGTGTCGTTGAGGATGGTGCGAAACTGCGTACCTTCTTCGGCCAGTTTGCGCCGCAATGTCCAGCTCGGCAGTTGCAGACGCGCGGCCACCTCGCTCAGGTCCGGCTCGCGGCCATGCAGCAGGGGGCCGAGCAACTGGGTGATGCGCTCGCGCAGGCTGCGGGTGCGGGTCAGTTGCTCCAGTTCCCGCTCACAAATCTCCAATAGATGCCGCCAGGTGCTCGGGCAGTGTTCCGGATTGCGCATATTCAGGCTGTGCTGGTTCAGGCGCAGCTGGTTATGGGCGCAGGCGAACTCCACCGGGCAGGCAAAGAGTTCGGGGTATTGCGCGGCATAGTCGGGGGCGGGGAATTCGATCTGCACCTTCTCCACGGGCAGCGGCTGCTGCGCCAGCTTGCTTAGTTGCTGGGCCCAGCTGGCCAGCACTGAGTCGATCACGAAGCGGTTGTAGTCGTTGTAGGGGCTGATCGAGTAGAAGCGCAGCCAGGCACCCTGGGCGTCCTCGTGCAGGCTGGATTGGCCGCGGTAGTTGGCCGCATACAGCGGCTCGAAGCGGATCAGGGTGCGCGCGGCTTCGCGCACGGTCGGGGCCTGGGCTGCGGTCACGCCGGCCAGACCGACCTGGCTGAGGCGGCTGCAGCGGCCCATCAACAGGCCGATGCCGGGCTCTGCGGTTTGCTGAATGGCACTATGGCCCAGGCGCATATAGCGTGGAATCGATAATCGCGCGCGGGGCTCGGCCAGGCGTGCGGGGTCGAGGCCGTAGCTGAGCAGCAGGGGCTGCGGGTCCTGCCCCAGGCTGCGCATGGCGGCTGCCAGGCTGTCGACAAAACCTACCGCCAGGTCGCCCAGGCGGACTCTTGAGCGTTTCATCTGCATTCCCTGAGAAAAGACTGGTTGAGGCGTTCAGGCATGGCTCGGGCGCTGCTGAAATAGTGAAGGCTCAGGGTAGGGGGCGGCGCTGTGCTTGCCAAGCAGTGCTGCACGTTTTGATCAATAAGTTGTCACTTTGGGTCATTGAGCCGTGCGGGTGGGCTCTTTATCGTCTATCCCATATCGACTGTGGCTCGATTGAAGCCGCGGCATTTTCGTGAAACAGCTATGTCTGATGTGGAGACTTCCATGACCGCCGTTCCTTACCCGCACCTGCTTGCCCCGCTGGACCTGGGTTTTACCAGCCTGAAGAACCGTGCGCTGATGGGCTCCATGCACACCGGCCTGGAAGAGAAGCCGGGTGGCTTCGAGCGCATGGCCGCCTATTTCGCTGAGCGTGCCCGTGGCGGTGTTGGCCTGATGGTGACCGGTGGTATTGGCCCGAACGACGAAGGTGGGGTGTATTCCGGTGCAGCCAAGCTGACCACCGCCGAAGAAGCTGAGAAGCACAAGATCGTCACCCGTGCCGTGCATGAGGCCGACGGCAAGATCTGCATGCAGATCCTCCATGCTGGTCGTTATGCCTACAGCCCCAAGTCGGTGGCCCCGAGCGCCATCCAGGCTCCGATCAACCCGTTCAAGCCGCGTGAGCTGGACGAGGAGGGCATCGAGAAGCAGATCCAGGACTTTATCAACTGCTCCATGCTGGCCCAGCAGGCCGAGTACGACGGCGTCGAGATCATGGGTTCGGAAGGCTACTTCATCAATCAGTTCCTGGTGGCCCACACCAACCACCGCACTGACCGCTGGGGCGGCAGCTACGAAAACCGCATGCGCCTGCCGGTGGAAATCGTTCGCCGTGTGCGTGAGGCCGTAGGGCCGAATTTCATCATCATCTACCGTCTGTCCATGCTCGACCTGGTCGAGGGTGGCAGCACCTGGGACGAAATCGTCCTGCTGGCCAAGGCCATCGAGAAAGCCGGTGCGACCCTGATCAACACCGGTATCGGCTGGCACGAAGCGCGTATCCCGACCATCGCCACCAAGGTGCCGCGTGCGGCCTTTACCAAGGTCACCGCCAAGCTGCGTGGCGAAGTAAGCATTCCGCTGATCACCACCAACCGCATCAACACCCCGGAAATCGCCGAACAGGTGCTGGCCGAGGGCGATGCGGACATGGTGTCGATGGCGCGTCCCTTCCTCGCCGACCCGGATTTCGTCAACAAGGCTGCAGAAGGCCGCAGCGACGAGATCAATACCTGCATCGGCTGCAATCAGGCCTGCCTGGACCACACCTTTGGCGGCAAGCTGACCAGTTGCCTGGTCAACCCGCGTGCCTGCCACGAAACCGAGCTGAACTATATCCCCACCGCCCGGGTGAAGAAGATTGCCGTGGTCGGTGCCGGCCCGGCCGGGTTGTCCGCCGCTACGGTGGCCGCCGAGCGCGGCCATAGCGTGACCCTGTTCGATTCGGGCAGCGAGATTGGCGGCCAGTTCAACGTGGCCAAGCGTGTGCCGGGCAAGGAGGAGTTCTTCGAAACCCTGCGCTATTTCAAGCGCAAGCTGGAAACCACCCACGTCGACCTGCGCCTGAATACCCGCGTTTCGGCCGCCGAGCTGGCTCAGGGTGGCTATGACGAGATCATCCTGGCCACCGGTATCGCGCCGCGTACCCCGGCCATTCCAGGCATCGAGCATGCCAAGGTGATCAGCTATCTGGACGCCATCCTCAAGCGCAAGCCGGTCGGCCAGCAGGTCGCGGTGATCGGTGCCGGCGGTATCGGTTTCGATGTGTCCGAGTTCATCACCCATCAGGGCGAGTCGACCAGCCTTAACCGCGAGGAGTTCTGGAAGGAATGGGGTATCGACGCGGCCCTGGAGGCCCGCGGCGGCGTCGCCGGGATCAAGGCCGAGCCTCACGCCCCGGCGCGTCAGGTGTTCCTGCTGCAGCGCAAGAAGTCCAAGGTTGGCGACGGCCTGGGCAAGACCACCGGCTGGATTCATCGCGCCGGTCTGAAGAACAAGAACGTGCAGATGCTCAATTCGGTTGAATACCTCAAGGTCGATGACGCTGGTCTGCATATCAGCATCGCCGGCGGCGAGCCGCAGGTGCTGCCGGTGGACACCGTGATCGTCTGCGCCGGCCAGGATCCGCTGCGCGAACTGCAGGAGGAGCTGCTCGCCGCCGGGCAGAACGTGCACCTGATCGGCGGTGCCGACGTGGCCGCGGAGCTGGATGCCAAGCGCGCGATCAACCAGGGCTCGCGCCTCGCCGCCGAACTCTGACCGAACAACGGCCCGCCTAGTGCGGGCCGTTTGCTATGTGACCCAACACAATAAGGAAAAGCCCGTGTCCGAGAACCCTCAACTGCAACCGGCCGCCGCCGCCACGCTGGCCCAGTGGCATGGCCTGATGCAGAACAACGACCTGAGCCCATTGCCTGAACTGCTGCACCCGCAGGCGGTGTTCCGCTCACCGGTGGCGCACAAACCCTATATCGGTGCGCCCATGGTGTCGCTGATTCTCAATACCGTAAGCAAGGTGTTCGTCGATTTTGCCTACCACCGTGAACTGGCCAGTGCCGATGGTCTCAGTGTGGTGCTGGAGTTCAGCGCCAGGGTGGGTGAGCGCGAGCTCAAGGGGATCGATATGATCCGCTTCGACGAGGCCGGCAAGATCGTCGAGTTCGAGGTCATGATTCGCCCGCTCAGTGGCTTGCAGGCGCTCGGCGAGGAGATGGGGCGACGCCTGGCTCCCTACCTGGCCGGCACGAAAGCCTGAGCCGTTGCACCAAACCCATCACAGTTTTGCCCCGCCGCAGGCGTTTATCGGCCTGCTGGCCGGGCGACTGCCAACCCAGTCACATTGCTGGCTGCGGTTTTTCCCCTAGACTTGCCTGAATATAGGTGTAGCGCCTGAAATTGAGGCCGCGTATAACCTGCCAAAATCTTGCTGGTGCATGCCGGGCGTGGCGGTTTTTCGCTGTCGTGCGGGCTGTGCTGCCAGTTGAACGGATTGTTCCGTTTCGGCCCTAGAGGGAAACCGATGAGCATGCAGAACAAGCCGCAGATGGTTGAAGCCGTGATGTTCTTCAGTGAGCGCGGCGGTATCTGCAAGCAGATGTTCTTTACCGAGTTCGAGGCCTTGCTCGACGGCGTGGTCAATATGCCGGAGTTTGCCGATCAGCAGATGCGCATTGCCTATGTCTCGATCAATCCACGCCTGATGATCAAGGCCGCGGTGTTTTTCTACCTGGATTTCGACGAAAAGGGCGCACCCGATTCCGGCTGGAATATTCCCCTGCAGCACCTGGCCGAGCGTGCCGGGCGCGGTCCCGACCTGGGTGCCGGGCCGATTCGGCTGGGCTGCCGTAGTCAGTGCCCGGTGTCCTGGCACCAGATGCACCTGTGGGACCCCAACCTGGCCCCCGGGCAGAATGATCTGGTGCTGCTGCGTGACGCGGTGCGGCGCAATAACCTGGGCATTCTGGTCGAAGAGGAAAACGCCCAGGCGGTGGTGACCGAGCGCCTGCAAATGGCCTCCGAAGACAAATGGTACGCCCCGGATTTCGTTCCGGAGGAGGGTGCCAAGGCCAAGGACAAGCTCGACCAGGAGCATCGGTTGAAAACCGCGCAACTGATCAAGCAGCAGCGTTTGCGCATCAGCAGCCTCAGCCAGCAGCATGAGGAGGAACTGGCCAAGCTCAAGCTGGCCAGCGAGGCCGATAACAAACAGCGTCAGGTGCAGGTCGAGGAACTGCAGCAGGCGCTGCGTCAGCAGGCCGAGCTGAATGCCAGCCTCAAGGCGCAACTGGCGGTGCAGGCTGCCAGCTTTCAGTCCTCGCGCGAGGAGATGACCAAACAGCTGCGCAATCTGGAACTGCATGGCCGCAGCGAGAGCGATGTGCTGCGCGCGCAGTTCGAGAGCGAAATGCAGGCCAAAATCGCTTCGGCGGTGGTGGAATACAAGGAACAGATTGCCATTCGCGATGTGGAACTGGCCTACCGCAAGGAGCAGGACACGCAGTCGCTGCAGGAAATCACCCGGCTCAAGCGCGCTTATGCCGAACTCGCCAGCCAGGGTGGGGATCAGATTCTAGAGCGCCTGGCCAAGCTCGGCGTGGTGTTTGTGGTGTATCACCCGGGGGCCGGGCACCTGACCATTCCATTGCAGGACATCGCCGCCTATCAGGACAATCCCATGGCCTATGCGGCGGCCAAGTGTTTTGTCACCGAAGAGCAGTACCGGCATTGGCTGCTGCACTATCAACAGCCGAGCTGCGAGGCCCTGTTGCCCAGCGGCGAACGCTGCGCCATTCCAATCGATCGGGTAGACACGCCGAGTCGCTTTATCCTCGGTGACAGCAACTGCTGTGCCCGGCACAAGGCCAGTAGCCGCCTGCGTACCGTCAGTTAGTGCCAGTCGTTCTGCCTGACTGGAGCCCCGATGCACCGCTGCAGCCCCTGGGGTTCGCCTGGTCGGCCGCCGCCGGTATCGAACTGGCGGTGCTGCGCCTGGACCTGATCGACCCGCTGATCAGCGGCAACAAGTGGTTCAAGATAAGCCATCATCTGCAGGCCGCCGCCGCTGCGGGGGCCGAGGGCCTGATCAGCCTCGGTGGGGCTCATTCCAATCATCTGCACGCCCTGGCCGCGGCCGGTCGGCGTTTCGGTTTCGCCACAGTGGGCTTGCTGCGTGGTGAGCCGCAGGACACGCCCACTGTGCGCGATCTGCAGGCGTTCGGCATGCAACTGCACTGGCTCGGCTATGGCGGTTATCGTGCCCGCCATCAAGCGGGATTCTGGGAGCCATGGCTGGCGCTTTACCCGGGCTTCTCTACGGTGCCCGAGGGTGGTGGTGGTTTGCCCGGTGCCCTGGGCTGCGCCGCCTTGCTGACCCTGGCACGTCGGCAATTGGCTGGCCTGGGCTGGGACGACTATGACGGCTGGTGGCTGGCCGCGGGTACCGGCACCACCCTGGCCGGTCTGCTGCTGGCCGAGGCGGGGGGCCGCCCGGTGTATGGCGCGCTGGCGGTGCCGGCCGATCACGGCGTGCAGCAGCAGGTGCAGGCCATCCTGCAGGCCGGTGGGATGACGGGCGGTTTCTTTCAGTTGCTGGAGGCCTGCCGTGGCGGCTTTGCCGCGGTCGATGACGAGTTGCTCGAGTTTATCTTTGCCAGCGAGGCGGCCAGCGGTTTGCCGCTGGAGCCGTTGTATACCGGCAAAGCATTAATGGCGTTGCGCGGGCAGGTCGAGGCCGGTTACTTTGCCCGTGGCAGCCGCCTGCTGTTTGTCCACACGGGTGGCCTGCAAGGGCGTGCAGCAGCACTGCAGCGATACCAGCAAGCCGGCCGGCTAGGCTGACTCTTGACCAGCGGAGCCCGAGCATTTCCATGAGCGAACCCCTCAATCCCGAACAGCTGCGCAGCCTTACACCACTCAATGTGCTGTCCGAGCAGCAATGGCGTGAATTGCGTGGGCAGCTGGTGCCGCAGCCGTTGTTGGCCGGGCAATCGCTGTTCCGTCTGGGCGATCAGGCCCGTGTGACCTATTACCTGCTGGCCGGTGAGCTGCAATTGCAGTCCGCCGATGGCCAGCAGCAGCTGTTGCGCGCCGGCACTGAGGCCAGTTGTCACCCCCTGTCGCCCAGCCTGCCGCGTTTGCACGAGGCGCGCGCCCTGAGCGATGCCAGCGTACTGGCACTCGACAGTGCGACGCTCAACCGCCTGCTGACCTGGCGGCTGGCCTATCAGGACCTGCTGCTGGAACTCGGCCAGAATCACGAAGAGGTGGAGTGGCTGGAGCAGCTGCTGGCAAATCCGCTGTTTGCCAAGGTGCCGCCTTCCAACGTGCGCGCCATGCTCGAACGGTTGCAGCGGATCGAGTTGCCCGCGGGCAGCCGGGTACTCAGTGAAGGCGAGCCGGGCGATTGCTGCTACTTCCTCAACAGCGGCCGGGCCGAGGTGATGCGCGGGGCCGGCAGCGACCAGCAGGTGCTGGCCGAGCTGGAAGTAGGGGCCTGTTTCGGCGAGGAAGCGCTGCTCGCCGACAGCCCGCGCAATGCCACGGTGACCATGCTCGAAGCCGGTGTGGTACTGCGCCTGGATCGGCAGGATTTCTTTTCCCTGCTCAAGGCCCCGGTGGTCGATGAGGTTTCCCTGGGGGAGGCCTCGCGCCTGCTCAGCGCGGGGGCGCAGTGGCTGGATGTGCGCCTGCAGAGCGAGTACGAGCGCGCCCATGCCCTGCAGTCGCTGAATATGCCCCTGCAGTTGCTGCGCCTGAAGGCGCGCCTGCTGGATAAGCAGCGCATCTACCTGTGCTACTGCGACAGCGGCAAGCGCAGCGCCAGTGCGGTTTTCCTGCTGTCGCAGCTGGGGTTTAGTGCCTACGCCCTGCGCGACGGGGTCGATGCCCTGCCGGCGGTGCAGCGCGATGCCTTGCTCTGTGAAAGTGGCTCCGGCTATCTGGCCCGTTCGGGCGGGCGCACCGAGCGCAGCCGCTAAGCGCTCAGGTCGCCTGGTCGGGCCAGCGGTCATTGAGCAGAAACGCCCGTTCGGCTTCCAGCCAATCCCCTGCGGGGCTTTCGACTAGACGCACCAGCAGCTGTGCATTGGCCTGTGCCGGTAAGGCCGTCAGCCACTGTTCGAGCTGTGCGGGCGTGTACGGTGCCGCGTTTGCCAGGCGCGCCGGTGCCAGCCAGGCCTGGCGCGCCAGGGGCTGCCAATAGCCGGCAGCGGGGCGGCTGGCGAATTCCGCCCAGTCGCGTCTGTGCAACCAGCGCCCGCGCAGGTGTTGCGGGTTGGCACCTTGTGGAGCCTTACAGCCGTGCCGCCAGGGGTAGAACAGGTAGCCCGCCAGCCAGAGGGCGGCCTGAGCCTGTTGAATATCCAGTTCGGCGAGTACCGACAGGGCCTGGCTGCCGGCCGAGAGGGGCAGTTGATGCTGGCACAGGTGGGCGAGCTTGAGGTCCAGGCGGTCATGACTGCCGGGGCCCAGCCAGTGGGCCTGATCCTCGCCGCCGGCCTGTTCCGGGCCCAGGTAGAGCTTGATCGCCAGTTCCAGGTGATGCACGCCCTGTTCATCGCGCAGCAGCAGATCCAGCTCACCCAGGGTATGGCCCTGTTGCCGAATGGGCAGATTGGCCGCGAGCACATCGACATCGGGGGCGGCGTTCAGGGCGAACTGCCAGAGCCGTTCGTAGTACAGGCCGAGGCGACGTACCGAGCTTTGCGCCAGCCAGTGCTGCAGCGCGCCGCTGTCGGCATCCAGGCTGCGTAGCCAGTCGGCCAGCAGGCCCGGGTTGCGGCTCCAGCGGCTGGCGCTGAGCGGATGGCGCTGGGGCAGGGGCGTGCTGTCGAGCAGCGGTGGCGAAAGCAGCGCCCAGGCCAGGTCGCGCACCGGGGGTTGGCGCAGTAGCGTGGGCAGGTCGGTCAGCGTGTCGAAGGGCGTCATGCTCCGAGCATAGCCCCGAATGCCCGGCCGACTGAAGTTGCTCGGCCTGCCGACGCGGCCGGCACCGGCAAGTTTGCCGCTGTTGCCGGCTTTCGCCCATAATCGAAACCCTCTAGATCCAGAGTCTTGCGGGAGCACCATGGAACAGTTTCGTAATATCGGCATTATCGGTCGGCTGGGCAGTACCCAGGTGCTCGACACTATTCGCCGACTGAAAAGGTTTCTGCTCGACCGCCATCTGCATGTGATCCTCGAGGACACCATCGCCGAGGTGCTGCCGGGCCATGGCCTGCAGACCTCGTCACGCAAGATCCTCGGCGAGGTGTGCGACCTGGTGATAGTGGTCGGTGGCGATGGCAGCATGCTCGGCGCGGCCCGCGCCCTGGCCCGGCACAAGGTCCCGGTACTGGGGATCAACCGCGGCAGCCTGGGCTTTCTCACCGATATCCGCCCCGACGAGCTGGAACTCAAGGTCGCCCAGGTGCTGGAAGGCAATTACCTGACCGAGAACCGCTTTCTGCTCGAGGCCGAAGTGCGTCGGCATGGCGAGGCTATTGGCCAGGGCGATGCCTTGAATGACGTGGTGCTGCACCCCGGCAAGTCGAACCGGATGATCGAGTTCGAGCTGTATATCGACGGCCAGTTCGTCTGCAGCCAGAAGGCCGACGGTCTGATCGTCGCCACCCCGACCGGCTCCACCGCCTATGCGCTGTCTGCCGGCGGGCCGATCATGCATCCCAAGCTGGATGCCATCGTGATCGTGCCGATGTACCCGCATACGCTGTCCAGCCGGCCCATCGTGGTGGACGGCAACAGCGAGTTGAAGATTGTCGTATCCAAGGACCTGCAGCTCTATCCGCAGGTGTCCTGCGACAGCCAGAACCACTTCACCTGTGCCCCCGGCGACACCGTCACCGTGGCCAAGAAGTCGCAGAAGCTGCGCCTGATCCACCCGCTGGACCACAACTACTACGAGGTCTGTCGGACCAAGCTGGGCTGGGGCAGTCGGCTCGGTGGCGGGGGCGACTGAATGGACCTCGATCCTGCCCGTGGCTACGACCTGATCGGCGATATCCATGGCTGTGCCAAGACCCTGGCGCGCCTGCTGGAGACCCTGGGCTATCGCCTGCAGGCGGGCGTCTGGCGTCATCCGCAGCGCATGGCGATCTTCCTCGGCGATCTGGTCGACCGTGGCCCGCGCATCCGTGAGGCCCTGCACCTGGTGCGCGACATGGTCGTCGCCGGCCAGGCGTTGTGCATCATGGGCAATCACGAGTTCAACGCCCTGGGCTGGAGCACCCCGGCGGCCCCCGGCAGTGGCCGGCAGTTCGTTCGCGAGCATACGCCGCGGCACGCCCGGCTGATCAGGGAAACCCTGGAGCAGTTCGAGGCCTATCCGGCGGAATGGCGCGAGTTTCTCGACTGGTTCTATGAATTGCCGCTGTTTATCGACGCCGGACGTTTCCGCGTGGTGCATGCCTGCTGGGATGCCGGGCTGATCGAGCCGTTGCGCGGCCTGTTCGCCGATGCCTGTATCGACGAGCACTTCCTCCAGGCTTCGGCGGTGCCCGGCAGCTTTGCCAATACCGTACTCGACCGCCTGCTGCGCGGCACCGATATGCGCCTGCCCCATGGCATGACCCTGACCAGCGACGACGGCTTTACCCGTGCGCACTTTCGCACCAAGTTCTGGGAAGAAGACCCGCAGACCTATGGCGATATCGTTTTCCAGCCCGATGCCCTGCCGGAGCTGGCGGCGCAGATGCCCTTGACCGAGATGCAGAAGACCGAGCTGCTGAAATACGCCGCCGATGAGCCGCTGCTGTTCGTCGGCCATTACTGGCGCAGTGGCAAGCCCGCGCCGATTCGGCCCAACCTGGCCTGCCTGGATTACAGCGCGGTGCTCAATGGCAAGCTGGTGGCCTACCGCCTGGATCAGGAACAGCGCCTGGACCCGCACAAGTTTGTCTGGGTCGAGGTGCAGCCATGAGTGCGGTAGCCGCCATGCGCCTGCCGGTGCAGGTCGATCTGAGCGCCTTTATCGCCTTGTTGCAGCGTTTGCAGGTGCCCCATCGGGTCGCCGAAGAAGCCGGCGAACAGGTGCTCTGGGTGCCCGGCGAGCAACTGGCCGAGCAGGTGCGCGAGCTGTATGCGCGTTACCCCCAGGGCGACGACGCCCTGCAGGTGCCGCCGTCCACGGCCTTGGCCGCAGATTCGACCCCGGGTTTTATCGGCCAGCTGAAAAACAGCCTGCTGACCTCCAGCCTGTTGCTGCTGACCTTCGTGGTCGCCGGGCTGACCCTGCTGGGCGATAACTACGATGTGATCAGCTGGCTGAGCTTTGTCGACTTTCGCCTCGAGGGTGAGTACATCTACTTCGGCAACCTCAGTCTGACCCTGGCCAGCGGTCAGTGGTGGCGGCTGCTGACGCCGATGCTGATCCATTTCGGCATTCTTCACCTGGCGATGAATACGCTCTGGTATTGGGAGCTGGGTCGCCGTGTCGAGGCGCGCCAGGGGCCGTGGGTCCTGCTTGGGCTGACCCTGGTATTCAGCCTGGCGGCCAATTTCGCCCAGTACCTGTGGGCCGGGCCTTCGCTGTTTGGTGGCCTGTCCGGGGTGCTCTATGGCCTGCTCGGGCATTGCTGGCTGTTCCAGCGCCTGGCCCCCAGTGCGGCCTATCGCCTGCCGCCGGGCGTGCTGGTGATGATGCTGGCCTGGTTACTGATCTGCATGACCGGCATCTTCGAACTGCTGCAATTCGGTGCCATCGCCAATGCCGCCCATGTCGGTGGCCTGCTGGCCGGTTGCCTGACCGGGCTGGTGGGCGGTGCGCTGGCGCGCCGGTCTGGTTAAACTGCCACTTTGTATTTGGAGGCGTCCATGTCGTCCTTTCTTGAAGCAATCGAAAACATCACCCCGGAGATCTACCAGAGCCTCAAGCTGGCTGTGGAAATCGGCAAATGGCCCGATGGCCGCAAGCTGAGCCAGGAGCAGAAGGAACTGACCCTGCAGGCCTTGATCGCCTGGGAAATCCAGAATCTGCCGGAAGAAGAACGCATCGGTTATATGGGCCCGCAGGAATGCGGCTCCAAGTCCGAGCCGGTACCCAATCTGCTGTTCAAGTCCACGGATACCCTGCACTGATGAGTGAGCTGGCCCGTGGCGCCCTGAGCAAAATGGCGGCGCAGCTGGATGCGCCGGTGCAATACAGCTTTCGCCTGGGCGATGAACTGCTGCCGGTCAATCCGCTGATCGGCAAGAGCCTGCGTCTGGAGTTTCTTGGGGCGATCCACTGCAGCCATTGCGGGCGCAAGACCAAGAGCAGTTATAGCCAGGGTTATTGCTACCCCTGCATGCAGAAGCTGGCGCAGTGCGATATCTGCATCATGAGCCCGGAGCGCTGCCACTATGAGGCCGGCACCTGCCGCGAGCCGAGCTGGGGCGAGCAGTTCTGCATGACCGATCATGTGGTCTATCTGGCCAACTCATCCGGGGTGAAAGTTGGCATCACCCGCGCCACCCAGATTCCCACGCGCTGGATCGATCAGGGCGCGAGTCAGGCCCTGCCGATTCTGCGGGTTGCCACCCGCCAGCAGTCCGGCTTTGTCGAAGACCTGCTGCGCAGTCAGGTGGCGGACAAGACCAACTGGCGCGCGCTGCTCAAGGGCGATGCCGCGCCAGTGGACCTGCTGGCCGTGCGCGAGCAGCTGTTTGCCAGTTGCGGCAGCGGGCTCACCGAGTTGCAGCAGCGCTTTGGCATCCAGGCGATTCAGCCGCTGAGCGATCAAGCCGTGGTGCAGATTGCCTACCCGATTGAGGCCTATCCGGCCAAGATCAACAGTTTCAACCTGGACAAGAATCCGCTGGCCGAGGGCACCCTGCTGGGCATCAAGGGTCAGTACCTGATGTTCGACACCGGCGTGATCAATATCCGCAAATACACTGCTTACCAGCTGGCCGTTCACGAACTGGCCGCCTGAGTTTTCTATTCGCGAACCCGGCGCCCGCGCGCCGCAGACAAAGGGCCACAAGCCATGCGCACCGAACAGCCGAAGATGATCTACCTCAAGGACTACCAGGCCCCGGATTATCTGATCGATGAAACGCACCTGACCTTCGAGTTGTTCGATGACCACACCCTGGTGCACGCGCAACTGGTGATGCGCCGCAATCCGGCTGCAGGCGCAGGCCTGCCGCCGCTGGTGCTGGATGGTCAGCAGCTTGAGCTACTGTCGGTGGCGCTGGATGACCGCGAGCTGAGTGCCGGCGATTACCAGCTGAGCGACAGCCATCTGAGCCTGCAGCCAACCGCCGCCAGCTTTGTGATCGACAGCAGCGTACGCATCCACCCGGAAAGCAACACCGCGCTGGAAGGGCTGTACAAGTCCGGCAGCATGTTCTGCACCCAGTGCGAGGCCGAGGGTTTTCGCAAGATCACCTATTACCTCGACCGCCCAGACGTGATGAGCAAGTTCACCACCACCCTGAGCGCCGAGCAGCACAGCTACCCGGTGCTGCTGTCCAACGGCAACCCGATTGCCAGCGGCAGTGAGGAAGGTGGTCGTCACTGGGCGACCTGGCAAGACCCCTTTATGAAGCCGGCCTACCTGTTCGCCCTGGTCGCCGGTGACCTCTGGTGCGTGGAAGACAGCTTTACCACCATGAGTTCGCGCGAAGTGGCGCTGCGCATCTATGTCGAGCCGGAGAATATCGACAAGTGCCAGCACGCCATGGACAGCCTGAAAAAATCCATGAAATGGGACGAAGAGGTGTACGGCCGTGAGTACGACCTGGACATCTTTATGATCGTCGCGGTCAACGACTTCAATATGGGGGCCATGGAAAACAAGGGCCTGAATATCTTCAACTCCAGCTGCGTACTGGCCCGCGCCGAAACCGCCACCGATGCCGCCCACCAGCGGGTTGAGGCGGTGGTGGCCCACGAGTATTTCCACAACTGGTCGGGCAACCGCGTGACCTGCCGCGACTGGTTCCAGCTGTCATTGAAAGAAGGCTTTACCGTATTCCGCGATGCCGAGTTCAGCGCCGATATGCACTCGCGCACGGTCAAACGCATCGAGGACGTGGCCTACCTGCGTACCCATCAGTTCGCCGAAGATGCCGGCCCCATGGCCCACCCGGTGCGCCCGGACGCCTTTATGGAGATCTCCAACTTCTACACCCTGACGGTGTACGAGAAGGGCTCGGAAGTGGTGCGTATGATTCGCACCCTGGTCGGTGCCGAGGGCTTCCGCAAGGGCAGCGACCTGTACTTCGAGCGCCATGATGGCCAGGCCGTGACCTGTGATGACTTTATCCGTGCCATGGAAGAGGCCAATGGCATCGACCTGACCCAGTTCAAGCGCTGGTACAGCCAGGCCGGCACGCCGCGCCTGACGGTCAGCGAGCACTATGACGCCGCGGCCAAGACCTACAGCCTGAGCTTCCAGCAAAGCTGCCCGCCATCGCCTGGGCAAAGCGAGAAGCTGCCCTTTGTGATTCCCGTGGAGCTGGGCCTGATTGGTGCTCAGGGCCAGGCCTTGGCGCTGCGTCTGCAGGGCGAAGCTCAGGCCGGCGCGGCCTCGCGGGTATTCGCCATCGACCAGGCCGAGCAGGTGCTGACCTTTGTCGATATCGCCGAGCAGCCGCTGCCATCGCTGCTGCGCGGCTTCTCCGCGCCGGTCAAGCTGAGCTTCCCCTACAGCCGCGATCAACTGATGTTCCTGATGCAGCATGACAGCGATGGCTTCAACCGCTGGGAAGCGGGGCAGCAGTTGTCGGTACAGGTGCTGCAGGAGCTGATCGGCCAGCATCAGCGCGGTGAAGCCCTGGTGCTCGATCAGCGCTTGGTTGCGGCCCTGCGCAGCGTATTGGCCAATGAACAACTGGATCAGGCCATGGTCGCCGAGATGCTCTCGCTGCCGGGTGAGGCCTACCTGACCGAAATCAGCGAGGTGGCCGATGTCGAGGCCATCCACGCGGCCCGCGAGTTTGCTCGCCAGCAACTGTCGGCGGCGCTGTTCGATCTGCTTTGGGCGCGTTATCAGGCCAACCGCGAGCTTTCCCGTGGCACTGCCTATATCGCCGAGGCCGAGCACTTTGCCCGGCGCAGCCTGCAGAACATTGCGCTGTCCTACCTGATGCTCAGCGCCAAGGCCGAGGTGCTGGCGGCCTGTCTGGAGCAGTTCGAGAACGCCGACAATATGACCGAACGCCTGACCGCCCTGGCGGTGCTGGTCAATTCGCCGTTCGAAACCGAGAAGGCCGCAGCCCTGGCCAGCTTTGCCGACTTCTTCAAGGACAACCCGCTGGTCATGGATCAGTGGTTCAGCGTGCAGGCGGCCTGCGCCTTGCCCGGCGCGCTGCAGCGGGTCGAGCAGTTGATGCAGCACCCGGCCTTTACCCTGAAGAACCCGAACAAGGTGCGCGCCCTGATCGGTGCCTTTGCCGGACAGAACCTGCTGGGCTTCCACCAGGCCGATGGCAGCGGCTACCGCTTCCTCGCCGATCAGGTGATCGTCCTCAATGCCCTCAACCCGCAGATCGCCTCGCGCCTGTTGGCACCGCTGACCCGCTGGGCCAAGTACGACAGCGCCCGTCAGCAACTGATGACGGCCGAGTTGCAGCGCATCCTGGCCTCGGGCGAGCTGTCCAGCGACGTCTTCGAAGTGGTGAGCAAAAGCCTGGCTGGCTGATGCATCGGTTACCCAGTCGGGCTGCTGGGGTGTCGCCCTGGCAACCCGAGCGGTGTTTCTCGCCTGTCCTTTTTGGCTAGGCAAAGTCTGCATGAAGGCCTTTGCCTAGCTGTCAGAGCGCAACTTCTGGTTGCACTCGATCCTTGTCTATCTTGTCCGACAAAATCAGATAAAAGTGTTACCTGTAATATTTCAGGTAACGCTTTTGTGTTACCTGTTTGATTGTAAGGAAAGTTTGCAGGTGCATGATCTTGTTCGCCCTCCTTGCGGAGTCCTGAAATATCTGCGCTCGCCGCCGGTTAAAACAACTTGGCGACCGACATATAGCGCCAGGCTGTAGGACAAAACAGGTAATAAGTTGTGTTGTTTGGTGTCATTTGTATACGGAATGACCAGTCACAAAGTGGGCGATTCTTGGCGATTATTTATTGCGAGAGTTTTTTATACGCTCGTTTGAATTGGCGCCATGGTTGCAGTGGCAAGCATGAACTGACCTCGTCTGGCCCGTGCCAGACAGTGGGGCGCGTGTAGCGCATTGGAGGCTATGGCTTCCAATCACCATCTAAGGCTGTCGCTAGTACGGCCATCTCGTGCCCGGTAAACCAGGCGCATATAAAAGAATGATCTGTTCGCGGAGTAAGTCTCGATGCTAATTAAGTTCCGTAAACCTGTATTGGGTTTTGCGCCGGCTGCTGCTGGTTTCGCCTTTGCCGGTATTCTGCCGCTGCTGTTGTCCACTCAGGTTGAGGCCGTTGAATTCAGCTTTGCCGATAATGAAATCAGCGGCTCCATCGATACCACCGTGTCCTATGGTCAGTTGTGGCGCGTGCAGGGTGTCGACAAGACCAAGAACGATGTAAATACCAACGACGGTAATCGTAACTTCGATACCGGCCTGGTTTCCGAGGTCTACAAGTTCACCACCGATCTGGAGGCGACTTATCAGAACTACGGGCTGTTTGTTCGGGGATCTGCCTTTTATGACACGCAGATCATGGACAAGCGCAACGACTACCTGAACAACAACGATCCTGCGCAGCCCAACCAGAACCTCGGGCGGCCAAACAGCTTTACCTATGAAACCCGCCACAGCGCCGGGCGCGGTGCGGAGATTCTCGACGCCTACGTTTATGGCAACTGGGATGTGGCCGATATGCCGGTCTCTGCACGTGTCGGCCGGCAGGTGTTCAACTGGGGCGAAGGCCTGTTCTACCGTGGCGGTATCAACACCACCAACCCGGTGGATGCCGGCAAGTTCCGCCTGCCGGGTGCCGAGCTGAAAGAGGTGCTGGTGCCGGTCGAGGCGTTCAACTTCAATATCGGTCTGAGCGACAACCTGTCTCTGGAAGCCTTCTATCAGTGGAACTGGAAAGAGACGGCCATCGATCCGGTGGGCACCTTCTTCTCGGAAACCGATCTGTTCGCCGCCGGCGGCGAAACCGCCTACACCACGGTCGAAGCGCTGAGCAGTCCAACCTTTCAGGCGCTCTATCCGAGCCTGGCCGCCGGTAATTTCGCCGGCCTGCAGGGCACCCAGTACCTCGATGCCAATGGCGTGTTCAAGGTCGCCAACATAGGTTCGGATATCAATGCGAAGAACGACGGCCAGTTTGGCGTGGCCTTGCGTTATATCGCCGAAGAGCTCAATTCCACCGAGTTCGGGTTCTACTTCGTCAATTACCACGCCAAAGAACCGACCATCTACGCGGATATCAACTCGACCTACGCTGGCCTGAATATCGATCAGCTGGCTGGGTTGGGCGGTTTTGCCGGCTATGACGAGCTGGTGGCGGCCGAGGCGGCGGGTAATCCGCTGGCCGAGCAGGTGCTGGGCCTGGTCAACGGTGCGGCGGCGGTGGATGTGGCGAACCAGGTCAATGGTCGTCGCGAATATGCCGAAGATATCCGCATGTACGGGCTGAGCTTCAACACCACGGTGGCCGAGGCCTCGGTATTCGGTGAGCTGTCCTATCGGCCGAATCTGCCGATCGGCATTGCCGCCACCAACGACCTGCTCGGCGACCTGCTGGGCCAGGCCGCGTTGCTGGCCGCTGGCCGGCCGGTGAATATCGGCGGTCAGGAGCTGACGATCACCGATCAGATCCATAACAGCACCCGGGTAGAAGCCTTCAATACCTCGCTGGGCACCATCTATAACTTTGGTCCGACCCTGAGCTTCGATTCACTGTTCGGCGTGGCCGAACTGGCCTCCGAGCATATTCGTGGCGACAGCCTGCAGTACCTGGCCCATGACGGCAGCAGCCGTTACTACGCGGGCCGGCCGAACGGCTCCTACATCTCGGGCTACGAGCGCGACGCGCAGATCAACAAGAACGCCTACGGCTACACCCTGGTGCTGTCCGGCACCTGGAACGATGTCTACGCCGGGGTGAATCTCTCGCCGTTCGCCGTGTACAAGCACGATTTCGAAGGCAATTCGCACCAGACCGGCAGCTTTATCGAGGGCCGCCAGGCCTACACCCTGGGCATGCGCGCCAACTACTTGAACGGCCTGGAAGCTGAAGTGCAGTACACCGAGTTCTATGGCGCGGGCCAGAACAACTCGGGCACCGACCGCGACAATATCGGCATCAACGTCAAGTACTCCTTCTAACCCAAGCAAGCAGTGCCGGGCGGCTGCGGCTGCCCGGCCGATGACTTATCACGGAGAAATACCATGCTGAACAAGCATTCCCTGGTCGCTGCCGCCATTGCCCTGGCGTTGTCTGCCGGTAGCGCGCTGGCCGCCGTTGCCCCTGCTGAGGTGGCCAAGCTGGGTGCCAGCCTGACCCCCTTCGGTGCCGAGAAAGCCGGCAACGCGGCGGGTAGCATTCCCGAGTGGACCGGTGGTATCACTCAGGTGCCAGCGTCCTACAAGGCGGCGGGCCAGCACCATCCGGACCCGTTCGCCGATGACAAGCCGCTGTTTACCATCACCAAGGCCAATCTGGAGCAGTACAAGGCCAACCTGACCCCGGGTCAGATTGCCATGTTCGATACCTACCCCAGCAGCTACCAGATGCCGGTGTACCAGACCCGCCGCTCCGGTTCCGCGCCGCAGTGGGTGTATGACAACAGCATCAGGAACGCCAGCACGGCCAAGCTGATCGACGGCGGCAACGGCTTTACCGATGCCTACGGCGGCATCCCGTTCCCGATTCCGCAAAATGGCGTGGAAGCGCTGTGGAACCATATCGCCCGCTATCGCGGCACCTATATCGTGCGCCGCGCCTCGGAAGTGGCGGTGCAACGCAACGGCAGCTACTCCCTGGTGACCTCGCAGCAGGAGGCCATGTTCAAGTTCTACAACCCGAAAGGGACAGCGGCCGACCTGAACAACATCATGTTCTACTACCTGTCCTTCACCAAGAGCCCGGCACGCCTGGCCGGTGGTGCGGTGCTGGTGCACGAGACCCTGGATCAGGTCAAGGAGCCGCGTCAGGCCTGGGGCTACAACGCCGGCCAGCGTCGCGTACGGCGTGCGCCGAACCTGGCCTACGACACCCCGATCGCCGCGGCCGACGGTCTGCGCACCGCCGACGACACCGATATGATTAACGGCTCGCCGGATCGTTATGACTGGAAGCTGCTGGGCAAGAAGGAAATCTACATTCCCTACAACAGCTACAAGGTCACCAGCCCCGAGGTCAAGTACAAGGACCTGCTGCAGGTCGGTCACCTCAATCCGGCGTTCACCCGTAACGAGCTGCACCGTGTCTGGGTCGTCGAGGGCACCTTGAAGTCCAGCGCCCGGCATATCTACTCCAAACGTACCCTGTACCTCGACGAGGACAGCTGGCAGGCCGCCGTGGTCGATCAGTACGACGGTCGCGGCGAGCTGTGGCGCGTGTCGATCGCCTACCTGAAGAACTACTACGACCTGCCGACCACCTGGTCGGCCCTGGACAGCTTCCACGATCTGCAGGCCCGGCGTTACCACGTGCAGAACCTGGACAACGAAGAGTCGAGCACCATCGACTTCAGCCAGGCGATTCCGGACGATGGTTATTTCAAACCGGCAGCTCTGCGTCGCCGCGGGACACGTTAATCCGGTGTAGAGTGAGCGAAAGGCCGCTACTGTTGTAGCGGCCTTTTCTGTTTTTCGGTCGAACGGGGTCGCAAGGTGCTGGCGGGTTTAACAAAACATAACGTCGCGCCGATTGTCAGGCCTTTTCAAAGCTCAGTAGGATAGACGGCTCTGCTATAACGGTAGTGCTACCTATAAGAATAAGGGGGAAGGTATATGAGTGAGCCCGTCATGCGGCGCACCCAGGCCGGTCATGTTGTGGGTCTACCCCGCACGCCGGCGTTGCGCGTCCACTCGCCGCTGGCTAAAGCGCTCTCGCTGTGCAGTGTGCTGTCCGTGCTGATGTTTGCCGCTGCGCCCTTGCAGGCGCAAAGCGCCAGCGATGCGGCCAGCAGCTATTCGATCGAGTCGGCACAGGCGCAGCACAGCCTGCTGCTGGATGTGGCCAGCCCCGGCAAGCGTCTGGTGACCGTGGGTGACCGCGGTCACATCCTGTTCTCCGACGACAATGGCGCTAACTGGACCCAGGCCAAGGTGCCGACCAAGCAGCTGCTCACTGCCGTGTTCTTTGTCGACGACCAGCATGGCTGGGCGGTCGGTCACGATGCGCAGATCCTCGCCAGCAGCGATGGTGGCGCGACCTGGGTCAAGCAGTTCGAAGACCTGGAGCGTGAAGCCCCACTGCTGGATGTCTGGTTCAAGGACCGCAACAGCGGTTATGCCGTTGGTGCCTACGGTGCCCTGCTGGAAACCACCGATGGTGGTGCCAACTGGGAAGACGTCAGCGACCGTATGGACAACGAAGACGGTTATCACCTGAATGCCATCACCGAGGTCAAGGATTCCGGTCTGTTTGCCGTCGGCGAGCAGGGCGCGATGTTCCGTTCCCTCGACTGGGGGCAGACCTGGGAAACCCTGGAGGGGCCTTACGAGGGTTCCCTGTTCGGGGCGCTGGGTACCGACGAGGCTGGGACCCTGCTGGTCTACGGTCTGCGCGGGCACCTGTTCCGTTCGGCCGATTTCGGTTTGAGCTGGGAGCAGATCCGCCTGAATACGGCGAACAACGGTCCTCTGGAGTTTGGTCTGTCTGACGGTAACCGTCTGGCCGATGGCTCTATTGTGGTGGTTGGGCATGGCGGCACCGTACTGAAAAGCACCGATAACGGCCGTAGCTTCAGCGTGACCAATCGTGTCGACCGGCTTTCGCTGGCAGGCATTGCAGCAATGGATAACGGCAATCTGATTCTGGTAGGGCAGGGCGGCGTGCATCTCGCTTCGCCTACTGGCGCCGATCTGGGCCAACAACAATAAGCCGGGAGCCTTTGCATGAGTAAGCATCAACAACAACCTGCGTCGTTCCTCGAGCGGTTGATCTTCAACAATCGCCCGGCCGTGATTTTGCTGTGCCTGTTGATCAGTGTTTTCCTGTTCTTCCAGGCGGCGCAGGTGCGTCCGCAAACCAGCTTCGAGAAGATGATTCCGCTGGGCCATCCCTATATCCAGAAGATGCTCGAGCATCGCAACGATCTGGCCAACCTGGGTAACACCGTGCGCATCTCGGTGGAAGCGGTGGATGGCGACATCTTCAGCAAGGAATATATGGAGACGCTGCGTCAGATCAACGACGAAGCCTTCTATATTCCCGGCGTCGACCGTTCCGGCCTGAAGTCGCTGTGGAGTCCGAGCGTACGCTGGACCGAAGTGACCGAAGAAGGCTTTGCCGGCGGCGAAGTGATCCCACAGACCTACGACGGTTCCCCGGAAAGCCTGGAGGAACTGCGCAGCAATATCCTCAAGTCCGGGCAGATCGGCCGCCTGGTGGCCAACAACTTCAAGTCGAGCATTGTCGACTTGCCGCTGCTGGAGACCTACGCCGACCCTAACGATCAGAGCAAGCAGATCCCGCTGGACTACCAGAAGTTCTCCCACGAGCTGGAAGAGAAGATCCGCGAGAAGTACCAGGCGCAGAACCC
>CAZOEC010000085.1:0-20950 GCA_964578635.1 uncultured Pseudomonas sp.
TGATCATCACCGGCGACCAGGTCACCGATGCCCAGGCCAGCTTCGACGAGAACGGCAGCCCGCAGGTCAATATCCGTCTGGATGGCCGTGGCGGCGATCTGATGAACCGCGCCACCCGCAATAATGTCGGGCGCAGCATGGCGGTGATCTTTATCGAGCAGAAGCCGGTGGTGCGCTATATGCGCCAGGTGGTCGATGGCGTCGAGAAGGAGGTCGAGGTCCAGACCTTCGTCGAGGAGAAGAAGATCATCAGCCTGGCGACCATCCAGTCGCCGCTGGGCAGCCAATTCCGTATCACCGGCCTCGATGGCCAGGGCGAGTCGTCCGAGCTGGCGTTGCTGCTGCGCGCCGGTGGTCTGGCCGCACCGATGTACTTCGCCGAAGAGCGCACCATTGGCCCGAGCCTTGGGGCCGACAACATTGCCAAGGGGCTGGAAGCCTCGCTGTGGGCAATGCTGTTCGTGTCGCTGTTTATCGTGGTCATCTACCGTTTCTTCGGCGTGCTGGCGACTGTCGCGCTGGGCTTGAACATGGTGCTGCTGCTGGCGCTGATGTCGTTGCTCAGTGCCACCCTGACCCTGCCGGGTATTGCCGGTATCGTGTTGACCATGGGTATGGCGGTGGATGCCAACGTGCTGATCTTCTCGCGTATTCGCGAGGAAATCGCCAATGGCATGTCGATTCAGCGAGCCATTCACGAAGGTTTCGATCGCGCCTATTCGGCGATTGTCGACGCCAACCTGACCACGCTGCTGGTCGGCGGCATCCTGTTCGCCATGGGCACCGGGCCGGTCAAGGGCTTTGCGGTGACTCTGTCGCTGGGCATTCTCACTTCGATGTTCACCGCGATTCTGGTGACGCGGTGCATGGTCAACCTGACCTGCGGTGGGCGTGATTTCAAGAAGTTGTGGATTTAAGGGGCTGTGATGAAGCGTACGATCAACTTCATGGGGGTGCGCAATATTGCGTTCGCCCTCACCGTGTTGCTCACGCTCTTGGCGTTGGGCAGCCTGTTTGCCAAGGGGCTGAATCTGGGCCTGGATTTCACCGGTGGTACCCAGATCGAGCTGAGTTACGAGCAGCCGGCTGAGCTCGGCAAGATTCGCCAGCAGTTGGCGGGTGCGGGTTATGCCGATGCCGTGGTGCAGAGCTTCGGTGCGACCACCGATGTGGTGGTGCGCATGCAGGGTAACGATGCCGACTTGGGTACCAAGGTGGCCGCGGCATTGCGCCAGGCGGGTGACAAGCTTGAGGTCAAGAAGGTTGAATTCGTCGGGCCGCAGGTGGGCGAAGAACTGCGTGACCAGGGTGGTCTCGGTCTGCTGCTGGCGTTGGGTGGGGTGATGCTCTACCTGGCCTTCCGCTTTCAGTGGAAGTTCGGCCTTGGGGCGATTATTTCCCTGATTCACGACGTGATCATCACCCTGGGGATTCTCTCGTTCTTCCAGATCACCTTCGATCTCACCGTGCTGGCGGCGTTGCTGGCCATTATCGGTTACTCGCTCAACGACACCATCGTGGTGTTCGATCGGGTGCGGGAAAACTTCCGCGTGCTGCGCAATACCAGCCTGATCGACAATATCAATATCTCCACCACCCAGACGCTGCTGCGCACCATGGCCACTTCGATTTCCACTCTGTTGGCGATCGCTGCGCTGCTGGTGTTTGCGGGTGACAATCTGTTTGCCTTCTCCGTGGCCCTGTTTGTCGGGGTGACGGCCGGTACTTATTCGTCGGTGTATATCGCCAACGTGGTGCTGGTCTGGCTGGACCTGACGGTCGAGGATCTGATCCCGCCGGTGGTGGCTGAAGAGGTCGATGACCGCCCTTAGGTCTGTTGGTTGAGGGTTGGCGGCAATGACGAAGCCGGGCAGTCGTTGAACTTGCCCGGCTTTTTTGTGTTCCAAGGTAGAGGGAATGGCGTGCCTGTACGCCGAAGTGAGTCCGGGAGGTAGTTATGAACAAGTCAATGCTGGTAGGTGCGGTGCTGGGTGCTGTGGGTGTAACCGCGGGTGGTGCTGTTGCCACGTACAGTTTGATCGGTGGCCCGGAGTATGCCGAGGTGCTGGCGGTCAAGCCGATCAAGGAGACCATCAAGACGCCGCGGCAGGTCTGTGAGGATGTCACGGTAACCCGTCAGAAGCCGGTCAAGGACCAGCATCAGATCGCCGGTACCGCCATCGGTGCGGTAGTGGGTGGCTTGCTGGGTAATCAGGTGGGTGGCGGCACAGGCAAGAAGATTGCCACGGTTGCCGGTGCTGTCGGTGGTGGTTACGCCGGTAACAAGGTGCAGGAGAATATGCAGGCTGGCGACACCTACACCACCACCGAAACGCGTTGCGATACCGTCACTGATGTCAGCGAAAAGCTGGTCGGTTATGACGTCAAGTATCAGCTCGATGGCAAGGAAGGGCAGGTGCGCATGGCCAGCGACCCGGGCAATCGCATTCCGGTCAAGGATGGTCAGTTGGTGCTGTCCGCCAGCGAGCAGTAAAAAATACAGGCAATAGGAAAATGGCCTGGAGCCATTTTCAGCGTTGTGCGGCGACGGCTCGAAGGGTGGTCGCCAGGTATGACAGGCAATAAAAAAGCGCCCGCAGGCGCTTTTTTATTGTTTGTACGATCAGCGCTTCAGCGACGCCGACAGGTGTGGCTGGATGGCTGTCAGTACGGCCTTGAAGCACTTGGTGTTGCCGGCAACGATCTGGCCCTTCTCGAGGAATTCGTGGCCGCCGCTGAAGTCGCTGATCAGGCCGCCTGCTTCCTGGATCAGCAGTGCGCCGGCGGCCATGTCCCATTCGGACAGGCCGAATTCCCAGAAGGCGTCGAAGCGCCCTGCGGCGACATAGGCCAGGTCCAGGCTGGCGGCACCGGCGCGGCGAACGCCGGCGGTCTGGCCGACCAGGCTGCGGAACATGCCCAGGTAGTTTTCCAGGTTGTCCATCTGGCTGTCGCGGAACGGGAAGCCGGTGCCGAGCAGGGCACCTTCCAGGCTCTTGCGGTTGCTCACGCGCAGGCGGCGGCCGTTAAGGGCGGCGCCGCGGCCACGGCTGGCGGTGAATTCTTCCTGACGCACCGGGTCGATGATCACCGCATGTTCCAGGCGGCCGCGGTATTTGCAGGCGATGCTGACGGCGTAGTGGGGGATGCCGCGGATAAAGTTGGTGGTGCCGTCCAGCGGATCGATGATCCACAGGTAGTCGGCACCGTCGCCGCTGCCGGCACTCAGGCCGCTTTCCTCGCCAAGTACGCCATGGTTGGGGAAAGCTTTGCGCAGTGCCTGGATGATCAGCTGCTCGGCGGAGCGGTCGATCTCGGTCACGTAATCCTTGGCTTCTTTCTCGTCGACCGAGATGACGTCCAAGCGTTCGGTCGAGCGGAAGATCATTTCGCCGGCGCTACGGGCTGCGCGCAGCGCGATATTCAGCATGGGCTGCATGGATGTTCACCTGGGTCGTTAAAGAAAGCCGGCCATTCTAGCAGAAAAGCGCTGGGGTTGAAGTGCAACCTGTGTCTTGCGTGGCGCAAGCGGGGTTGCTTCTGTAAGATTTGCTGCCTTATCTCCACTGTGTGAGCGCTAGCGTTGCTGGAAAATATTCGCGTCGTCTTGGTCAATACCAGTCATCCGGGCAATATCGGCGGGGCTGCGCGGGCCATGAAGAACATGGGGCTGTCGCGCCTGGTGCTGGTCGATCCGCAGGATTTCCCCAGTGGTGATGCGGTGGCGCGGGCCTCCGGGGCCACCGATATCCTCGATGCCGCACAGGTGGTTGGTACTCTGGAAGAGGCACTGGTCGGCTGCAGCCTGGTGCTCGGCACCAGTGCCCGCGATCGGCGCATTCCCTGGCCCTTGCTGGATCCCCGCGAATGCGGCGTGGCCAGTTGTGAGCAGGCGGCTCAGGGCGGCGAGGTGGCGCTGGTGTTCGGCCGTGAGTATGCCGGCTTGACCAACGAAGAGTTGCAGCGCTGCCATTTCCATGTGCACATTCCCTCTGACCCGCAGTTCAGTTCGCTGAACCTGGCGGCGGCGGTGCAGGTGCTGGCCTACGAGGTGCGCATGGCCTGGCTGGCGGCGCAGAATCAGCCGACCAAAGTACTCAAGGTGGAAGCCACGGCGATTCAGAGTTCGCAACCGGTGACCGCCGATGAGCTGGAGTCTTTTTATGTGCATCTGGAGCAGGCCCTGGTCGAGATCGGCTTTCTCGACCCGGCCAAGCCCAGGCACCTGATGAGTCGCTTGCGCCGCTTGTACGGCCGTAGTGCAGTGAGCAAGCTGGAAATGAATATCTTGCGTGGCATTTTGACGGAAACCGTCAAGGCGGCGCGTGGTGAGCACCATAAGCAGGGGAAAGCAGATGTTTGAGCGCATGCAAGAGGATATCCAGAGCGTATTCCATCGTGATCCGGCGGCGCGCAACGCCTTCGAGGTGGTGACCTGCTATCCCGGCTTGCATGCGGTCTGGTTGCATCGCGTGGCGCATGCGTTGTGGGTCAATGGCTGGAAGTGGCTGGCGCGGGTGGTATCGAATTTCGGCCGCTGGCTGACCGGTATCGAGATCCATCCGGGTGCCCGCATCGGTCGGCGTTTCTTTATCGATCACGGCATGGGTATCGTTATCGGCGAGACCGCCGAGATCGGCAATGACGTGACTCTCTATCAGGGCGTGACTCTGGGCGGCACCAGCTGGAACAAGGGCAAGCGTCACCCTACCCTGGAGGACGGGGTAGTGGTGGGGGCTGGGGCCAAGGTACTAGGGCCTTTCACTGTCGGTGCCGGGGCCAAGATCGGCTCCAATGCGGTGGTGACCAAAGCGGTGCCGGCGGGTGCGACCGCGGTGGGCATTCCGGGGCGGATCATCCTCAAGTCGGATGACGAGCAGGAGGCCAAGCGTCAGGCGATCGCCGAGAAGCTCGGTTTCGATGCCTATGGCGTCAGTCAGGACATGCCCGACCCGATAGCCCGGGCCATCGGCCAGTTGCTCGATCATCTGCATGCCGTGGATGGACGTCTGGAGGGCATGTGCGGTGCGCTCAAGTCCCTGGGCAGCGATTACTGCGCCAAGGACCTGCCTGAATTGCGTGCCGAGGACTTCGCTGGGGTGGTCAAGGAACCTGACGACAAGCCTGCGGCCTGATGGTGCGGGTGCGCACATTTTGCTATGCTGCGCGCCCTTCTGTACTGGCTAATCCCGACTAAAACTATAGGTCTTATAGTTGACTTAAATACTCGGGAATTGCATACTCGCGGCATATTGTGATCACGCGGTAATTCCTTATGCGACTGACCACCAAAGGCCGTTACGCCGTTACCGCCATGCTCGATCTGGCGTTGCACGCGCAGCATGGGCCGGTGTCTCTGGCCGATATTTCCGAGCGGCAGGGCATTTCCCTTTCCTATCTGGAGCAGCTGTTCGCCAAGCTGCGTCGCGGCAATCTGGTTTCCAGTGTGCGCGGCCCAGGTGGCGGCTATCAGCTGTCGCGGGATATGGGTGGCATCCAGGTGGCCGAAGTCATCGATGCGGTTAACGAGTCGGTAGACGCTACCCGTTGCCAGGGGCAGGGCGATTGCCATGCCGGTGATACCTGTCTGACCCACCACCTGTGGTGCGACCTCAGCCAGCAGATCCACGAATTCCTCAGTGGCATCAGTCTGGCTGATCTGGTGACCCGCCGAGAAGTGCAGGAAGTTGCCCAGCGCCAGGATCAGCGCCGCTGCAATGGCAGGATGCCGCATCCGGATAAGATCGAAGCGTCCGCCGTCGAATAAGCGAGCGACGCCGGCCAGCAGGCCTGATACCTGATTAGGAGAGAGTCAATGAAATTGCCGATTTACCTCGATTACTCCGCCACCACGCCGGTCGATCCGCGTGTTGCGCAAAAAATGAGCGAATGTCTGCTGGTCGATGGCAACTTCGGTAACCCGGCTTCGCGCTCCCACGTCTTTGGCTGGAAAGCCGAAGAGGCGGTCGAGAATGCGCGTCGCCAGGTGGCCGAGCTGGTCAATGCCGACCCGCGCGAGATTGTCTGGACCAGTGGTGCCACCGAGTCCGACAACCTGGCGATCAAGGGCATTGCCGACTTCTACAAGAGTAAAGGCAAGCACCTGATTACCTCGAAGATCGAGCACAAGGCGGTGCTGGATACCATGCGCCAGCTTGAGCGTGAAGGCTTCGAAGTCACCTATATCGAGCCGGGCGAAGATGGTCTGATCACGCCGGCCATGATTGAGGCGGCGCTGCGCGAAGACACCATTCTGGTGTCGATCATGCATGTGAACAATGAAATCGGCACCATCAACGACATCGCTGCTATCGGTGAGCTGACCCGCTCGCGCGGCGTGTTCTTCCACGTTGATGCCGCCCAGTCCACCGGTAAGGTGGCCATCGACCTGGAAAAGCTCAAGGTCGATCTGATGTCCTTCTCCGCGCACAAGACCTATGGTCCCAAGGGCGTCGGTGCGCTGTTCGTACGGCGTAAGCCGCGGGTGCGTCTGGAAGCCCAGACCCACGGTGGTGGTCATGAGCGCGGCATGCGTTCCGGCACCCTGGCGACTCACCAGTGCGTAGGTATGGGTGAGGCCTTCCGTATTGCCAAGGAAGAAATGACTCAGGAGAACCAGCGTGTACTGGCCCTGCGTGATCGTTTCTTCGCTCGGCTTGAAGATCTGGAAGAGCTGTATGTCAACGGCAGCATGACGGCCCGCGTACCGCACAACCTCAACCTGAGCTTCAACTATGTCGAGGGCGAGTCGCTGATCATGGCGCTCAAGGATCTGGCGGTTTCCTCCGGTTCGGCCTGTACCTCGGCCTCCCTGGAGCCGTCCTATGTATTGCGCGCCCTGGGCCGCAACGACGAGCTGGCACACAGCTCGATCCGTTTCAGCTTCGGCCGCTTTACCACTGACGAAGAAATTGACTACGCCGCGGACAAGGTTCGCGAGGCGGTCACCAAGCTGCGCGAATTGTCGCCGCTGTGGGATATGTACAAAGACGGTGTCGACATCTCCAAGATCGAGTGGGCGGCGCACTAAGTAGTCGCCGAGCAAGAGCGGCTCTCTGATGAGGAAGGAATACCAACATGGCTTACAGTGAAAAGGTTATCGACCATTACGAAAACCCGCGCAACGTCGGCAAGATGGACGCGGAAGACCCTGATGTCGGCACCGGCATGGTCGGCGCTCCGGCGTGCGGCGACGTGATGCGCCTGCAGATCAAGGTCAACGAAGCCGGCATCATCGAAGATGCCAAGTTCAAGACCTACGGCTGCGGTTCGGCTATCGCTTCCAGCTCCCTCGCCACCGAGTGGATGAAGGGCAAGACCCTGGATGAGGCGGAAACCATCAAGAACACCCAGCTGGCCGAAGAGCTTGCTCTGCCGCCGGTCAAGATCCACTGCTCGGTACTCGCCGAGGACGCCATCAAGGCGGCCGTGCGTGACTACAAGCAGAAGAAAGGTTTGCTCTAAGGAGGTTTGTCGATGGCTATCAGCATGACCGAAGCTGCCGCTCAGCATGTGCGCCGCTCCCTCGATGGGCGCGGCAAGGGCGACGGTATCCGCCTGGGTGTTCGCACCACCGGCTGTTCCGGCCTGGCTTATGTGCTGGAGTTTGTCGATGAAGCCGCCGCCGAGGACCAGGTGTTCGAGAGCCACGGGGTCAAGGTGATCATCGATCCCAAGAGCCTGGTGTACCTCGATGGCACCGAGCTGGACTTCGTCAAGGAGGGCTTGAACGAAGGTTTCAAGTTCAACAACCCCAACGTGCGCGGCGAATGTGGCTGCGGCGAAAGCTTCAATATCTGAGGCCTGTGTGGGAAGTCCTTGTCATTTTGCCCTGTTTGATCTGCGGCCCAGTTTCCGCCTGGATCTTGATCAGCTAGCCGCGCGATACCGCGAGCTGGCGCGCAATGTCCATCCAGACCGGTTTGCCGATGCTTCCGAGCGTGATCAGCGTCTGGCTCTCGAGCAGTCCGCCAGCCTCAATGAGGCTTACAGCACGCTCAAGAGTGCGCCGCAGCGTGCCCGTTACCTACTGGCGCTGCGTGGGCCCGAGCTGCCCCTGGAAGTGACGGTGCAGGATCCGGATTTCCTGCTGCAGCAGATGCAGTTGCGCGAAGAGCTGGAGGACTTGCACGACAGTGCAGATCTGGCCGGCGTCGCAGCGTTCAAGCGGCGTCTGAAGCTGGCTCAGGATGAGCTCAACGAAAGCTTTGCGGTTTGTTGGGATGATGCTGCGCAGCGCGAGAAGGCCGAGCGTCTGATGCGTCGCATGCAGTTTCTCGACAAGCTTTCCCACGAGGTTCGCCAGCTGGAAGAGCGCCTCGACGATTAACGCGCGCGTGCCCATGAGGCGTGCCCGAGTCTAGATAAGCATTGATTAATCATGGCCCTACTGCAGATCGCTGAGCCCGGACAAAGCCCCCAGCCACACCAGCGTCGCCTGGCTGTGGGGATTGATCTGGGTACCACCAATTCGCTGGTCGCTGCCGTGCGCAGTGGTCTTTCCGAGCCGCTGGCCGATGCTGCCGGGCAGGTCATCCTGCCGTCTGCCGTGCGCTATCACGCGGAGCGTGTCGAGGTGGGTGAGGTCGCCAAGGCGGCGGCTTCGAGTGATCCACTGAATACCGTGCTGTCGGTCAAGCGTCTGATGGGGCGTGGCCTGGCTGACGTCAAGCAGCTGGGTGAACAGTTGCCCTACCGCTTTGTTGGCGGTGAGTCGCATATGCCCTTTATCGACACCGTGCAGGGGCCGAAAAGCCCGGTCGAGGTCTCGGCCGATATTCTCAAGGTGCTGCGTCAGCGCGCCGAAGAGGCCCTGGGTGGTGAGCTGGTTGGTGCGGTCATCACCGTGCCAGCCTATTTCGATGATTCGCAGCGCCAGGCCACCAAGGATGCTGCGCGTCTGGCTGGCTTGAGTGTGCTGCGCCTGCTCAATGAGCCAACCGCCGCGGCGGTGGCCTATGGCCTGGATCAGCATGCCGAAGGTCTGGTGGCGATCTATGACCTGGGCGGCGGTACCTTCGATATTTCCATTCTGCGCCTGACCGGTGGCGTTTTCGAAGTGCTGGCCACTGGTGGTGATAGCGCCCTGGGGGGCGATGATTTCGATCATGCGATCGCTGGCTGGATGGTCGAGCAGGCCGGGGTTTCCTCCGATCTCGATCCGACGCAGCAGCGCCTGTTGCTGGAAGCCGCCTGCGCCGCGAAGGAAACCCTGACCGGCAGTGCCGAGGCGACTCTGGCCTATGGCGACTGGCAGGGCAGTCTGAGTCGTGAGCAGTTCGATAACCTGATCGAGCCCATGGTAGCGCGCAGCCTCAAGGCCTGCCGTCGCGCCGTGCGCGATGCGCTGATCGAGCTGGAAGACATTAAAGCGGTCGTCATGGTCGGCGGTTCGACCCGGGTGCCGCGGGTGCGCGAGGCGGTGGCCGAGCTGTTCGGGCGTGAGCCGCTGACCGATATCGACCCGGATCAGGTGGTGGCCATCGGTGCGGCGATTCAGGCCGATGCCCTGGCGGGTAACAAGCGTGGTGATGGTGAAGAGCTGCTGCTGCTGGATGTGATCCCGCTGTCCCTCGGCCTGGAAACCATGGGCGGGCTGATGGAGAAGGTGATCCCGCGCAACACCACGATTCCGGTGGCGCGTGCCCAGGATTTCACCACCTACAAGGATGGCCAGACGGCCATGCTGATTCATGTGCTGCAGGGCGAGCGCGAGCTGATCAGCGATTGCCGTTCCCTGGCGCGCTTCGAGTTGCGCGGTATCCCGCCGATGGTGGCGGGGGCGGCGAAGATTCGCGTGACCTTCCAGGTGGATGCCGACGGTCTGCTTAACGTATCGGCGCGCGAACTGGTGTCGGGTGTGGAGGCGAGCATTCAGGTCAAGCCGTCCTATGGTCTGACCGATGGCGAAATCGCCCGCATGCTGCAGGACTCCTTCAAGAATGCTGGCGACGACAAGGTTGCCCGTGTGCTGCGTGAGCAGCAGGTGGATGCCCGTCGTCTGCTGGAAGCGGTCGAGGCGGCGTTGCTGGCCGATGGCGAGCGCCTGCTGGAAGCCGATGAGCGCCTGGCCATCGAGGCGCAGATGGAGGATCTGCGTGAATTGATGGCCGGCAACGATGGCCTGGCCATCGAGCAGCAGACCAAACGCCTGACCCAGGTGACCGATGCCTTTGCCGCGCGTCGCCTGGATGCCACGGTCAAAGCCGCCCTGGCTGGCCGTAGTCTTAACGAGATTGAGGAATAAGCATGCCGCAGATCATCTTTCTGCCCCACGCCGTATTCTGCCCGGATGGGCTGGTCGTGGAGGCCGAGCCCGGCACCTCGATCCTCGATGTGGCGCATGAGCACCATATCGAGATCGAAAGCGCCTGTGGCGGCGTCTGTGCCTGCACCACCTGTCACTGCATCATTCGCGAGGGCTTCGACTCGCTGAATGAGGCAGATGAGCTGGAGGAGGACCTGCTGGACAAGGCCTGGGGTCTGGAAGCGCAATCGCGCCTGTCCTGCCAGGCGATTGTTGGCGAGACGGATCTGACCGTCGAGATCCCGAAATACTCGCTTAACCACGCCGCTGAAGCGCCGCACTGATTCGAGAGGTTGTTATGAGCCTGAAATGGGTTGATGTGCTGGAGATCGCCATCCAGCTGGCCGAGACCAAGCCGGAGGTTGATCCGCGTTACGTAAACTTCGTCGATCTGCACCGCTGGGTGCTGGAGTTGGCGGATTTTTCCGATGACCCGCGGCGCGGCGGCGAGAAGGTACTTGAGGCCATTCAGGCAGCCTGGATCGAAGAGGCGGATTAGTCGGCCATTTGGCCTGGCCTACGCATTTAACCGGAACCCGCGTATAATTCGCGGGTTTAATTTTTCGCTTTAATCATTGTTTCTGGAGTTTCACATGGCTGTTCAACGCACTTTCTCCATCATCAAGCCCGATGCCGTTGCTAAAAACGTTGTTGGCGAGATCACCACCCGTTTCGAAAAAGCCGGCCTGCGCGTCGTGGCTTCGAAGATGGTTCAGCTGTCCGAGCGCGAAGCCGCTGGCTTCTACGCTGAGCACAGCGAGCGTGGCTTCTTCAAGGATCTGGTTGCTTTCATGACCTCCGGTCCGGTTATCGTTCAGGTTCTGGAAGGCGAAAACGCTGTTCTGGCTAACCGTGATCTGATGGGCGCAACCAACCCTAAAGAAGCAGCTGCCGGCACCATTCGCGCCGATTTCGCCGTTTCCATCGACGAAAACGCCGTACACGGTTCCGATTCCGAGGCTTCCGCTGCTCGCGAAATCGCTTACTTCTTCGCTGCCACCGAAGTTTGCGCGCGCATTCGCTAAGCGAAACGAGCGAGGGTGAAGCCATGACTAATACTGCCGGTAAAATCAATCTGCTGGGTCTGACCCAGGCAGAGATGGAACAGTTCTTCGAAAGTATCGGGGAGAAGCGTTTCCGTGCCGGTCAGATGATGAAATGGATTCACCACTTTGGCGTCGATGATTTCGATGCCATGAGCAATGTCAGCAAGGTCTTGCGCGAAAAGCTCAAGGCCTGTGCTGAAATCCGCGGCCCGGAAGTGGTCAGCGAAGATATTTCCACCGATGGCACGCGCAAGTGGGTAGTGCGCGTGGCGTCGGGCAGTTGTGTGGAAACCGTGTATATCCCCCAGGGCTCGCGGGGCACCCTGTGTGTCTCCTCGCAAGCCGGCTGTGCGCTGGATTGCAGTTTCTGCTCGACTGGCAAGCAAGGTTTCAATAGCGATCTGAGTGCCGCCGAAGTGATCGGCCAGGTGTGGATCGCCAACAAGTCGTTCGGCAGCGTGCCGGCGAAGATCGACCGTGCCATCACCAACGTGGTGATGATGGGCATGGGCGAGCCGCTACTGAACTTCGACAACGTCGTGGCCGCCATGAAAATCATGATGGACGACCTCGGCTACGGCATTTCCAAGCGCAAGGTGACGCTGTCCACCTCCGGCGTGGTGCCGATGATCGACAAGCTCGGCGAGGTGATCGACGTATCCCTGGCCCTGTCGCTGCATGCACCCAACGATGAGCTGCGCAACCAGCTGGTGCCGATCAACAAGAAGTACCCGCTGGAAATGCTGCTGGCGGCCTGTAAGCGTTATGTCTCGCGCCTCGGCGAGAAACGTGTGCTTACAATCGAGTATACCCTGCTCAAGGATGTCAACGATAAACCCGGGCATGCTGAGGAAATGATCGCACTTCTCAAAGACGTGCCTTGCAAGATCAATCTGATTCCGTTTAATCCCTTCCCCCACTCGGGGTACGAGCGGCCGAGCAACAATGCCATTCGCCGTTTCCAGGACCTGCTGCACAAAGCCGGGCACAATGTCACCGTACGCACCACCCGTGGTGAGGACATCGATGCCGCTTGTGGCCAGCTGGTTGGCCAGGTCATGGACCGTACTCGCCGGAGTGAGCGTTATATCGCTGTGCGTGAATTGAGTAGCGAGGCCGAAACGCCGAGTTCCGCCGCCAATCGAACTTGAGGGGAGGAAATCCATGACCTTGCGCCCTGCGCTGTTGCTGTTAACCGCCAGCCTTGTGGCTGGCTGTGTGTCGACGGGCAATGTCGACCCGATGAAAACCGGCAAAGGCCGCGACGAGGCCCGCGATGCCTACACCCAGCTGGGCATAGGCTATCTGCAGGAAGGGGCGACGGAGCGCGCGAAAGTACCGCTGAAAAAAGCCCTGGAACTCGATCCCGCCAGTGCCGATGCCCATGCCGTACTGGCGCTGGTGTTCCAGATGGAAATGGAGCCCAAGCTGGCGGACGAACACTTTCGCAAATCGCTGTCCCAGCGCCCCGATGACGCTCGGCTGCTGAATAATTACGGTAGTTTTCTGTTCGAACAGAAGCGCTACCAGGAAGCCTTCGAGCGCTACCAGCAGGCTGCTCAGGACACCCTCTATCCCGAGCGCTCGCGAGTTTTCGAGAACCTCGGTTTGACTGCGCTGATGCTCAAGCAGCGTGAGCAGGCCAAGGGCTATTTCGAGCGTTCGCTGCGCCTCAATAACCGGCAGCCCCGGGCCCTGCTCGAAATGGCGATGATCTCCTATGAAGACAAGCAGTATGTGCCGGCTCGTCGTTACTATGACAGCTACAGCCAGCTGAGAGAGCAGGACGCACGCAGCCTGCTGCTGGGCACGCGTCTGGCGAGGATCTTCGAGGACCGTGACAATGCTGCGAGCCTGGGGCTGCAGTTGAGACGTCTTTATCCCGGTACGCCGGAATATCAGCAATACCTGTCGGAGCAATGATGAAAGCGGTGCATCCAGAAGTGCTAGCAGTTCCCCGTGTCAATCCGGGCGAGTCCTTGCGTAAGGCTCGCGAGGATCGTGGCTGGACGGTTTCTGAGGTGGCTGCCCAGCTGAATTTGACCCCGCAGCGACTGACGCAGATAGAGCAGGGTGCCTTCGACCAATTGCCTGGGCATACCTTTGCCCGGGGTTATGTGCGCGCCTACGGGAAACTGCTCGACATCGATCAAAGCCGTCTGGTCCTGGAGTTCGATCAGTTCACCGGCAGCGATGCCGCTGGCAGCAGCGTACACAGCCTGGGTCGTATCGAAGAGCCCGTCAGCTATTCGCAGCACATCCTGCGTACCGTCAGTTTCGTGTTGTTGCTGGCCCTGGCTGCACTGGGCTTTTACTGGTGGCAGGAGCAGGCCGAGACAAAAGTCGATGACCTGGCCGTGGTCGGTATCGAACAGATCGAAGTGGAGGGTGCCGACGGTACCACTCAGATCCATCAGTTCGACGAGCCGGAAGACCAGGCTGTGCTGGCCGCTCAGGCGGACGGCGAAGTCAGTCTGCCGCTGCTCGCCGAACCGGGCGAGGAGCAGCCTGCGGCCGTAGTGCCGGCCGAGCCAGGCCCTGGCGAAAGCCCGCTGCCGGCGGCTACAGCACCCTCTGCTGCTCCTGCAGAGGCCGCTGCTACTCCGGCCGAACCTGCTGCCAGTGCGCCGCTGCAAACACCGGCCGCTACCCCGCCGGTTGCCGCTGGCGAGGCTCTGGTCAGCGTGACCTATGTCGCCGATTGCTGGACCCAGCTGACCGATGCCACTGGCAAGGTGCTGTTCAGTGCCTTGAAGCGCAAGGGCGAAACCCTTGAACTGGCCGGCAAGCCGCCATTCGAGCTGCGCCTGGGCTTCGCCCGCGGTGCCCAGGTGAGCTACAACGGTCAGGCGGTCGATGTAGCGCCCTTCGTCTCGGGTGAAACGGCGCGTCTCAAGTTGGGTGGTATCTGACATGCACGGGGAGTCGCCGATCAAGCGTCGCCTGACGCGCAAAATATGGGTGGGTTCGGTGCCGGTGGGCGGCGATGCGCCTATCGCCGTGCAGAGCATGACCAACAGCGACACCAATGATGTGGCCGCCACCGTGGCGCAGATTCGTCGCCTGGAAGATGCCGGCGCAGACATCGTGCGGGTCTCGGTGCCGGATATGGATGCCGCCGAAGCCTTCGGCCGCATCAAGCAGCAGGTGCGTGTGCCGCTGGTGGCCGATATCCACTTCGACTACCAGATCGCCCTGCGCGTGGCCGAACTCGGCGTCGATTGTCTGCGCATCAATCCGGGCAATATCGGTCGTGAAGACCGCGTGCGCGCCGTGGTGGAAGCCGCCCGTGATCGCGGCATCCCGATCCGTATCGGGGTGAATGCCGGTTCCCTGGAAAAAGACCTGCAGAAGAAATACGGCGAGCCGACGCCTGCCGCTCTGGTCGAGTCGGCGCTGCGCCATGTCGAGCACCTCGATCGGCTGAATTTTCCCGACTTCAAGGTCAGCGTCAAAGCCTCCGATGTGTTTATGGCAGTGGAGGCCTACCGGCTGTTGTCCAAGCAGATCGAGCAACCCCTGCACCTGGGCATTACCGAGGCCGGCGGCCTACGCTCCGGCACGGTCAAGTCGGCGGTGGGGCTGGGCATGCTGCTGGCCGAGGGTATCGGCGATACCATCCGCATCTCCCTGGCCGCCGACCCGGTGGAAGAGGTCAAGGTCGGTTTCGATATCCTCAAGTCGCTGCGCCTGCGCTCGCGGGGCATCAACTTTATCGCCTGCCCAAGCTGCTCACGGCAGAACTTCGATGTGGTGAAAACCATGAACGAGCTGGAGCAGCGCGTCGAAGATCTGCTGGTACCGCTGGATGTGGCGGTGATCGGCTGTGTGGTCAACGGCCCGGGCGAAGCCAAGGAAGCCCATATCGGCCTGACCGGCGGCTCGCCGAATCTGATCTATATCGACGGCAAGCCCGCGCACAAGCTTGGTAATGACAACCTGGTGGATGAGCTGGAAAAGCTGATCCGCCAGAAAGCGGCCGACAAGGTCGCTGCTGACGCCGCACTTATCGCGCGCAGCTGACACTCTTAAGGAATTGAAGTGAGCAAGTCCCTGCAAGCCATCCGTGGCATGAACGATATCCTCCCCGAACAGACCCCGCTCTGGCGTTACTTCGAAGGCACCGTGGCCAATTTGCTGGATGGCTACGGCTACCGGCAGATGCGCATGCCCATCGTCGAATTCACCGAGCTGTTCAAGCGCTCCATCGGCGAAGTCACCGATATCGTCGAAAAGGAGATGTACACCTTCGACGACCGCAATGGCGACTCCCTGACCCTGCGTCCGGAAGGTACCGCGGCCTGCGTGCGTGCCGTGCTCGAACACGGCCTGGCCGGTGCTGGGCAGACCCAGAAGCTCTGGTATATCGGCCCGATGTTTCGCCACGAGCGCCCGCAGAAAGGCCGTTATCGTCAGTTCCACCAGATCGGCGTGGAAGTCTTCAATATCGACGGCCCGGATATCGATGCGGAGCTGATCATCCTGACCTGGCGCCTGTGGGGTCTGCTGGGTATCCGCGAAGCGGTCAAGCTTGAGCTCAACAGCCTCGGCACCAGCGCTTCGCGGGCGGTGTATCGCGATGCCCTGGTCGAGTTTCTGACTGCCCATGCCGAGCAGCTGGATGAAGACAGCCGCCGGCGCATGACCAGCAACCCGCTGCGCGTGCTCGACAGCAAATCGCAGGAAACTCAGGCGCTGTTGGCCGATGCGCCGAAGATGGCCGATTACCTGGATGAAGAATCGCGGGTGCATTTCGAGGGGCTCAAGGCCCGTCTGGACGCCGCCGGTGTGCCCTATGTGATCAACCCCAAGCTGGTCCGCGGCCTGGATTACTACAGCAAGACGGTGTTCGAGTGGGTCACCGATCAACTCGGTTCCCAAGGCACGGTCTGCGCTGGCGGCCGTTACGACGGCCTGGTCGAGCAGATGGGCGGCAAACCCACCCCAGGCGTGGGTTTTGCCATGGGCATCGAACGTTTGGTGCTGTTGCTCGAAACTCTAGGTAAAGTACCGGCTGAAATCGCTCGCACGGTCGATATTTACCTGTGCGCCTTCGGCGAGCCTGCCGAATTGGCGGCGCTGGCCTTGAGCGAGCGCCTGCGCGACGAACTGCCGAACCTGCGTCTGCAGGTCAATGCCGGGGCCGGCAGCTTCAAGAGTCAGTTCAAGAAGGCCGACAAGAGTGGTGCGCTGTACGCCCTGATCTTGGGTGAAGACGAATTGGCCCAGCAAGTGGTAGGTTGCAAGCCGCTGCGCGGTCAGGGTGAACAACAAAGTATTGCGTGGTCGGCATTGGCCGACCATCTGGCGACCTGCGCCGATCAGGCCTGAGCGCCTGTTGAGTGATTTAGCGAATAGGAGTGTTGGGGTGGTTTCGCGTACTGATGATGAAGAACTGGCGGTAATCAAGGACTGGTGGCAGCGCAATGGCATGCCATTGCTCACGGGCGTTGCATTGGCCCTGGTCGCCGTCTTCGGCTGGCAGGGCTGGCAGAAGTACCAGGCCAACCAGTCCCATGGCGCTTCGCTGGTCTATCAGCAGCTGCTTGAAGCAGCGCTGGATCCAAGCGGTCAGCCGGATGCGGGCAAGGTGGCCGAGTTGGCCAATACATTGAAAAACGATTTTTCCGGCTCCCACTATGCCCAGTACGGCAGCCTGTTTGTCGCCAAGGTAGCGGTCGAGGCTGGCAAGCTGGATGATGCGGCTAGCGAGCTGCAGGCGATTGTCGACAAGCCTGCCGATGACAGCCTGGCCGAGTTGGCCCGTCAGCGTCTGGCCCGGGTACTGGCTGCTCAGGACAAGGCCGAGGCAGCGCTCAAGCTGCTGGATGGCAAGGTCGAGCCGGCTTTTGCCGCCAGCCGCGAAGAACTCAAGGGCGATCTGCTGGTTCAGCTCGGCCGTAACGATGATGCCTATGCCGCTTACGAGAAGGCCAAGGCCGCTCTGGCGGAGGATGCCGCCGTCGGTGGTTTGCAAATGAAGCTCGATGATCTGGCAAAAGGGGATGCGTGACGTGATGCGCTGGAAGAATGCCGCACTGCTGGCCCTGGCCGTTATGGCCGTAGGTTGCAGCAGCAACAGTAAGAAGGAACTTCCCCCAGCCGAGCTGCCGAAGTTCGAACGTGAAGTGCAGCTGAACAAGGAATGGAGCCGTTCGATCGGCGCAGGCCAGGGCGAAACCTTCAATATGCTGGTACCTGCCATCGAAGGTGAGCGCATTTATGCGGCTGACGTCGAAGGCCTGGTCATGTCGCTGGATCGCATGAACGGCAAGGTGGTCTGGAAGACCGACCTGGAACTGCCGGTTTCCGGCGCGGTTGCCGTCGGCTATGGCCTGGTGGTGGTCGGTACCCTGAAAGGCGAGATTATCGCCCTCGACACCGACAGTGGTGAAGAGAAGTGGCGTGCCCGGGTTACCAGCGAAGTGCTGTCCGCCCCGGCCCTCAACGGTGACGTGGTGCTGGTACAGACCCAGGACGACCGTCTGATTGCCCTGGATATGGACACCGGTAGCCAGCGCTGGATCTTCGAAAACACCCCGGCCGTACTGACCCTGCGCGGCACCGGCAGCCCGGTGCTGACCAACCGTCTGGCGATTGCCGGCCTGTCCAGCGGCAAGGTGATTGCGCTGGATGCGCAGCGCGGTATTCCAGTCTGGGAGCAGCGCGTGGCTATTCCCCAGGGCCGTTCCGAACTGGAGCGTGTGGTGGATATCGACGGTGGCTTGCTGCTGTCCGGCGGTACCCTGTATGCCGTCAGCTATCAGGGCCGTGTCGCGGCGCTGGAGCTGGAAAGCGGACGCATTCTCTGGCAGCGCGAAGCCTCCAGCTCGGTCGGCGTGGCCCAGGGTTTCGGCAACGTATACGTCAGCCTGGCCAGCGGCACCGTGGAAGGTATCGACGAGCGTTCGGCGTCGGCACTGTGGAGCAACGATGCTCTGGCCCGTCGCCAGCTGTCGGCCCCGGAAGTGTTTTCCAGCTATGTGGCCTTCGGCGACCTGGACGGTTACCTGCACCTGATCAGCCAGGTGGATGGCCGTTTTGTCGGCCGTGAGCGTATCGACAGCGATGGCCTGCGTGCCCGTCCGCTGGTGGTAGGCGACTGGCTGTATGCCTTCGGCAATGGTGGCAAGCTGGTGGCATTGACCATCAAGTGACCATTCGCTAAGGCCTTGGCTATGCTGCACAGCACCCGTGCTGTGCAGCCTGGCCGACGCAAGAATTCCGGCCGCTGCCCATGCAGCGGCTTTTGTATTTTCTGAAATAACGAAGTGGAGAGCCTAATGGTTCCCGTAATTGCCCTGGTGGGCCGCCCTAACGTCGGCAAGTCCACCCTGTTTAACCGCTTGACCAAGTCCCGTGACGCGATTGTCGGCGACCTGTCTGGTCTGACCCGAGATCGCCAGTACGGCGAGGCCAAGTGGCAGGGGCGCACCTATATCGTGATCGACACCGGCGGTATTTCCGGTGACGAAGAAGGCATCGACGCGAAGATGGCCGAGCAGTCGCTGCAGGCCATCGAAGAGGCCGATGCCGTGCTGTTCCTGGTGGACGCCCGCGCCGGGCTGTCCGCCTCCGATCAGATGATCGGCGAGCACCTGCGTCGGCGTAACAAGCGCAGCTTCCTGGTCATCAACAAGGTCGACAATATCGACGCCGACCTGGCCCGCGCCGAGTTCTCCAGCATGGGTATGGGCGAGTCCCTGGCGATTGCCGGTGCTCACGGTCGCGGCATCACCCAGATGCTCGAAGCCGTGCTGGGCTCCTTCCCCAAGGATGCCACCGAGCCGGAAGAGGGCGAGGAAGAGGAAATTGTTCTCGAAGGTCAGGAAGCCAAGCGCATTCCCGGCCCGAGCGAGAAGGACGGCATCAAGCTGGCCATCATCGGCCGGCCCAACGTCGGCAAGTCGACCCTGGTCAACCGCATGCTCGGTGAAGACCGGGTGATCGTCTATGACCAGCCCGGTACCACCCGCGACAGCATCTACATCCCCTTCGAGCGCGATGACGAGAAATACACCCTGATCGACACCGCTGGCGTGCGCCGCCGCGGCAAGATCTTCGAGGCGGTGGAAAAGTTCTCGGTGGTGAAAACCCTGCAGGCGATCCAGGACTCCAACGTCGTGGTATTCGTTATGGATGCCCGTGAAGGTGTGGTCGACCATGACCTCAACCTGCTCGGCTTCGTCCTGGAAAGCGGCCGCGCCCTGGTCATTGCCCTGAACAAATGGGACGGCATGGAACCGAGCGAGCGCGACTATGTGAAGGTCGAACTGCAACGCCGGCTGTTCTTCGTCGACTTCGCCGATATCCACTTTATCTCGGCGCTGCACGGCACCGGCGTGGGCAACCTGTACAAGTCGGTGCAGGCCTCGTTCAAGTCGGCGATCACCCGCTGGCCGACCAACCGTCTGACCACGATTCTTGAAGACGCCGTCAGCGATCACGCGCCGCCCATGGTCAACAATCGCCGCATCAAGTTGCGCTATGCCCACCTGGGTGGTGCCAACCCGCCGCTGATCGTGATTCACGGCAACCAGGTCGAGGCGGTGCCCAAGTCCTATATCCGCTACCTGGAAAACACCTACCGCCGCGTGCTCAAGCTGGTCGGTACGCCGATCCGTATCGAGTTCAAGGGCGGCGATAACCCCTATGAGGGCAACAAGAACACCCTCACCGACCGTCAGGTGAACAAGAAGCGTCGTCTGATGAGTCACCACAAGAAGGCCGAGAAGAAGCGCAAAGACAAGCGCTAAGCTTGAGCTTGATCGCTCTATAAAGGCACCTTCGGGTGCCTTTTGCCTTTCTGGGCGTTGGGCTATCCTGCGCCATCAATAGCGCTCAAGCTCGGCGCTTGGTCCAGGGATATTGCCTCGATGCTTATCAGCAAACTGCCGAACGTCGGCACCACCATCTTTACCCGCATGTCGCAGCTCGCCGTGGAAACCGGTGCGCTCAATCTGTCCCAGGGCTTCCCGGATTTCGATGGCCCGCAGGCCCTGCGTGATGCGGTCGGTCGGCATATTGCTGCTGGGCATAACCAGTACGCGCCGATGACCGGCTTGCCGGCACTGCGTGAGCAGGTGGCGGCGAAGATCGCCCGCAGCTATGGCCGTGTGGTCAGCGCCGACAGCGAAGTCACCATAGTTCCCGGCGCGACCCAAGGCATCTTCTGCGCTATCCAGGCGCTGATTCAGCCGGGCGATGAAGTGATCGTCTTCGATCCCAGCTACGACAGCTATGAGCCCTCGGTCGAGCTGGCCGGCGGGCGCTGCGTGCATGTGCCGCTGGCCTTGCCGGATTTCGCCATCGACTGGCAGCGCCTGCAGGATGCGCTGAGCGACAAGACCCGCCTGATCATCCTCAATAGCCCGCATAACCCCAGCGGGGCGCTGATCTCCCGCGCCGAGCTGGACCAGCTGGCGGCATTGATCCGCGAGCGCGACATCTACCTGATCAGCGATGAGGTCTATGAGCATCTGGTGTTCGATGGTATTCAGCACGCCAGCGTTCTGGCCCATGAGGAGTTGTATCAGCGTGCCTTCGTGGTCAGCTCGTTCGGCAAGACCTACCACGTCACCGGCTGGAAAACCGGCTA
>CAZOEC010000086.1:0-20706 GCA_964578635.1 uncultured Pseudomonas sp.
CTGACCAAGCTCGACGGCACCGCCAAGGGTGGGGTGATCTTCGCCCTGGCCAAGCAGTTCGCCCTGCCGATTCGCTATATAGGGGTGGGCGAAGGGATCGACGATCTGCGCACCTTCGAGGCCGAAGCCTTTGTCCAGGTGCTGTTTGCGGAGAAATAGGGATGATTCGTTTCGAACAGGTCGGTAAACGCTACCCCAATGGGCATATCGGTCTGCACGAGCTGAGTTTCCGTGTGCGCCGGGGTGAGTTCCTCTTCGTCACCGGTCACTCCGGGGCCGGCAAGAGCACCCTGCTGCGCCTGCTGCTGGCCATGGAGCGCCCGACCAGCGGCAAGCTGCTGTTGGCCGGCCAGGACCTGGGGCAGATCACCAATGCGCAGATTCCCTACCTGCGCCGGCAGATCGGCGTGGTGTTCCAGAACCACCAGCTGCTGTTCGACCGCAGCGTGTTCGACAACGTGGCCCTGCCGCTGCAGATTCTCGGCCTGTCCAAGGGCGAGATCGGCAAGCGCGTCGGCAGTGCCCTGGAGCGGGTGTCGCTGTCGGACAAGGCCGAGCAGTTCCCCGGCGACCTCTCCACCGGTCAGCAGCAGCGCGTCGGCATTGCCCGCGCCGTGGTGCACCAGCCAGCCCTGCTGCTGGCGGACGAACCGACCGGCAACCTCGATCCGCGCCTGGCCGCGGAAATCATGGGGGTGTTCGAAGACATCAACCGTCTGGGTACCAGCGTGCTGATCGCCAGTCACGACCTGGCCCTGATCGCGCGCATGCGTCACCGCATGCTGACCCTGCAACGTGGTCGCCTGATCGGCGACGGGGAGGCCGTATGAGCGCAACCCGCATGCCGCCGCCGCAACCGGCGCAACGCGTCGGTGCCGCGCCGAAGAAGGCCGACGCACCGACCCCGGACGACGGCCCGGATCTGCGCAGCCAGCTCAATGCCTGGCTGGAAAGTCACCGCGCCAGCCTGGTCGACAGCCTGCGCCGCCTGGGCAAGCAGCCCATCGGCAGCTTCTTCACCTGCCTGGTAATGGCCGTGGCCCTGAGCCTGCCCATGGGCCTGGCCCTGCTGCTGGACAACGTCGAGCGCCTCGGCGGCTCCTGGCAGCGCGCCGCGCAGATTTCCCTGTTTCTCCAGCTCGATGCCAGCGACGCCGAAGGCCAGGCGCTGCGCGAGCAGATTGCCGCCATGGCGGATGTCAGCGAAGCCGAGTGGATCAGCCGCGAACAGGCCCTGAACGAATTCCAGCAGCAGTCGGGCCTGGGTGAGGCGCTCAAGGAGCTGCCAGATAATCCGCTGCCCGGCGTGGTGGTGGTGACCCCGCAGGAAGTCGACAAGGTCGCCCTCGAAGCCCTGCGCCTGCGCCTGGCCGAACTGCCCAAGGTGCAGCAGGCCCAGCTCGACCTGCTCTGGGTTGAGCGCCTGAGCGCCATGCTCAAGCTCGGCGAGCGTTTCGTCTTCGGCCTGACCCTGCTGCTGGTGATGGCGCTGCTGCTGGTGATCGGCAATACCATTCGTCTGCATATCGAGAACCGTCGCACCGAGATCGAAGTGATCAAGCTGGTGGGCGGTACCGACAGCTATGTGCGCCGGCCCTTCCTCTATATGGGCACTCTCTACGGCTTCGGGGCCGGCTTGCTGGCCTGGCTGCTGCTGGCCTATGGCCTGGGCTGGCTGGACGATGCGGTGGTGCGCCTGGCCGGTCTGTATGGCAGCGATTTCGCCCTGGACGGCGTGCCGTTAGCCGATGGTCTATCCCTGCTGCTCGGGGCGGTATTGTTGGGCTATATTGGCGCCTGGCTGGCGGTCGCTCGTCACCTGAATGAATTAGCGCCAAGATAAGTTATTGTTTTTATTGATATTGACTATCTGTAACGGAACTTGTACCCCAGTACAAAGTCCCAAGGAGCAGTGCTAGACTGCTCCACGATTCGTAAGTCGGAGGATTCAAATGTCCACTTCTTTGCAACCTGTTCATGCTCTGGTTCCGGGTGCCAACCTGGAGGCATACGTGCATGCGGTCAACGGCATCCCGCTGCTGACCCCCGAGCAGGAGCGTGAACTGGCTGAAAGTCTCTACTACAAGCAGGACCTCGAAGCCGCCCGGCAGATGGTCCTGGCTCACCTGCGTTTTGTTGTGCATATCGCCCGCAGTTACTCCGGTTATGGCCTGGCCCAGGCTGACCTGATTCAGGAAGGCAACGTCGGCCTGATGAAGGCGGTCAAGCGTTTCAACCCGGAAATGGGTGTGCGCCTGGTGTCCTTCGCCGTGCACTGGATCCGCGCCGAGATCCACGAGTTCATCCTGAAGAACTGGCGCATCGTCAAGGTCGCCACCACCAAGGCGCAGCGTAAACTGTTCTTCAACCTGCGCAGCCAGAAGAAGCGTCTGGCCTGGCTGAACAACGATGAAGTGCATGCCGTGGCCGAAAGCCTGGGGGTTGAGCCCCGTGAAGTGCGTGAGATGGAAAGCCGTCTGACCGGCCACGACATGGCCTTCGACCCGGCCGCCGAGGCCGATGACGACAGTGCCTTCCAGTCGCCCGCGCATTACCTGGAAGACCATCGCTACGACCCGGCCCGCCAGCTGGAAGATTCGGACTGGAGCGACAGCTCCAATGCCAATCTGCACGAGGCCCTGGAAGGCCTGGACGAGCGCAGCCGCGACATCCTCTACCAGCGCTGGCTGGCCGAGGAAAAGGCCACCCTGCATGACCTGGCGGCCAAGTACAACGTCTCCGCCGAGCGCATCCGTCAGCTGGAAAAGAACGCGATGAACAAGCTCAAGGGCTCGATCGCCGCGTAAATCGCGCTACTGTCAGAAGCCGCACCCAGGTGCGGCTTTTTTATGGCCTGCCATCCCTGGCGGCCACCCTGCGGGCCGTCGCTGCGCGACGTTAAAAACTGCTCCGGACAGTTTTTTATGCCTACCATTCCCGGCGGCCACCCTTCGGGCGCGTCGCCGCGCGATGTTAAAAGTCGCTTCCGGCGATTTTTATGGTCAAGGAAAAACTCGATGAAATTGCCGCCCATACGTCCGCAGCACTGGCTGATCTTTGCCGCGGTTGCCGCCCTGTTCTTTGCCTGGGGCGCTTGGCTGATGCGTCCGCAACCGCCTGCACAGCCTTTGCCCTGGCTGGCCGAGTGGCAGGAACAGGTGCTCACGCCCCTGGCCGATGATCGCCTGAGCCTGGTGCACCTGGGTGATGCCCTGGATGGCGAGCTCTGGCTGCAGCCCAATCTGGACGGGGCGCGTCTGCTGTATCGCGGCGAGCTGCAGGATGCCGACGGCAATTGGTCGCTGGAGGCGGAGGTCGGTCTGGACAAGGCCGAGCGCGAGAGCCTGCTGGCCGCAGCCGGGTTGAAGCCGGCGGACAAGGGGCAGCCACTGGGCAGTCAGCTGCTGGTGTCGTTGGCCAATCGCCCGATCATTGCCCTGACCCTGTTACCGCCGGCCCCTCTGGATAGCGCGCGCCTGGCCGCCAGTCTCGGTCAGCCGCGCCTGACCCTGGAGCTGGCGGAAGGCCAGGCCTGGGTCTATCCCGAGCTGGGCATGACCGCGCACCTGCAGGATGAGCAGCTGTATTTTCTCTATGCAGTGCCGCGGCGTTTGCTTAAACAGCCGTAACTGGCCACTGGCGATGGCGAGACGGCTTTAGTCGCTCCCCAGCCACTCCGGGAGTTCCCTGGGCCACCAGCCCGGGCGTTGCGGCTGGATGCGGTTGAGGTAATGGCTGCCGCCCAGTTGCCACATCTGCTGGCGGATCCAGGCGGCGCGGCGGTTGATCTGGGCGCTGGGACGGCTGGCGCTCCAGACCCGCGGGTTGGGCAGCACGGCGGCCAGCAGGCTGGCCTGCTGGCGTGACAGGTAGGGCGCGCCGACCTTGAAGTGATATTGCGCCGCCGCTTCGGCACCGAACACGCCATCGCCCCATTCGACGCTGTTGAGGTAGACCTCAAGAATGCGTTGCTTGGGCCAGAGCAGCTCGATCAGCCCGGTAAACCAGACTTCCAGGCCCTTGCGCAGCCAGCTGCGGCCCGACCAGAGAAACAGGTTCTTCGCCACCTGCTGGCTGAGGGTGCTGGCCCCGCGCAGCGAGCCGCCCTGCTGGTTATGCGCCAGGGCCGCCTGGATTGCCGCGACATCGAAGCCCCAGTGTTCGGAAAATTTCTGATCTTCGGCGGCGATCACTGCCATCTTCAGGTGGTCCGGCAGCTCGCGCCAGGGCCGCCAGCTGCGTTGCAGGTCGATGGGCTGGCCGTCGACCCAGGACTCGATCTTGCGTTCGACCATCAGCGCGGTGCCCGGTGGCGGCACCCAGCGCAGCAGCAGCACCAGCAATGCCGAGCCGATAATCAGCCAGAGCAGGAGTTTGAGCAGGCGACGGGCGATGGATCGAAACATGCGGGCTTGGCCGGAACGAATGAGCGGGCCATTATAGCCAGCTCGTCCGCTGTTACTGGAGTGATACATGGCGCGTCTTTGCCTGTTGCTGGCCGCTTTCGCCGGATTTACCGGGGTGGCCCTGGGGGCTTTTGCCGCTCATGGTCTTAAAGGCCGGCTTACCGCCGACTACCTGGCAGTGTTCCAGACCGGCACCCATTACCAGCTGATCCACGCCCTGGCCCTGTTCGGCGTGGGCCTGCTGGCGCTGCAGCGGCCGGGGCGGCTGGTCAACTGCGCCGCTGCGCTGTTTGCCCTGGGTATCGTGCTGTTCTCCGGCAGCCTGTACCTGTTGACCCTCAGTGGGGTGAGCGCGCTGGGCATCGTGACCCCCTTCGGCGGCCTGGCGTTCCTCGCCGGCTGGCTGTGCCTGGGCCTGGCGGCCTGGGGAGTGGGGCGGGCAAAAGCGCCTGACTCGTGAGTCAGAAAGCAGGACGAACGGCAGCCTTTAGCCTTGGTCCACGCCCTGCGATCAGGCTAGAATGCCGGCCCTTTTCCCAGTTGTGACCCTACCGTCATGCATATTCAGTTAAACGGTGAAGCATTCGAATTGCCCGACGGGGCCACCGTCGCCGGGCTGATCGACCGTCTGGATCTGGCCGGACGCCGCGTGGCGGTTGAGCTCAATCTGGATATCGTGCCGCGCAGCCAGCACGCCACCACCGCCTTGCGCGAGGGTGACCAGGTTGAAGTGGTCCATGCCATTGGCGGTGGTTGATCCCCGCTCATCGGTTTATCGCGTTCTGACTGCCGCCCACCTTCACGAGGATCACCCATGAGCCACGTTCCCAGCGACAAGCCCTTTACTCTAGCCGGCCGTACCTACCAGTCGCGTCTGCTGGTCGGTACCGGCAAGTACAAGGATCTTGAGGAAACCCGCCTGGCCATCGAGGCTTCGGGTGCCGAGATCGTTACCGTGGCGGTGCGCCGGACCAATATCGGGCAGAACCCGGGTGAGCCGAACCTGTTGGATGTGATTTCGCCGGACAAGTACACCATCCTGCCCAACACCGCTGGCTGCTACGACGCCGTCGAAGCCGTACGCACCTGCCGCCTGGCTCGCGAGCTGCTCGACGGCCACAAGCTGGTCAAGCTGGAAGTGCTGGCCGATCAGAAGACCCTGTTTCCCAATGTGATCGAAACCCTCAAGGCCGCTGAAGTGCTGGTCAAGGACGGCTTCGACGTGATGGTGTACACCAGCGATGACCCGATCATCGCCCGCGAACTGGCGGCCATGGGCTGTATCGCGGTGATGCCGCTGGCCGGTCTGATCGGTACTGGTCTGGGCATCTGCAACCCTTACAACCTGCGCATCATCCTCGAAGAGGCCACCGTACCCGTACTGGTCGATGCCGGTGTCGGTACCGCATCCGATGCCACCATCGCCATGGAGCTGGGTTGCGAGGCGGTGCTGATGAACAGCGCCATTGCCCATGCGCAGAACCCGATTCTGATGGGCGAAGCGATGAAGCACGCGATCATCGCCGGGCGCATGGCCTACTTGGCCGGACGTATGCCGAAAAAACTCTATGCCAGCGCCTCTTCGCCGCTGGATGGCCTGATTAAGTAACGAGCACAGCATGACTGAATTGCAGCAACAGCCTGAGCCGGCTGAAGACACCTCTAAGCACCGCGCGATCAAGAGTTTCGTGATGCGCGCCGGGCGCATGACCGAAGGCCAGCAGCGCGGCCTCGATCAGGGCTGGCCGAAGTTCGGTCTGCAGCTGGAGGATGGTCTGCGCGATTTCGACCAGGTGTTCGGCCGCAGCGCGCCGCGGACCTTCGAAATCGGTTTCGGCATGGGCCATTCCACCCTGGAAATGGCCGCCGCATGCCCCGAGCAGGACTTTATCGGCGTCGAGGTACACCGCCCGGGTGTCGGTGCCCTGCTCAACGGCCTGATGACCCAGAACCTCAGCAATATGCGCGTCTACAGCTGCGATGCGCTGGAAGTGCTGCGCAACTGTGTGGCCGACGCCAGCCTGGACCGGGTGCTGCTATTCTTCCCGGACCCCTGGCACAAATCCCGCCATCACAAGCGCCGCATCGTCCAGGCGTCCTTCGCCGAACTGGTGCGGCAGAAGCTCAAGGTCGGCGGCGTGCTGCATATGGCCACCGATTGGCAGCCTTACGCCGAGTACATGCTGGAAGTGATGAATGTGGCCCCCGGTTACCAGAACCTGGCAGCAGACGGCCAGTATGTGCCGCGTCCGACGGAGCGCCCGACCACCAAGTTCGAGCGCCGCGGCGAGCGTCTCGGCCACGGCGTCTGGGACCTGAAATTCCAGCGTAACGCCTGATCCTGTAGCGCCAGCACATGGCTGGCGCGCCGAACAAACACAGGGATGACTGCACAAGAGCGGCTCAGCCGCCTGCTGCCAGGATGGCTCCTCACCAAGACGGCCTATCAACCCGCCCGCTAACGGCCGGGTCATAAGAACAGCAGCCCTGCTTCGGCCAGGTTGCGAGGAGATCGCTGTGTTGAAAGTGTTTTCATGTCTACTGCTGACTGCCTTTGCCCTGCAGGTGCAGGCCCAGTCTGCCCGTCTCGGGCAGGATCTGACCCAGCTGGGAGGTGAGCGCGCGGGCAATGCCGCCGGCACCATCCCCAGCTGGGAAGGCGGCCTGACGCAACCGCCGGCCAACTACCGCGCGGGTATGCACCACCCCGACCCCTATGCCCAGGACGCTGTGCTGTATCAGGTCAACAGCCAGAACCTGGCGCAGTACCAGGCCCAGCTGCCGGCGGGGTTGAAAGTGTTGCTGGAGAAGAACCCGGATTACTTCCTGCGGGTTTTCCCCACTCGTCGTAGCGCGGCTGCCCCGCAGCGCATCTATGACGCCACCCGCTTCAATGCGCAGAGCGCCGAGCTGATTTCCGGCGGTAATGGCGTCGCTGGCGTGGCGGCCGGTATCCCCTTCCCACTGCCGAAAACCGGCCAGGAAGCCATCTGGAACCACATCATGCGTTACCGTGGCGAGCAGATCAGCTTCGTCACCAACCAGGCCGCGGTGCTGGCCAACGGCTCCTACAATCTGCTCAAGCTGGAACGCGACATCTACTTCCTCTACGGTCGCGAGGGCGTCGCCCCGCAGGACCTGGACAACACCCTGTTCTATTACAAGTACAAGGTGGTCGCTCCCTCCAAGCTCTCGGGCTCGGCGCTGGTGGTGCAGGAAACCCTCGACCAGGTGCTGGCGATCCGCAAGGCCTGGCGCTTCAGCCGCGGCGAGCGGCGCGTGCGGCGTCTGCCGATGCTGGCCTACGACACCCTGCAGCCGGACACCAATGGCCTAGCCACCGCCGATCAGGTGGACGTCTACAACGGCGCGCCGGACCGCTACGAGTGGCAGCTGATGGGCAAGCAGGAGATGCTGGTGCCCTACAACAGCTATGCGGTGCACCAGCAGGGCATTCCCTATGACAGCATCCTGCAGCGCGATACCGTCAACCCGCAGTTGCTGCGGTACGAGCTGCACCGTGTCTGGGTGGTGGAGGCCGATCTGCGCAAGGGCTTCAGCCACCCCTACGCCAAGCGTCGTTTCTATATCGACGAAGACAGCTGGCAGGTGCTGGCGGTCGATCTGTACGACAAGGCTGGCGAGCTGATCGGGGTGCAGGAAAGCCACCCGATCAGCTATTACGACGTTCCGATGTTCGGCAGCACCCTGGAAACCATCTACGACTTCAAGGGCAAGCGCTACTTCGTCGACGGCCTGGACAACAACGAGCCCATGTACAACTTCAAGGCTCAGCTCAGCCCCCGCGATTTCACCCCGCAGGCCCTGCGCCGCGAAGGCAACTGAGCCCGATCCCGTAGGGTGCGCTTTGTGCACCACGAGTCTGCGGCTGACCCAGGTGCGCACGGCGCACCCTACTTGTTGCCAGCCTGTAACCCGGAAAAAGCCCGAGCTTGAGTGATCAAGGTCGGGCTTTTTGCTGTTTATTGCGCGGCGGGGTTATCCGCGAGATCCCGTAGGGTGCGCCGTGCGCACCAAGAATCGGCGGCTGACCTGGGTGCGTACGGCGTACAAAGCCCGGCCCCTTCACACTTAAACGCCGCGGTCTGAACGCAACACTGTCCTTACGCATCGCCTTTTTATGAGCGTCATATTGATATAGCGCAAGGGGCTCCATGCTGACCCTGGTCTAGGATCATAGGTCTTCGGATCCAGTCAGGGAGCAAGGCGATGAGCATGATGAAGGCTGCGGTGTTTATCGAGCCCGGGCGTATCGAGCTGGTGGATAAGCCCATTCCGCCCGTGGGGCCCAACGATGCCCTGGTGCGCATTACCACCACGACCATCTGCGGTACCGATGTGCATATCCTCAAGGGCGAATACCCGGTGGCCAGGGGCCTGACCATCGGCCATGAGCCGGTGGGCATCATCGAGAAGCTCGGCAGCAACGTGCAGGGCTACCAGGAAGGCCAGCGGGTGATTGCCGGGGCCATCTGTCCCAGCTTCAGCTCCTACGCCAGCCAGGACGGTTATCCGGCCCAGGATGGCGGCTGCAGCTGCCACGGCTACAAACCCATGGGCGGCTGGCGTTTTGGCAACAGCATCGACGGCACCCAGGCCGAGTATGTGCTGGTGCCCGACGCCCAGGGCAATCTGGCCCCGGTGCCGGACGGCCTCTCTGACGAACAGGTGCTGATGTGCCCGGACATCATGTCCACCGGCTTTGCCGGAGCGGAAGCCGCCAATATCAGGATCGGCGATGTGGTGGCGATCTTCGCCCAGGGCCCGATCGGCCTGTGCGCCACGGCCGGGGCCAAGCTGCGCGGGGCCAGCTGCATCATCGTGGTGGACGGGGTCGAGCAGCGCTTGCAGATCGCCCGGCAGCTGGGAGCCGATATCACCCTCAACTTCAATCAGGTGGATGTGGTCGAGGAGATCCTGCGTCTGACCGGTGGCCGTGGCGTGGATGCCTCAATCGAGGCGCTGGGCCTGCAGTCCACCTTCGAAAATGCCCTGCGCGTGCTCAAGCCCGGCGGCACTTTGTCCAGCCTGGGCGTCTATTCCAGCGACCTGATCATTCCCCTGGGAGCCTTCCATGCCGGTCTGGGTGACAACAAGATCGTCACCTCGCTCTGCCCTGGCGGCAAGGAGCGCATGCGCCGGTTGATCAATGTGGTGGCCAGCGGGCGTATCGATCTCAGCCCCCTGGTCACCCATCACTACGCCCTGGACGACATAGTCGCGGCCTACGAGCTGTTCGCTAACCAGCGCGACGGGGTGCTCAAGGTGGCGATCAAGCCGTTTGCCTGAATGCCGGGCCGCTAGTTGCGATCGGCCAGAATGCCGATCACGAAGAACACCAGAATCAGCACCGGGGCCAGGGTGAAGTTGTTGAAGTGGCCCAGGCCCTTGGCCAGCAGCGGCGTGACGAAGACGATAACCAGGCCGTAGCCCACGGCGCAGAGCAGGACGAAGATCAGGGTGCGCAGGATAAAGTTCATGCTGGCGGTGGAGCGCTGCACCCAGGCGTTGATGCCGGGGCCGAACAGCACCAGCAGGGTGGCCATGATCGCCAGGGAGATATCGTAGAGATGGCTGCGGCTCCAGCGCGAGAGGGTGACGATCAGGTCGAGTAGCAGGTCCATCCGGTTTCCTTAGTCGTGGGGCAGAAAGCCTTTCAGGGTAGAAAGTGTTGCAGCAGGTCGTTGAGAAACAGCTGACCTTCGCGGGTGGCGCTCAGGCGTGTCGGGTCGCTGTGCAGTAGCCCGCGCTGCTCGGCCTCGGCGCGCGCTGCGGCGAGCTGGCTGAGCGGCAGGCCGGTGCGCTGAGTGAACAGCTCGCTGGCGACGCCGTCCGTGAGGCGCAGCACATTGATCAGAAATTCAAAGGGCAGTTCAGCGGCCGTCAAAGGCCGCTCGCCGGCGCTGAAGCGTTTGCTGCTGTCCAGGTAGTCCTTGGGCAGGCGGGTCTTCCAGCTGCGGCTGATGCTGCCATCCGGGCGGCTCAGCTTGGCGTGGGCACCGGCACCGATGCCGAGGAAATCGCCAAAGGTCCAGTAGTTGAGGTTATGCCGCGCTGCCTTGCCGGCTTGGGCATAGGCCGAGACTTCATACTGCGCGTAGCCTTCGGCGGCCAGCAGGGCCTGCCCGGCTTCCTGAATGTCCCAGAGAATATCGTCCTCGGGCATCACCGGTGGCTGGTTCCAGAACACCGTGTTGGGCTCCACCGTCAGCTGGTACCAGGACAGATGCGTCGGACCCTGGGCGATGGCGGTGCGCAGGTCGCTGAGGGCATCCTCGATGGACTGGTCCGGCAGGCCGTGCATCAGGTCCAGGTTGAAGTTGTCGAAGCCGGCGGCGCGGGCCATATCGGCGGCGTGCACGGCTTCATCGCCGTCGTGGATCCGCCCCAGAGCGATCAGCTTGGGTGCCTGGAAACTCTGCACGCCGATCGACAGACGATTGATGCCCAGGCTGCGGTAGTCCTTGAACTTGGCTTGCTCGAAGGTGCCGGGGTTGGCCTCCAGGGTGATCTCGATATCGGCGGCAAACGGCACGCGCCGCTCCACGCCTTCAAGCAGACGGCCGAGGGCCTTGGCCGAAAACAGGCTGGGCGTGCCGCCGCCAAAGAAGATCGAGCTCAGCGGACGGTTATGCACCTGCGCCAGATCGGCATCCAGATCCGCCAGCAAGGCGTCGACGTATTCTTCTTCCGGCAGCGTTGGCCCGGCGGTGTGGGAGTTGAAGTCGCAATACGGGCACTTCTTCACGCACCAGGGGATGTGCACATAGAGTGCAAGTGGCGGCAGCTCGAAGCCGCCGCCGGATGCCGTGGTCATGCCAGACCCAGCCGCTGTTTCAGCAAAGCCATGGCGCGGGCGCGGTGGCTGATCCGGTTTTTTTCGGCCGCCGGCAGCTCGGCGCTGGAGCAGTCACGCTCGGGCACCCAGAACAGCGGGTCATAGCCGAAGCCTTCCACACCTTGCGCGGCGTGCAGGATGCGCCCATGCCAGAGGCCCTCGCAGATGATCGGCAGCGGATCGTCGGCATGTCGCACCAGGGCCAGGCAGCAGACGAACTGGGCACCGCGCTCGGCATCCGGCACATCCTTCAGCACCTCGAGCAGCTTGGCGTTGTTGGCCGCATCGCCCTGGCCATCGGCGTAGCGCGCGGAGTAGATACCCGGCGCGCCGCCGAGAAAGTCCACCGCCAGGCCGGAGTCGTCGGCCAGGGCCGGCAGCCCGGAGACACGGGCGGCGTTGCGCGCCTTGAGGATGGCGTTCTCGACAAAGGACAGGCCGGTTTCCTCCGGCTCCACCTTGGAGAATTCGCCCACCGAGCGCACCTGCACGGCGTCGCCGAGCATGGCCTGGAGTTCCTTGAGTTTGCCGGCGTTATGGCTGGCCAGTACCAGCTCGTTGAAGTGGATCATTCGTCTGGGAAGAATTCCTGGTTGAAGTCGAAGCTGCGCGCCACGCCATCGGCGGCGGTGACATTGATGGTAAAGCGCAGCACTTCGCGCTGGGTGAAGTTGAATTGCGCCAGGTAATAGATGGCTTCGCCCTCGGTGACCTGCTTGAAGGTCAGCGGTTGGCTGCGCCCGACCAGGTCCTTGACCTGGCCGCTGACGCTGGCGCTGCTGGGGGTACCGGCCTTGAGCACGGAGATATTCACCACGCCCTGGGTCTTGCTGCGCACCAGGCCCGCGGCGGCGGCGATCTCCGGCTGCAGAAAACCCGAGTTGAAAGCGATGTAGTGCACGTCCAGGTCGCCATAGCTTTGCTTGCGTTCGGCCAGGGCCGGCAGGCTCAGGCACAGGGCAACAAGGAGGAGGGCGAGGCGGTTCATAGGGGTACTCCTGAAATAAGTGGCGCGGTGGCGACGGCCTGCTAGGGGGCGAGCGGCGCAGCCTGAGCGGTCGGTCCGCTGATCCGGTAAATGCCGATTTCACCTAACAGATTAGGCCAGATGCGGCTGGCCCAACCGTGCCGGTGGTCGCGGTCCACGGCCAGGCGATCCATGACTTTGGCACCCTGGTCGTGGCACAGGTTTTCGAAGTCTTCGAAGGTGCAGAAGTGGATATTCGGCGTGTTGTACCAGGTGTAGGGCAGGAAATCCGACACCGGCATGCGGCCCTTGCTCGCCAGGTACCAGCGGCAGCGCCAGTGGGCGAAGTTGGGGAAGGTGATGATGCAGGTCTTGCCGATGCGCAGCATCTCCGCCAGCACCTTGTCCGGGTAGTGCAGGGCCTGCAGCGACTGGGTCATGACCACCACGTCGAAGCTGTTGCTGGCGAAGTTGCCCAGGCCCTTGTCGAGGTTCTGCTCGATCACGTTGACGCCCTTGCTCACGCACTGGGCGATATTCTCCGCATCGATTTCCAGGCCGTAACCGGAAACCCGTTTGTGCTCGGTCAGCCAGGCCAGCAGTTCGCCATTGCCGCAACCCAGGTCGAGGACCCGGCTGCCGGCGGGAATCCATTCCTGAATGATGTCTAGATCCGCTCGCATGGCTACACCTTGATCCGTTTCATATAGCTGTCGAAGGCCTGCAGATAGCGCGGGATGGGAATCAGGAAGGCGTCGTGACCCTGGGGCGCGTCGATTTCCAGGTAGCAGACGTTCTTCCGCGCGGCGGTCAGGGCGTCGACGATTTCCCGCGAACGCGCCGGCGAGAAGCGCCAGTCGGTGGTAAAGGACATCACGCAGAAGTCGGCGCTGACATGGGCCAGGGTCTTGGCCAGGTCGCCGTCATGGCTGGCGGCCGGGTCGAAATAATCCAGCGCCTTGGTCATCAGCAGGTAGGTGTTGGCGTCGAAGCGCCCGGAGAACTCCTCACCCTGATAGCGCAGGTAGCTTTCCACCTGGAACTCGACGCTGTGGAAGTCGTAGTTGAGCTTTTCGCTCTTCAGCCCGCGGCCGAATTTCTCGCCCATGGCGTCATCGGACAGGTAGGTTATATGGCCGACCATGCGCGCCAGCATCAGGCCGCGCTTGGGGATCACCCCCTGTTCCTGGAAGTGGCCGCCATGGAAGTCCGGGTCGGTGAGGATGGCCTGGCGCGCCACCTCGTTGAAGGCGATGTTCTGCGCCGACAGCTTGGGTGCCGAGGCGATGGCCAGGCAGTGACGGATGCGCTCGGGGTAGCTGATTGCCCACTGCAGGGCCTGCATGCCGCCGAGGCTGCCGCCGATCACCGCGGCCCACTGGGCGATGCCGAGGCGGTCGGCCAGGCGTGCCTGGCTGTGTACCCAGTCCTCCACGGTCATCACCGGGAAGTCCGCGCCGAAGGGTTTGCCGGTGGCCGGATTGAGGCTGCTGGGGCCGGTCGAACCGTTGCAGCCGCCGAGGTTGTTCAGGCTGACCACAAAGAATTTGTTGGTGTCGATCGGCTTGCCGGGGCCGATGCAACTGTCCCACCAGCCTGGTTTACGGTCTTCTGCGCTGTGATAACCGGCGGCGTGGTGATGGCCAGAGAGGGCGTGGCAGATCAGCACGGCATTGCTCGCCGTGGCGTTCAGCTGGCCATAGGTTTCATAGATCAGTTGGTAGTCGGCCAGGCTGCGCCCGCAGGCCAGCGCCAGAGGTTCTGCAAAATGCAGAACCTGCGGGGTTACCAGGCCAACAGAGTCTTGGGGAAAGGCAGTCGACATCGACCCTGCTCGCAATAAAGGAAGAGCCGCAGTCTAAAGAGCGCCGCCGCGGGCGGCAAGCGCACGGGGCGGCGAGGTGGATGGTGTTGCGCCGGGTTGCCGGGCTATTCGCCGACGCTGTGCGGGCGCGCGGCTCCCGGCAGGGTAACCACCTTGCCCTGGCGTTGTATCGGGGCCGGGCGGCGCAGGATGCGCAGCATCTCGCCGGCCTGGGCCAGTTGCTGCTCAAGCTCGCTGCCGTAGCGCCCCAGTTGCTGGCCGCGTTGACGCGCCTGCTGGGTTTGCTGGGCCAAGGCCTTGAGCCGCAGCATATGGGTTTCCAGCAGTTGCTTGTGTTCCAGGCTGTGTTGCAGCAGCGGCATCAGCGCATCGCTGGCCCACTGCTCGGCCTCCAGGCGCAGGCGCTGGTGCAGGCCGATGACTTCCTGCACCAGGGTGGCGAAGAAGCGTTTGCTCAGGCTGCGCTGCTCGGTCAGCAGGGTTTTCAGCTGCAGGCGGAACTGATCGGCCTTGGCCTGTTGCAGCCTGAGTTCGCGCTGGTAGCGGCTGATATTGAACTGCGGGGCGTCGACCCCGTGCAGCGGGTTTTCTTCGTTGTGCCGGCGATAGATGGCCGCGACCATCTTGTTGGCCATCTCGGCTTCCTGGGCCAGGTTGTGCAGGTCCTGCTCGACGCTGCGGAAGAAGTGCAGGATGGCCTGGTTGATGCCCAGGGTGGTCCAGCTGCCGGTGAGGTTTCTGCGCACCTTGTTCAGGTGCTCGTCCAGGCGCTCGCTGCGGGCGGCGCTGCGCAGCAGGTCGCCCTGGCGCTTGAGCAGGCGCTGGTTGGTTTTCAGACCGAGCAGGCGGCGGTGGTGCAGGCTGTGTTCCTGCTTGGTCTTGGCGGTCAGCTCGAACAGCAACTGGCCGTTGTCCTGCTGGTGATTGTCGAGCAGGGCCTGCTGTTCGTTGACCTTGTCCAGGCGCAGCTTGAGCACATGCTCGCTGTTCTGCAGCATGGCCAGCACCTGGTTGACCACGCGGCCCTCGAGCAGGCGCTCCTTCTGCGCAATGATGCGCTCGCAGAGCAGCTTCTCCAGGTTGGCCATCTGGCTGCGGGCCAGCAGTTCCGGGTCCTTGCGCACCTTGGCCAGCATCGCCTGCTTGGCCGACAGCGGCAGCACCTCGGAGGCGTCGATGCCCAGCTGGCGGGCCGTGCTGGTCTGGATCTGGCGGATCGCGCTCTGCACGAAGGCTTCGCCGGCCAGGTCGTCCCAGAGTACGTCGATCTTGTTCAGCACGGCGAACAGGCAGGTCTGGGTGTCGTCATCGAGCTGGCGGATATGTTGCTGCCAGACCGCCATGTCGCTGGCGGTGACGCCGGTGTCGGCGGACAGCATAAAGATGATCGCCTGGGCGCTGGGCAGCATCGACAGGGTCAGCTCCGGCTCGCTGCCGAGGGCGTTGAGGCCCGGGGTGTCGAGGATGCGCAGGCCCTGGCGCAGCAGCGGGTGATCGAGGTTGACCAGGGCGTGGCGCCAGGCCGGGACCAGCACCTCGCCGGGCTTGCTGGTGCTTTCCAGCATGTCCGGGTGGAAGCCCAGAGCGATGGCCTGTTCGACCGGCATGGGCTTGGTCTTGGCCACCTGGATAAAGGCCTGGACCATATTGTCCGGGTCGCTGAGGTCCAGGGGGATATTTACCCAGTGCCGTGGGATGCGTTTGAACTGGGCGATGCTGGCCTCGGCGATACGTGTCTCGATCGGCAGCAGGCGGATATAGGAACGCTCCGAGCGCGGGTCGAAGAACAGCTCGGTGGGGCACATGGTGGTGCGCCCGGCTTGCGAGGGCAGCATGCGCTGGCCGTACTGGGAGAAGAACAGGCTGTTGATCAGCTCGGTCTTGCCGCGGGAAAACTCGCCGACGAAGGCCAGGGTGATATGGTCGGTGCGCAGCAGCTTGAGGGCGCGTTCGAGCTTGGCTTCCACGGTTTCGGAGTTGAGCCTATTGGTCACCAGCCAGCTGCGGTAGCGGGTGATCTCGCGCATCAGCTCGCGCTTCCAGGCGACGTAGGCATCGACCTGCTGAGTGAGACGTTCCATGCTCATCCGGGCTTTCCTCTGCTTGATCCGTCCACAAGGGTTGGCCCGGCGGGGCGTCCGCGGGGGCTGGAGCATCTGCTGCAATAATGCCGCTGCCGCTTGGCCAGGGGGCGATCTCTCCAGGCTGAGCTGCCTGGCATTATGCGGTTCATATGAATGGCGTCAATCACCCGTCACGCAGCACCAGACTTAGGGTCGGTCAGGGTGCCTCGACGGTCACCCCGAGTGCGGCCGGAAAATGCCGCGGTTGTTTGATTCGCACGCGCTTCTGGCGGCTCTGCTGGCCGCTTTCCAGGCTGACCTGGCTCTTGCCGACGGCAAAGGCGGCCGCCAGAAAAGCCAGCAGCTGGGCGTTGGCTTTGCCGTCCACTGGTGGCGCGGTGAGGCGGATCTTGATCCGCTCGCCGTGCAGCCCGGCGAATTCGTCCTTGCTCGCTTTGGGCTGGAGGTGGCAGTCGAGGATCAGGTCCTCGCCATCCCAATGGTAATGACTCATCAGATCGCCAGGCTGAGGCCCTTGTACATGCCGGTCATGATCGCCAGGTTGCGGATCACCAGCATGTCGATCAGGTTGAGCAGCAGGAAGGCCACGATTGGCGACAGGTCGAGCCCGCCCATGCTCGGCAGGATGCGGCGGATCGGCGCGAGCAGCGGTTCGCAGATCTGGTTGATCAGCTCGGCCGCCGGGTTGTGGGTGCCGGGGGCCACCCAGGAGAGGATCACGCTGATGATCAGGGCGAAGAAGAACACCTTGAGGAACAGTGCGGTCACGCCAATGATCGACCACACCAGCAGCTGCAGCGGGTTGTTCAGCTCATAGCCGAGCAGCAACAGGGTCAGCGCCATCAGCACCAGCTGCACCAGGATCGCCAGCACCAGGGAGGCCAGGTCGAGGCCCGCCAGGCTGGGAATCACCCGGCGCAGGGGGCGCAGCAGGGGCTGGGTGGCGCGCACGATAAACTGGCACACAGGGTTGTAGAAGTTGGCCCGTACCAGTTGCAGGATAAAGCGCAGCAGCACCACCAGCAGGTAGAGGCTGCCGATGGTTTGCAGGATATAAACCGCGGCGGTGTTGAGTCCGATCATGTTGGTTCCTTATTGACCCAGTTGTTCGGCCAGTTCCGCCGAGCGGTTGGCGGCGGCGTTGAGGGCTTTCTCGACCAGGGCTTCAAAACCGCCGGCCTGGAAGGTGTTGATTGCCGCCTCGGTGGTGCCGGCGGGGGAGGTTACGCGGCGACGTAGCTCACTGGCATCGACATCGCTGGCTACCGCCATGCGTGCGGCCCCGAGGGCGGTGTGCAGGGTCAGCTGGGCGGCGGTGTCGCGGGGCAGGCCGAGTTTCTCCCCGGCGGCGGTCATGGCTTCCATCAGCAGGAAGAAATAGGCCGGGCCGCTGCCGGACACCGCGGTGACGGCGTCGATCAGGTCTTCCTTGTCCAGCCACAGGACCAGGCCCACGGCGCTGAGTAGTTGCTCGGCCTGCTGGCGCTGGGTGGCGGAGACATGGCTGTTGGCATACAGGCCGCTAACGCCCTGGCGCAGCAGGGCCGGGGTGTTGGGCATGCAGCGCACGATGGCCGGGGTCGCCTGCGGCTGTGGGCTGAGCCAGCTTTCCAGGCTGGCGCAGCTGATGCCGGCGGCAATCGACACCAGCAGCTGGCCTTCGCTCAGGTGGGGGGCCAGGTCCTGGCATACCGCCTTCATCACCTGGGGTTTGACCGCCAGCACGATGATATCGGCCCCGGCCGCAGCCTGGGCGTTGTCGGCAAACAGTTCGATGCCGTGTTCGGCGGCGATCTTCGCGCGCTGTTCGGCTCCGCGGTCGCTGGCCTTGATGGCGCTGGCGTCGATGCCCTGGGCGCGCAGGCCGCCGATCAGGCTGGCGGCCATATTGCCGGCACCGGTAAAGGCAATGCGGGGAGTGGTCATAGGGGCTTCCTTAATAAGTCTGCTGGCAAATTCGATCAGTTGTGGCCGTAGTCGCGGGCCCCGAACAGGGCGGTGCCGATACGCACCCAGGTCGCGCCTTCGGCGATGGCCGCCTCCAGGTCATGGCTCATGCCCATGGACAGGGTATCGAGACCCAGCCCCAGGCCGTCCTGCAACTCACGCAGACGGGCGAAGGCGGCATGCTGACAGGCCACATCGTCGGTCGGCTCGGGGATTGTCATCAATCCACGCAGGCGCAGGTTGGGCAGTTGTGTAACCGCCTGTGCCAGGGCCGGCAGTTCATCCGGGTTGCAGCCGGACTTGCTCGCCTCGCCGCTGACATTCACCTGCAGGCAGATATTCAGCGCCGGCAGGTGCGCCGGGCGCTGATCGGACAGGCGTTGGGCGATCTTCAGGCGATCCACCGAATGCACCCAGGCGAAGTGCTCGGCAATGGCCTTGGTCTTGTTCGATTGAATGGGGCCGATAAAGTGCCAGATCAAGGGCAGATCGCCGAGTTCGAGCTGTTTTTCCAGGGCCTCCTGCAGGTAGTTCTCGCCGAAATCCCGCACGCCGGCGGCAAACGCCTGGCGAATCGCCGCCGCCGGTTTGGTTTTACTCACCGCGAGCAGACCGACAGTCGCACAATCTCGCTGCGAGGCTTGCGCCGCCTCACGGATACGCACTCCGACCTTTGCAATATTCTCTGCTATCGTGGACATTACTTGCGCCCGCCGCCTGGGTTTCGCGGCATTCTACCGCCATTAGGGAGTCCCATGGATATCACTGAGTTGCTTGCCTTCAGCGCCAAGCAAGGTGCATCGGACCTGCATCTCTCCGCTGGTCTGCCGCCGATGATTCGGGTCGACGGCGATGTGCGTCGGATCAATTTGCCCGCCCTGGACCATAAACAGGTGCATGCGCTGATCTACGACATCATGAACGACAAGCAGCGCAAGGATTTCGAGGAGTTTCTCGAGACCGACTTCTCCTTCGAGGTGCCGGGCGTGGCGCGTTTCCGGGTTAACGCCTTCAACCAGAACCGTGGTTCGGGTGCGGTGTTCCGGACCATTCCGTCGAAAGTGCTGAGCATGGAAGACCTCGGCATGGGCGAAATCTTCCGCAAGATTTCCGATGTGCCGCGGGGCCTGGTGCTGGTTACCGGGCCAACCGGTTCGGGCAAGTCGACCACCCTGGCGGCGATGCTCGACTACATCAACAGCAACAAGTACCACCACATCCTCACTGTGGAAGACCCGATCGAATTCGTCCACGAATCGAAGAAGTGCCTGATCAACCAGCGCGAAGTGCACCGCGATACCCTGGGCTTCTCCGAAGCTCTGCGCTCGGCCCTGCGGGAGGACCCGGATATCATCCTGGTGGGCGAGATGCGTGACCTGGAAACCATCCGCCTGGCCCTGACCGCCGCGGAAACCGGTCACCTGGTATTTGGCACCCTGCACACCACCTCGGCGGCCAAGACCATCGACCGGGTGGTCGACGTGTTCCCCGCCGAAGAGAAATCCATGGTCCGCTCCATGCTCTCCGAATCCCTGCAATCGGTTATCTCCCAGACCCTGCTGAAGAAGATCGGCGGCGGTCGGGTGGCAGCCCATGAAATCATGATTGGCACCCCGGCGATCCGTAACCTGATCCGCGAGGACAAGGTGGCGCAGATGTATTCGGCGATCCAGACCGGCGGCACGCTGGGCATGCAGACCCTCGACTCCTGCCTCAAGGGGCTGGTGGCCAAGGGCATCGTCAGCCGCGAAAGCGCACGGGAAAAGTCCAAAAACCCGGAAAACTTCTAATCAGACGATACCTGCGCGGCCCTGGGCCGCACGGGTTCAGGCCAGCGGCGAGTCACACGCGCCACCTGCTGGCCTTGGCCAAAACGCGTGATGCAGATGGGCGAGACAACGCATGGAATTCGAAAAACTGCTGCGCCTGATGGTGGAAAAGGGCGGCTCTGACCTGTTTATCACCGCCGGCGTACCGCCGTCGATGAAGGTCAACGGCAAGATCATGCCGATTACCAAGACGCCCATGTCGCCGGAGCAGACCCGCGAGACCGTGCACTCGGTAATGAACGAGCAGCAACGCCGCGATTTTGCCGAGAATCACGAGTGCAACTTCGCCATCAGCGCCCGTGGCGTTGGTCGTTTCCGCGTCAGCGCCTTCTACCAGCGCAACCTGGCCGGCATGGTGCTCCGCCGGATCGAAACCAATATCCCGACCCTGGACGAGCTCAAGCTGCCGGAAGTGCTGAAGAAGCTGGCCCTGACCAAGCGCGGCCTGGTGCTGTTTGTCGGTGCCACCGGTACCGGTAAGTCCACCTCCCTGGCGGCGATGATCGGCTACCGCAACAAGAACAGCAGCGGCCACATCATCTCCATCGAAGATCCGATCGAATATATCCACCAGCACCAGAGCTGCATCGTCACCCAGCGCGAGGTGGGCATCGACACCGAGTCCTTCGAGGTGGCGCTGAAGAACACCCTGCGCCAGGCCCCGGACGTGATCCTGATTGGTGAGGTGCGCACCCGTGAAACCATGGACCACGCCGTGGCCTTCGCCGAAACCGGCCACCTGTGCCTGGCCACCCTGCACGCCAACAACGCCAACCAGGCGCTGGACCG
>CAZOEC010000087.1:0-20456 GCA_964578635.1 uncultured Pseudomonas sp.
GCGGGCCGGTGCGGCCGCCGCGCTGCATCAGACCGGTAAAGCTGAAGACGATATCGGTCGGCACATTGGCGCTCATACCCAGCAACTCACACATGGCGCAACGCCTCGCGCAGCTGTTGCGCCTCAATCGCCAGGCGCGCCTCGATGCGTTTGCGCGCCAACGGCAGAAAACGGGTCAGGGCGCGCCAGAGCAACTGGGTGACATCGCCGCTGCGCCGTGGAATCAGGTGCAGATGCAGGTGCGGTACATGCTGATTGGAGGTCGGCCCATCGTTGATCAGAAAATTGATGCCCTGCTCGCCATACCCGGCCGTGCGCAAGGCGGCGGCCATGCGCTGCGCCAGCGGCAGCAACTGCTCGCAGGCAGTCGTGGAGAGGTCTTTGAGAAAGGGCGCGTGTTCGCGGCTGACGATCAGGATATGGGCCGGACGCAGAGGGAAGATATCCAGCAGGACGATAAAGTGCTCATCCTCATAAATACGCTCGGCAGGCAATTGCTCAGCGGCAATTGCACAGAACACACAGTCCATAGCCCCCTCCTTAGTCAGTGAGGGGCCATGCTGAACGGCCGCGCAGCCGGGTGCAAGGTTTACAACGTGATGCGCGCCTCAGTCAGAGACGCGGTTCCAGCCGGCCGCCGTGATCGCGGCGGTTGTCGTAGGGTTCGGCAGGGTAATCGTCCTGTTCCAGCATCTCGCGCAAGGTTGGCTCATTATCACTGCTTGCGGCCTCACCCCTCCGCTCTTTCCACCAGCGCACCACAGGCCAGCGGATCGCCACGAACAGCAGGTAGAGCGCCAGGGCAATCAGGCTGTACATGGCCAGATCGGCCACCGCACGCCAGACGTTGTTGCCGACATCCAGCAGCAGGTCCATGGCGCTGATCGCCACGGCTGGGGCGAACTGTTCCTTGGCCGGATCGACAATGGTCGGAGTGAACAGCAGCACGGTCATCAGCACCCACAGCGGCTCGCGCAGGTAGCGCCACATCCAGCCAGTCAGGCGAAACCACACCAGCAGGCAGCCGAATGCGGCGATCAGATAAGCGCCCCAGGCAAGTAAATAGTCGTTTTCACTCATAACGCGGTGGGTCTCTAGACATAACGGGCCAAGCAGGCCTGGAAACGCGGCCGAGCTGCATTTTCAGCGGCCGGCTGACAAACTGGCGCTTATGATAACGGCTTTTGCCTGCTGCGGCGTCCCCGCCGTCAGCCGTCCGCCCCTGGAGTTGCCCTATGTCGCATGCCCCCATCGCCCGCGCCGAGAACGCTGACGACCCCTATCGCTGGCTGGAAAACCGCGACAGCGCCGAGGTGCTCGAGTACCTCAAGGCGGAAAATGCCTACCTGGAAAACCAGCTGCGCGAGCAGCGCGAACTGCGCGAAACGCTATTCGAGGAAATCAAAGGCCGTATCCGCGAGACCGACCTGAGCCTGCCTTCGCCTTGGGGGCCCTACCTGTATTACCAGCGCACCACCGCCGGCGACGAGTACCCACGGCATTACCGTTGTCTGCGCCCGGCCGATGGCTCCCTCCAGGTCGATGACGCCAGCGAACACCTGCTGCTGGATCCCAATGCCCTGGCCGACGGCGGCTTTATTGCCCTCGGCGCGTTCAGCATCAGCCCCGACCACCAGCGCCTGGCCTACAGCCTGGATACCAGCGGCGAAGAAACCTACCAGCTGTTCGTCAAGGACCTGAACGACGACAGCCTCAGCGAGCTGCCCTTCGCCGACTGCGACGGCAGCATGACCTGGGCCAACGACAGCCAGACCCTGTTCTTCGGCGAACTGGACGAGACCCACCGGCCGCACAAGCTCTACCGCCATCGCCTGGGCAGTGCGACGGCCGAACTGGTATTCCATGAGGCCGACGGACGCTTCTTCCTCAGCTGCTACCGCAGCAGCTCCGAACGCCAGCTGGTACTGCTGCTCGGCAGCAAGACCACCAGCGAAGCCTGGGTGCTGGATGCCGCCACGCCACAGGGCAGCTTCAGCTGTGTGGCCCCGCGCGAGGAAGGCCACGAGTACGACCTCGACCATGGCATGCTGGATGGCCAATGGCGCTGGCTGATCCGCAGCAACCAGAGCGGGATCAACTTCGCCCTGTACCAGGCCCCCGAGCAGTCGCCCCAGCGCGAACACTGGCAGCAACTGCGTGGTCATGATCCCCAGGTCATGCTCGAAGGCATCAGCCTGAACCAGGAAGCCCTGGTGCTCAGCCTGCGCGAAGGCGGCCTGCCGATCCTCGAAGTGCAGCCCCAGGGTCAGCCGGCCTACCGCGTGCAGTTGCCGGATGCGGCTTACAGCCTCTATGTACAGGACACCCTGGAGTTCGCCAGCCCGGTGATCCGCCTGCGTTACGAGGCGCTCAATCGCCCGGCGCAGATCCGTCAGCTACAACTGGGCAGCGGCGAACAGCAGGTGCTCAAGGAAACCCCGGTGCTCGGCCCGTTCGACGCCGACGATTATGTCAGCCAGCGCCTGTGGGCCACGGCCAAGGATGGCAGCCAGGTGCCGATCAGCCTGGTGGCCAAGCGCGAGGTACTCAGCGGCGCAATGCCCGCCCCGCTCTATCTGTACGGTTACGGGGCCTACGGCGAAAGCCTCGACCCCTGGTTCTCCCACGCCCGCCTGTCCCTGCTGGAGCGCGGCTTCGTCTTCGCCATCGCCCATGTGCGCGGCGGCGGCGAACTGGGTGAGGCCTGGTACCGCGCCGGCAAGCTGGAACACAAGCAGAACTCGTTCAGCGACTTTATCGCCTGCGCCGAACAGCTGATCGACAGCGGCTACACCAGCAGCGACCGGCTGTGCATCAGCGGCGGCAGCGCCGGCGGCCTGCTGATCGGCGCGGTGCTCAACCAGCGCCCCGAGCTGTTCGCCGCCGCCGTCGCCGAGGTGCCCTTCGTCGATGTGCTCAACACCATGCAGAACCCCGACCTGCCGCTGACCGTGACCGAATACGACGAATGGGGCGATCCAAACCAGCCCGAGGTGTTCGCGCGGATCAAGGCCTACGCCCCCTATGAAAACATCAAGGCCCAGGCCTACCCGGCGATCCTCGCCGTGGCCGGCTACAACGACAGCCGCGTGCAGTACTGGGAAGCGGCCAAATGGGTGGCCCGATTACGCGCGCGCAAGACCGACGACAACCTGCTGCTGCTGAAAACCGAGCTGGAGGCCGGCCACGGCGGCATGAGCGGCCGCTACCAGGCGTTCAAGGATGTGGCCCTGGAGTACGCCTTTGTCCTCAAGGTGCTGGGCCTGACCCGCACAGCTACGAAGGGATAGCTCAGGGCTTCTTGCCACCTGGGCCAAGCGGCTGGCTATTGCGCTGGCGCTGTTGCTCCAGCAGCGGCAGATCCCGATCCGGTAGCGGGACGGCCGGGTTCGGGGTATTGGGCAGCGGCCTGAGCAGCGGTGGGTTGTGCGGCGTGCGCCGGGGCACCTGGCTTGGCTGCGCCGGCGTCGTATAGGGTTGCGGCGTGGCCGTGCCCGGCGCGCCGGCAGGCCGGCCATCGGCGCGCGACCCAGCGGCCTGCTGGGCCTGCGCAGCTGCGGCGCAGAGCAGACCCAGGGCGAATATCCAGGGCGATAGGCGATTCATTCTCGTGCTCCTCGTTTGCGCTGATGCAGTTTGGGCCACGGCTTGGCGGCAAAGTGCCGACAACGCAGTTCTCAGTGACCGCCGGCAGCGCTAGACTGCGGACATAGGCCTAATTTATTTTAAGAGACGCCAGATGAGCAGCGATAAATCCCCCTCGCCCACCGCCAAGCTTGACCGCATCCTCGCCGAGGCCCAGCGTGGCCGCGAAGAAGGCTATCGCGACAAGGCCCTGAAGATGTACCCGCATGTCTGCGGCCGCTGCGCTCGGGAGTTTTCCGGCAAGCGCCTGAGCGAGCTGACCGTGCACCACCGCGACCACAACCACGACAACAACCCTCAGGATGGCTCCAACTGGGAGCTGCTGTGCCTGTTCTGTCACGACAACGAACACTCGCGCTACACCGACCAGCAGTACTTCAGCGAAGGTTCGCTGAGCACACCGAAGACTGCTCAGGCGACCCACAACCCCTTCGCCGACCTGGCTGCAAGACTGAAAAAGAACTGACCCTGTAGCCCGGATGAAATCCGGGAACGGTTTTCTGGCCGTCACCGATGCCCCGGATTGCATCCGGGCTACGGCATTGCCTAACGGCGGTATCCGACTTGGCCTCGGCGGTGCGCCGTCCTGCCCAACCTGCGCGCTGGTGATGCTGTGGAGCCTTTTATCGCCAGCAAGCTGGCTCCTAGAAAAAATCAGGCCGCAGTCATACAGGTATACTCGCGTCTTTTTTGTCGCCCGCTCCCTTGGCGCGGCTTCAAAATTTCTCCCGAAAATTCTGCGCGAGTGCCACCGTGGCCAACAAGAGATACGCCTGCATCGGCCTGTTCAACCCCAAATCTCCTGAAAACGTCGGCGCGGTGATGCGCGCGGCGGGCTGCTATGGGGCGGCTTCGGTGTTCTATAGCGGCAAGCGCTACGAGCGCGCCCGCGACTTCGTCACCGACACCCAGCGCATCTATATGGATATTCCGCTGATCGCCGTCGAAGACCTGCAGAAGATCATCCCCCTGGGCTGCACCCCGGTTGCCGTGGAGCTGATCGAGGGCGCGCGATCGCTGCCGGAATACACCCACCCGGATCGCGCCCTGTATATCTTCGGCCCGGAAGACGGCTCACTGAGCAAGGAGGTCCTCGACTGGTGCGAGGACGTCATCTATATCCCCACCCAGGGCTGCATGAACCTGGCGGCCACGGTCAATGTGGTGCTCTACGACCGCATGGCCAAAGGCATCAACACCAAATCCGGGCCCAAGTTCAAATAAGCCGTCGGGACGACATCCCCGAAATACAGCACCGCGCTGGGGTGGCGACGGTTCCGTAGGGTGCGCTGTGCGCACCGGGGTTAAACGCCGATCTTCCAGTCCGCGGCCGACCAAACTGCTGTCGCTGGACGGCGGGGATATGTCGCGAGTAACCACCAAGGCCGCGGTGCGCGCAGCGCACCCTACGACTAGGTCCCAGACTTAAGCCGGCTAAAGGCCCGGGTCAGGGCGCGGTTGAAGGCCTTGGCATTGTCGTTCTTGGTATAGAGGCCGGCGCGCACCGCCTGTGGCGGATAGGTACCGGGGTCGTTGAGGATGGCCGGATCGACGCTGGTATTGGCCGCCGGCACCGCATTGGCGTAGTAGGTGCTGTTGGTGATGGCAGCGATGACCTCGGGCTGCATCAGATGGTCCATCAGCGCATGGGCCGCCTGCGGGTTTGGCGCGTCCCTGGGGATGACCATGGCATCGAACCACAGCAGCGTCCCTTCCTTGGGAATGCGGTAGTGCAGGCTGTACGCCTTGCCCGCCTCGGCGGCCTGGGCCGCGGCGATCGATACGTTGCCGTTCCAGGACATCGCCAGGCAGGTATCGCCATTGGCCAGATCGTTGATATTGCGGTCGTTGTCGAAGTAGCGAATCGACGGGCGCACCTTGGCCAGGTGCGCCTCGGCAAGTTTCAGGTCATCCAGGCTCTGCCGATTGATATCCAGCCCCAGATAGCGGAAGGCCGCAGCGAACACCTCGTTGGGGTCGTTGAGGAAACTCACCCCGCAATCGGCGAAACGCGACACCACCTGGGGGTCGAGCAACATCGCCCAGCTGTCGGTCGGCGCATCCGCCATACGCATGGCTATGGCCTGCTGCTGGTAGCCGATGCCGGTGGTGCCCCAGACATAGATGCCGGCATAGCGATTGCCCGGATCGAAGGCGGCCATATGCTCGACGAACTCGGCATCCAGCCCGGTGAAATGCGTCAGCCTGGTTTTATCCAGCGGCTGCAGGGCACCGCTGGCGATGGCCCGACTGAGGTGCTGGCCGGCGGTCAGCACCAGGTCGTAACCGCTGCCCCCGGTCAGCAGCTTGGTTTCGACGGTTTCCAGCGAGTCGAAGTGATCGACCACCACGCGCACACCGTTCTGCTCCTCGAAGCGGCTGAGGGTATCGGGAGCCATATATTCGCTCCAGATATACAGGTTGACCCGGGCTTTGCCGGTTTCGGCCTGGACGGCCAGGCTGGCGAGCCCAAGGCCCATGGCGACAAGCAGAGGATGCACGGACATGGCGAATCTCCTTAGGTGCGTGGCGCGGCGTATTGCGGCATGGTGATGCAGGCGACGTTGCCGCCACCGAGCAGAATCTCCCGGGAGTTCTCGATACCGATAATCCGGTGCTTGGGGAACAGCTCGGCCAGGGTCGCCTGGGCCACGCGGTCGCAGGGGTCGTTGAACAGCGGCACGACGATGGCCGAGTTGCCGGCGTAATAGTTGATATAGGAGGCGCAGATCTGCGTGCCGGCCTGGCGCGTGTGGGTAGCGTCATCCTGATCCAGGCCTTCGGCCTCCTCCGCCGTCCACTCCAGCACGCGCGGCTGCGGCAGCTTGTGCACTTCCAGCGCGCGGCCGCGGGCGTCGCGGGTGCTGCGCAGGATGTCGTAGGCCTCCTGGTAGATTTCCCACTGCGGGTCGCTACGATCATCAGTCCACTGCATCACCACCACGCCGGGACGGACGAAGCAGGCCAGGTCATCGATATGGCCGTCGGTTTCGTCGAACTTGCAGCCCCGCGGCAGCCAGATCACCTGCTCGGCCCCCAGGTAGTCGGACAGCCTGCGGGTCATCTCGTCCTTGCCCAGATGGGCGTTGCGGTTGCGGTTGAGCAGACACTGCTCGGTGGTCAGCAGGGTGCGCTGGCCATCACTCTGGATACCGCCCATCTCGGCGATAAAAGGCGCGCGATAGCGATCGAAGCCTTCGATCTCGAGGATCTTCTGCGCGATCTGGTCGTCCTTGTCCCAGGGGTAGTACAAGCCGCCATCCAGACCGCCATAGGCGTTGAACTCGAAGTCGACGCCGCGCACCTCACCGCTGTCGTCATTGACCAGGAAGGCCGGACCACTGTCGCGGAACCAGGTGTCGTTGCAGGTCATTTCCACCACCCGCACCTGGGCCGGCAGCTGACGCCGGGCATTGGCGTACTGGCTGGCCGAGGCGCACACGGTGACCGGCTCGCTGCTGGCAATGGCCGTGACGATATCCACCCAGACCTTCTGCGCCGGCTTGCCACCGTTGCGCCACACATCCGTGCGCTCCGGCCAGCCGAGCCAGCATCCGGTCTTGGCCTCGAACTCGCCGGGCAGGCGAAAGCCGTCAGCCTTGGGCAGGGAAGTCAGGGAACGCGCCATGGGTACACCTCGTTTGTGCTGGGGAGATGTGCGCACAGTACGCGGCGCTGGCGGCGAGCCACCAACGACGATTTTTACGGAATCAGTGAGTTAATTTCATCAATCAGCCAGGTGATCACCCAGCCAATCTAAGAAGTTCAGCACTGCGGGCTTGTCCAGGCGCAACCGCTCGCAGACCAGGGCGTATTGCCCAAGGGACGCCACACTGGCGCTGAAGGGCCGTACCAGACGGCCGGCGGCGAGGTCCGCGGCGGCGGTGAGGTTGTCGCCCATGGCCACCCCCTGGCCTTGCGCAGCCGCCTCCAGGGTCAGGCCGGCATGGGCCAGGTAGAGATGACGCGCCGGCTGGATATCGCCGGCATGGCTGGTCAGCCAGGCAGTCCAGGTCTTGCCGTCCTGGTCGTCGTGCAGCAGGCAGTGGCGGGCCAGGTCCCGCGGGTGCTTGAGCCCGCCCTGGTTGAACAGCCCGGGACTGCACACCGGGAAGAACTGCAGGGTCGGCAAGGGCCGTACAAAATAGCCGCTGGCATCCTCGGGACCGGTGCCGTAGGTAATCGCCAGGTCGATTTCCGGGCCCGGCACGCAGGCCTCAAGCGGCTGTTCATGCAGGTGCAGGGTGATCTGCGGGTGGCGGGCGCTGAAATCGGCCAGGCGGCTGACCAGCCACTTCTGCGCCAGCTCGGCGGTAACCGCGACCCGCACCACGGCCTGGGAACCGGGGTCGCGCAGCTCGTCGCAGGCATCCAGAATCAGCTCGAAGGCCTGCTGCACCCGCTGCAACAGGCGCTGCGCCGCCGGCGTGGGGCTGACCTGGCGGCCTTCGCGAACGAACAGGGGCATGCCCAGTTGCTCTTCCAGCTGGCGAATCTGGTGGCTGACGGCGCTGTCGGTGACGCACAGCTCGGCAGCCGCGCGGCCGAAATGGGCGTGGCGGGCGGCGCACTCGAAGGTGCGCAACGCGGTCAGGGAAGGTAGTCGGCGCATGCAAGCGTCCTGGTTCGGGCAACAGCGCGCATGCTTACCGAGGGCTGGGTTTAACGCAACAGCTTGCTGTCCAGCACCTTGGACGGGCCGCCCATGACGTTCTCGCTGATTTCGATAAAGTCCTTGGTGCTGGCCTTTTCCAGACGCATCAGGCCGCGGGTCACGTCATCCAGCGAGCGCGGCTGGGTGCTGCCCTTGGTCTTCTGGCGCAGCTCGCGATCCAGCTCCTGCAGCAGCAATACCGCCCGGGCGGTAACCGGACCGCTGGCATGGGCGGTGCGCAGGCTCTTGACCGGCTTGCTCCATTCGACCAGATGCTCGCGCACCTTCTGGTAACGGTCCTCACTCAGGCCGCCGGCACGGCGCACCAGCTCGATGGCGTAGTACTCGGCCAAGCCTTCGGTGATCCAGTCGCTGCGGTCGCGCGACTGGATGCGGCTGAACACGTGGACCAGCTCATGCACCAGGGAGCTGGTGCCGTTTTCGCTGACCAGCGGCCGGTCGCTGTGCATGTAGTAGGAATTGGCGGCCGACAGCCCACCGCGCCACATGGGGTCGCCGGCACCGACGATCAGCAGCTTGCCCGGATCGCGGGGAAACACCGCCTGGGCTTCGGGCCAGACGAAGGTCAGCAGGGTGAGGATATCCATCCGGCGCATGCCCTCACCGACCGGCGCGGCGATGGTTACATCGGTATCCCCCAGTTTGGCCCGACGGGTGCCTATCTTGCCGGCGATGATCCAGCCGGTCGGGCGGTCGAACTTGCGCTGCGGGTTGTCGATGCGAAATTCATGGGTGCCGATGCGTGGCCAGCCGGTTTCCACGCTTTTCCAGCCCTTGGGCAGGTCGAACTTCAGGCGCGCCACCAGCTCGGTATCGTTCTTCTGACGCAACTGCACGGCCGGCACCAGATCGTCGCCGCGCAGCAGCGCCCAATCCTCGGTCATGCGCGCGTCATAGCGGCCGGCACTGCGCTCATGGTTGATACGCACCCGGTACGTCAGCTTGGCCTTGCCCTTGGCCGGCTGCCAAACCCCGCGCTGCGGGCTTTCCTGGGTCCACTGACCGTCGCCGGCGAAGTCCGTGTAGAGGTTCTCGTCGCCCAGATTGAAGCCCAGGCTCAGCACCCTTTCGCCCTTCTCCAGGCTCAGGCTGACTTCGGCCTGGTCACTGTCTGGCAGGAACTTGACGCGATAATCCAGATCGACTTTCTGCGCAGCCCACAGCTGGGCACTCAGACAGAGCAGGACTGCGGGTAACAGGGCACGGTAAATCGACATGCGCAAAGCTCCAGTATGAGACGGACCAATCCATAGACCCCGGGGGCACCTGTCGTTCCATCCTAGCGGCGAATAAAACGGCAATAGCCCAACCGGCCGTTGAAAACGTTGGCGAGGCAGCCAGCGCAAGGCAAAAACAGGCGAAAAAGCGGAGTGTACGAGTTGTACATGAGCATTTTGAGCCTGTTTTTAACGCCGCGATGGCAACGCAGGTAGTTGTTCAACGGCCGGTTAGCCGGCACGAAAAATCAGGTGCTCCTCCCAGTCATCCTCGGCCACGCTGTTCTCGCTGAGCATGCGCCCGGCCTGGGAAATGCGCTGAGTATGCACCTGCTGCGGGTCGCCGCAGACCAGATGATGCCAGAGCAGCAGGTCCTTGCCCTCGCTGACCAGGCGATAGGCGCAGGTCGGCGGCAGCCACTGGAACTGGTCGGCCTGGGCCGGGGTGAGCTGAATACAGTCAGGGACGAACTGCCGGCGATTGGCGTAATCACTGCAACGACAGGTGTCCATATCCAGCAGCTTGCAGGCAATGCGGGTGTAATAGACGCTGCCGTCGTCCTCATCCTCGAGCTTTTGCAGGCAGCACAGGCCGCAGCCATCGCACAGCGACTCCCACTCGTCCTGATCAAGCTGGGCGAGGGTCTTGCGTTTCCAGAAGGGTTCGACTTTGGCGGCCATGGCGAGGGTACGGTGAGGGCGAAAAGGCCGGCAGTCTAGCGGCTAGGCCAACTGCGGCCAAGACCGGCATGCCGAATGGTCAATTATTGAGCAATGCTCAAGCCAAGTGGACGGAAGTCGGTAGGGTGCGCCGTGCGCGCCAGCGCAGCCAATAGGCTCTCGGTGCGCACAGCTGCGAGCGCGCCTCAACGCCGGCGACTGAGCGCAACAGGGTAAGACCGCCGATCAATAACCCCGGGCAAAATCCACTCGGCCGCGCAAGTCGTCACCCGCACGCCAGCGCGCCAGGTTATCGACAAACAGCTGTACCAGCAGGTGCGGGTCGGTGGGGGCCGAGCTGTGTCCGGTCAGCAGCAGGCGCGGCGCGTTCCAGAAACCATGGCTGGCGGGCAGTGGCTCTTCACGGCAGACATCGATCACCGCAGCGGCCAGCCGCTCCTGCTCCAGCGCCGCAATCAGGTCGGCATCGACCACCGCCACGCCGCGCCCGGCATTGATAAACAGCGCGCTGGACTTGCAGCAGGCAAACAGCGCGGCGTTATAGATATCGCGGGTGGCCGGCGTATCCGGTAGCAGGTTGATCAGGTAATCGGCCTCCCCTGCCAGATGCGGCAAGGCATCGAGCCCGACCACTTGGCGAAACGGCGGCAGCAACCGCGGGCTGCTGGCCACCCCCAGCAGTTCGATGCCGAAGGGCGCGAGAAACTGCGCCAGGCTCAAGCCGATATCGCCCGTGCCGACAATCAGCGCCTTGCGCCCGGCCAGGCTGTGCGGCAGGCGATTGTCCCAGCGCCGCTCGACCTGGGCGGCCAGGCGGGCGAACAGTTGCCGTTCATGGGCCAGCAGATGGCACAGCACATACTCGGCCATTACCTGACCGAAGATGCCCACCGCGCGGGACAGCGAGTAGTCACTGGGCAGGTCGACGGCCAGCAGCGGCGTGATACCCGCCCAGGTCGACTGCAGCCAGCGCGGCTTGTGGCCCTGGCGCAGCAGGGCGGCGAGCAGATCGGGTTGGCCCAGCCATAGCGGGCAACTGGCGGCGTGCTCAAGCAACTCGTCCGGCCGGGCACTGGCCACCAGCTCCAGTTCGGGAGCCTGCTGGCGCAGCAGTTCGGCATATCGGGCGTGATCGTTTTCGGCAATCAGCAGGCGCATGGGCCCTCCTCGCAACGGTGTATGTCGCCTACATGGGGTCGTTGCGACGCAGCAACTCGTCCGGCAGGTGCTCGATATATTCGTCTTCCGGTGGCGGCATCTGCAGGTGGTAGCCCTGCTCATCGAGATTGGCCAGCACCTTGTGGATGTCTTCCTGGGCCAGGGTGCGCTGCGGCGTCAGCACCATCTCGAACGCCAGGGCCGGTGGACCGAAGGCGGCCAGGAGGTTTTCCGGCACGCGCTTGAGGGCTTCGCTGCGCAGCACATAGAGGTACATGCCGCTTTTACGCGGGCTCTTGTAGATCGAACAGATACGCTTCACGCCGACTCTCCGCTTGCGGCCAGGCAATCGAGCAGCGCCTGTCCCATCAATTCACGCCGCCAGCCACGCAGGGAATCCGGCAGCTGGTAAGGCCCCTTGGGATACCCGGTCTTCAGCAGGGCTTCGAGGGTCTTCTTGCGCAGCATCAGCTCGGGGGCGATGTTCAGACGCTCGCCTTCGCGCTGGCCGATGGCGCGCAGTTTCTTCAGCAGCGACGACGCCTCGAGCGGCAGAGGCTCGGGCAGGGCCGCTGGCCAATCCGCCGCCGGGCTGGTCGCCGCCTGTTTGATCATCTGCAGAATCAGCTCACCGTCCTGACGCACGGTTTTCGGGTGCATATCCTCGATCCGCGCCAGGGCCACCAGGTTGTCCGGCTGGGTACGGGCCAGGGGCCACAGCGAATGCTCGCGGATAATTCGGTTACGCGGCTGGTTGCGCGCACGGGCTTCGCGCTCACGCCAGGCGCACAGCATCTTGAGCACCGCCAGCTGTTGCGGCGACAGCTTCCACGCCAGCTTGGCCTCGCGGTAGGCCAGCTCGGGGTCGAGCTCACGCCCCTGATTGGCCACCAGCTCGGCACCGTCCTCCAGCACCCAGCGGTATTTATCCGCGCTCAGCTGCTCCTGCAACTGCAAGTAGACCTCGGCCAGGTGCAGCACATCTTCTGCCGCATAGCTGACCTGAGTAGCGGACAACGGCCGCTGCAGCCAGTCGGAGCGGGTTTCGCCCTTGGGCAGTTCGATATTCAGCACCGCCTGGACCAGCCGCGAATAGCCCATGGAGAAGCCGAGATTGAGGTAACCGGCGGCCAGCTGGGTGTCGAACAGCGGCGACGGCAGGCTGCCGGTCAGGCGCAGAAAGACTTCCAGGTCCTCGCTGCAGGCATGCAGCACCTTGACCACGGCCGGGTCCTGCAACAGCTCGGCAAAGGGCGTCCAGTCGCCGATCAACAGCGGGTCGATCAGATAGGCGCGCTGGCCCTCGCTGACCTGCAACAGGCCGGCAATCGGGTAAAAGGTGTCGACCCGCATAAATTCGGTATCGACCGCCACAAAGGGCAGGCTGCGCCAGCTGGCGCAGTGCTGTGCCAGGCTGGCGTCATCAGCAATCCACTGAATATCAATCGTCACGCGGCGCTCCCCTCAAGAATGCCGCGCAGTATATATCGCCCTGGCCTATTGCCGGGCATTTGCCGCCATGGGCTCACAGATGCGCATGAACCCTGTAATCTGGCGCGCGCTGCACGCGCTCAACTTCAGACAGGGAATAACAACAATGAAGACACTACTTGGCCTGCTGCTGGCCCTGGTCGCCGCCGTGGCCATCTACCTCGCGATCACGCCCAGCCCCATCGACCCACTGGCCTGGGATGCGCCGCAAGCACCGCTGATGACCGGCGTGCTGGAACCCAACGACACCCTGATGAAGGCCGAACTGCTCGGCCGGGGCCAGGTGCATGGCCCGGAAGACACCGCCGTGGACAGCCAGGGCCGGGTCTACGCCGGCCTGCATAACGGCAGCATCGTGCGCATCGAGACCGACGGCAGCGTCGAACCCTTTGTCGACACCGGCGGCCGGCCCCTGGGCATGGATTTCGCAGCCGACGGCGCGCTGATCGTCGCCGATGCCTACAAGGGCCTGCTGCGTATCGACCCCCAGGGCAAGATCGAGGTGCTGACCACCGAGGCCGAAGGCGTGCCGTTCAAGTTCACCGATGACCTGGATATCGCCCGCGACGGCACCATCTATTTCAGCGACGCTTCGGCACGCTTCGAGCAGCCGGACTACCTGCTCGACCTGCTCGAAGCCCGCCCCCATGGCCGCCTACTCAGCTACAACCCGGCGACCAAGGAAACCAGGGTACTGCTCAAGGACCTGTACTTCGCCAATGGCGTGGCGCTGTCGGCGGCCGAGGACTTTGTGCTGGTCAATGAAACCTACCGCTACCGCATCACCCGCTACTGGCTGAGCGGCGAGAAAGCCGGTACCCACGACATCTTTATCGACAACCTGCCCGGCCTGCCGGACAACCTGCAGGGCGACCGCAACGGCACCTTCTGGGTCGCGCTGCCGACCCCGCGCAAGGCCGACGCCGATATGCTGCATCGCTCGCCCTGGGCGAAGGCACAGCTGGCCAAGCTGCCACGGGCGTTCTGGCCCAAGGCCGTGCCCTACGGCTTCGCCATCGCCCTCAACGAGCAAGGCCAGATCACCCAGAGCCTGCACGACACCAGCGGCAAGCACCTGCGCATGATCACCTCGGTCAAGCCGGTGGGCGATTACCTGTATTTCGGCAGCCTGGACAACGACCGTATCGGCAAGCTGAAGATTCGCTAACAGCGGTCAGGTAGCCCGGATGCAATCCGGGGCATCGGTGGTATGGCCGCCATCGATGCCCTGGATTGCGCTGCGCTTATCCATTGGGCTACGAAAGCGTTTAAGCCCTATTGCTCGCCAAGCAGATCCACCGCGCGCAGATGCTCGGCGTCCCATAGCCGGGCGATCTGCGCGGCGCGGCCAAGCGGCAGCGGCTGGTTCTCGAAATCCACCACCACGCAGAAGTCGGCATGCCGCGGGCGCGCCGGTAGTTGGCTGAAGCGCCCGTCGCTAAGCAACCACAGGCCGATCTGCTTGCCCGGCGTGGCTTTGCGTACCTTGGCCAGGGTTTGCTCGGCCAGCTGCACAGCGTTTACCGCCGGCGAGCCGCCGCCACCGCCTATCGCGGCTATCCAGGCGTCGTTGTAAGGCACAGCCTTTTGCGGGGGCTGCAACAGCCGCGCCTGGTTGCCGGCAAAACCTATTACCGCCAGCTCGCCGCGTTGCCGGTAGATCTGCTCGCTCCAGCGCAGCAACAGGCCCTTGGCCAGGGCCAGATTGCTGCGTTTAAGCATGGAGCCGGAACAGTCGAGCAGCAGGCAATGCAGCAGACCGTCCTCGCCGGCCTGACGCTGGAAGTGCAGATGCTCAACCAGCAGCGGCGCGGCCTTCTTGTTCAGCAGGGTGCGCGACCAATGGATGCGCTGACTCGCTGCCGTGCCCGTCGCCCTCACCCGCCCGGCCTGCTGCCCCTTCCCCGCCAGCGGCCCGCTTGCGGGCCGTTGGCTCAGGGCTTTTTTGCCGGCAGCGGCCTCGCCCCGGCAAGACTTTGGGTCGGCACGGCCTGCGGCGGCAGCTCGCCCCAATCGCTGCCGCCATTGGACGCTGGCGAATCATTGGCCGCGCCACCTCCTGAATTTTCCTGGGCGGACGACTGCGGCGCATCGGGTGGATTCTTGCGTCTATGGGCCAGCACCAGCTCGGCCACCGCCTCGACATCGGCCGCGCCTATTTCGTCGCGCTGCTGCCAGGCAGCGTGGGCGCAAGCGGCGCGCAGCAGCACCAGATCGGCGCGCACCCCTTCCACCCCGGCGGCGTAGCAGAGCGCGCTGACCTGGCGGTGCAGCGCGTCGCTGAATTCCAAACGGGTAACCGTCGCCCGCGCCTGCTCCAGGCGTTCGCTCAAGCGCTGCTGTGCATCGCGTTGCGCCTCGACAAAGCCCAGCGGATCGCGGTCGAACTGCAGGCGGCTACGCACGATACGCTCGCGGGTGGCGGCATCGATCTGCTGGCCTAGGCGCACGAACAGGCCGAAGCGGTCGAGCAGCTGCGGGCGCAACTCGCCCTCCTCCGGGTTCATGGTGCCGACCAGGGTGATTCGCGCCTGGTGCTGATGGGAAATGCCGTCGCGTTCGATACGGTTGACCCCGCTGGCGCAGACATCCAGCAGCAGATCGACCAGGGCATCGGCGAGCAGATTGACCTCGTCGACATAGAGCACGCCGCCATCGGCGCGGGCCAGCAGACCGGGCTTGAACTGCACACTGCCATCCTGCAACGCCGCCTGGATATCCAGCGAACCGACCAATTGCTCCTCGCTGCTGCCCAGCGGCAGATTGACGAAACGCCCGCTCGGCAACAGATCGGCCAGGGCGCGGGCGCTGGTGGATTTTGCGGTGCCGCGCGGGCCCTCGATCAGCACCCCGCCGATCTGCGGGTCGATGGCGGCGAGCAGCAGCGCCAGTTGCAACTGCGGCTGGCCGTGCACGGCGGAGAACGGGAAATGCGGTCGAGTCGTGCTGTTCATCGGCTTATTCCAAGTGCTGTTCGGCGGCCAGAAGGTGCTGTTCGATCTGCTCGCGGTAGTCGTCCGGCGACTGCCACAGGCCGCGCTGGATCGCTTCGAGCAGACGCTCGCTGATTTCCAGCAAGGCATCGGGGTTGTGCTGCTGGAGAAACTCGCGAGTCGCCGGGTCATTCAGGTAGGCGTCGGTGACGCTGGCGTACTGGTCGTCGCGCACCACCCCGGTGGTGGCGTCGAAAGCGAACAGATAATCCACGGTCGCGGCCATCTCGAAGGCACCCTTGTAGCCGTGGCGTTTCACGCCGTCGATCCACTTGGGATTGCTTACCCGCGCGCGCATCACCCGACTGATTTCCTCGGCCAGGGAACGGATGCGCGGCGCCTGCGGGTTGCTGTGGTCGCCGAACAGCAGGCTCGGCTGCTGGCCGCTGTAATGGCGCACCGCAGCAGCCATGCCGCCCTGGAACTGGTAATAGTCGTCGGAGTCGAGCAGGTCGTGTTCGCGGTTGTCCTGGTTCTGCACCACCGCCTGGATCTGGGTCAGGCGCGCGGCAAAGGTATCGCGGCGGTCCTCGCCGTAGACCTTCTGCCCGTAGGCGTAGCCGCCCCAGTTGAGGTAGGCGCGGGCCAGATCGCTGTCGTCCTGCCAATCGCGCGAGTCGATCAAACCCTGCAAGCCGGCACCGTAGGCACCGGGCTTGGCACCGAACACACGGAAGCCGGCCTGCTGCCGCGCGCTTTGCGGGTCCAGGCCCTGGGCTTGCAGTTCGGCACTCTCGCGGAGGATACGCGCGCGGATCGGGTTGACCTCTTCCGGCTCGTCCAGCTCGGCGACCCGCTGCACCGCAGCGTCGAACATCTGCATCACATTGGCAAAGGCATCACGAAAGAAACCCGAGACGCGCAGGGTCACGTCGACCCGCGGGCGGTCCAGGCGCTTGGCCGGCAGCACCTCGAAATCGCTGACCCTGTGGCTGCCGTCGGCCCACTTCGGCCGCACCCCGAGCAGAGCGAAGGCCTGGGCGATATCGTCGCCGCCGGTGCGCATGGTCGCCGTGCCCCATACCGACAGGCCGATGCTGCGCGGGTAGTCGCCGTGATCCTGAACGAAACGCTCGACCAGCAGCGCCGCGGACTTCTGGCCTAGGGCCCAGGCGGTCGGCGTGGGGATCATCCGCGTATCGACCGAGAAGAAGTTACGCCCGGTCGGCAGCACGTCCGGCCGCCCACGCGAGGGCGCGCCGCTCGGCCCCGGCGGCACGAAGCGCCCGGCCAAGCCACGACAGAGTTGATACAGTTCCTGCTCGCCACAAGCCAACAGGCGTGGGCGCAAATCGCCCTCGACCCGCTGCATCACCTGGCGCGTGCGCGCCCAGTCGACATCCGCCATGCCCTGCTCCAGAAGCTGCAACGCCAGCAGCTCGATACGCTCGCGGCAATCGCCGAGGGTGCGCCAGGGCCGCTCGCTGACCGATACCAGCGCTTCGGGCCGCGCGCCCTGCCAGGGCTGCGCCCAGTCGGCGTCCAGCGGGTCGAAGCTCGCATCCGCCAGTAGATCCTGCGCTAACGCGCGTACCAGGCTGGCGTTACTGCCCAGACCATCGTCGACGCCATGACGAGCCAGGGCCAACAAGGTGTCGCGTTGCAAGCGGCCCTGGGGCGACAGGCCGAAAACGTGCAGGCCGTCGCGGATCTGGCTTTCCTTAAGTTCACACAGATAACTGTCCGTGCGGTTAAGCAGCAGTTGCTCCTCTGCCTCACTGGCGGGCGCGTCCAGCCCCAGATCGGCGTGCAGGTTGTGCTGCACGATCAACGCAAGTATCTGCTTGCGCAGCAAGGCGGCGCGGCGCGGGTCGAGGCTCAGGGCCTCGTAGAATTCGTCGACCAGGCGTTCCAGGTCGCGGGTCGGCCCGTAGCTTTCGGCGCGGGTCAGCGGCGGCATCAGGTGGTCGATGATCACCGCCTGGGCGCGGCGCTTGGCCTGGGTGCCCTCGCCCGGGTCGTTGACGATAAAGGGATACAGATGGGGCATGGGGCCGAAGATCAGCTCCGGCCAGCACTGCTCGCTAAGCGCCACGCTCTTGCCCGGCAACCACTCCAGATTGCCGTGCTTGCCGACGTGGACGATAGCGTCGCTGGCCCAGCTCTGCCGCAGCCACAGGTAGAAGGCCAGGTAGAAATGCGGCGGCACCAGATCCGGGTCGTGGTAGTTGGCCTTCTGATCGAGCTGGTAGCCGCGCGCCGGCTGGATGCCGACAAACACCCGCCCCAAACGCACGCCGGCGATCATAAAACGGCCCTGGCGCAGCATAGGGTCCTGCTCCGGCGCGCCCCAACGTTCGCTGATGGCCTCGCGGTTGGCCGCCGGCAGCGTGGCAAAAAACGCCAGGTAATCGGCCAACGCCAGGCTTTGCCGCGCCGGGCGCAGCGCCCATTGCTCGGGGTCGTTGGTCACGCCCTGCTTAAGCAGGCGCATCAGCGCGTCGCCGCCTGCAGGTATCTCCTCGACGCCGTAGCCCTGCTGTTGCAGGCGGCGGAGGATTTCAATCACCGAGGCCGGGGTATCCAGGCCCACGCCATTGCCCAGGCGGCCCTCGCGGGTCGGGTAGTTGGCCAGCACCAGGGCCAGGCGCTTATCCGGGTTGGCCAGACTGCGCAGCCGGCACCAGCGCCGCGCCAGCTGACTGACGAAGGCAATCCGGTCACCCAGCGCCTGGTACTGCACCACGTCACTCTGGGTCAGTTCGCAGCGCTGGCCGAGGCCCTTGAAGCTGATCGCCCGGCTGATAATCCGCCCGTCCACCTCGGGCAACGCCACGTGCATGGCCATATCCCGGGGCTGCAGACCCTGGGGATCGGCGCGCCAGCTCTGCTCATTGCCGCCGGAGAGGATCAGTTGCAGCACCGGGATATCGCCGGCCAGGGCGTGATCGCCGGGGTCGTCCATCGCCGACTGGGAAAACGCCGTGGTGTTAAGAATCAGCGCGACTTCGTGTTCTGCGCACAGCTCGCGCAGGGTCTGCAAACACAGCGCATCCTTTAGCGACAGCAGCGCAATCGGCAGTGGATTGAGCCCCTCAGCGAGCAACCCCGTACACAGCTCGTCGAACACCTGGGTGTTGCCCGCCTGCAGATGCGCCCGATAGAACAGCACCAGCACACAGGGCGCGCCTGCAATCCACTGTTCGCGCCAGCTATCGACCGAGGCATCGGCCTGCTGCGGATGGAACACCGCCACCGGCGGCAAAGGCCGCGGCGGCCGCGCCGGCATGGGCAAACCGAAGAAGCGCGCGCCGATAAACCGGTACAGCTCGCCGGCATTGGCCGCGCCGCCCTCGCGCAGGTAGCGCCAGAGGCTGTGGCAACAGTCCGCGTCCACCGTACTCTGGTTGGTCAGGTTGGGGTCCTCCTGCATATCGCCGGAGAACATCGCCAGGGCGATGCCTTTACTCCGGCACAGCGCGACCACCTGCTCGGTGCCATAGGGCCAGTAGCTTTCGCCGCCCAGGTGGTCGATGACTATGAGCCTGGCGTGTTGCAGCACCTGATCCAGATACAGATCGATGGAGGCGTTCTGCCGCAGGTGCAGCAGATTGGTCAGGCGCACCGATGGGTAGACAACCGCTGCGCCGCCGGGCTGCGCCTGCGGGTGGGCGGCGGCCAGCAACGCCAGGGTGGTGTCGGCGGCGCTGAGGATGACGATATCCGCCGGGTCCTGTTCGACCACGGTAATGGTCGCCCCGCTTTCATCGATATAACCGCCCGGCAGCGCCGACAACATGTGCATCGATCAGGCCTCGATCACGGCGGCTTGCAAGGCGTGGGTCAGCAGCTCGGCATCCAGCTCCTGGCCGATCAACACCAGATGGGTGCTCGGTGTTTCCTCGGCCTGCCAGCGGCGGTCGAAATAGCTGTCGAAACGCTGGCCAACGCCATGCACCACCAGACGCATGGGTTTGTCCGCCAGGGCGACGAAGCCTTTGATGCGAAAGATTCTGTGCTGCTCGACCAGCTCTTGCAGGCAGGCCAGCAAACTCTCGCGGTCCACCAACGGCAGCTTGACCACCACCGAATCGAACTGGTCATGGTCGTGATCGTGTTCCTCATCCTCAGCATGGTCGTGGTGGCTTTCGCGCAGGTGGATGCTCTCCTCCGAAGCATGGGACAGGCCGAGGATCAGATCCAGATCGAGACAACCGCGGTCGCTGGCGAGCACCTTGACCTGGGCCGGCAGCTCCTCGCGCACCAGGGCGATAACCCGCTCGACGGCGGCGGCATCGACCAGATCGGTCTTGCTCAGCACCACCAGGTCGGCGGCCAGCAGTTGATCCTCGAACAGCTCGTGCAGCGGCGATTCGTGGTCCAGGTTGGGATCGGCGCGGCGCTGTTCGTCGACCGCCTGGGGGTTGGCGGCGAACAGGCCAGCGGCGGTGGCCGGCACGTCGACCAGGGTCACCACAGCGTCGACGGTGCAGGCATTCTTGATTTCCGGCCAGTTGAACGCCTGCACCAGCGGCTTGGGCAGCGCCAGGCCGGAGGTTTCAATGAGGATATGGTCGAGCTCGCCGCGGCGCTCAATCAGCTCGCGCATCACCGGGTAGAACTCCTCCTGCACGGTGCAGCACAGGCAGCCGTTGG
>CAZOEC010000088.1:0-20305 GCA_964578635.1 uncultured Pseudomonas sp.
CTGGCAAGCATCCCTGCCCCCGAACTGGGCGCGGCGGTGATCCGCCAGCTGCTGGCGCAAACCGGCCTGGATGGCGCGCAGGTAGACGAGGTGATACTCGGCCAGGTACTCACCGCAGGCAGCGGGCAGAACCCGGCGCGCCAGGCGGCGATTCTTGCCGGCCTGCCCCACGCCGTGCCGGCCCTGACCCTGAACAAGGTCTGCGGCTCGGGCCTCAAGGCCCTGCATCTGGCCGCCCAGGCGATCCGCTGTGGCGATGCCGAGGTGATGATCGCCGGCGGCATGGAGAACATGAGCCTGGCCCCCTATGTACTGCCCAAGGCCCGCACCGGTCTGCGCATGGGCCACGCGCAGATGCTCGACACGATGATCGTCGACGGCCTGTGGGACGCCTTCAACGACTACCATATGGGCATCACCGCCGAGAACCTGGTGGACAAATACGGTATCAGCCGCGAAGCCCAGGACGCCTTCGCCGCTGCCTCGCAGCAGAAGGCCTGCGCCGCCATCGAAGCCGGGCGCTTTGTCGATGAAATCACCCCGATCCTGATCCCCCAGCGCAAGGGCGACCCCATCGCCTTCGCCACCGACGAACAACCCCGCGCCGGCACCACCGCCGAGTCGTTAGGCAAGCTGAAGCCCGCATTCAAGAAAGACGGCAGCGTCACCGCCGGCAACGCCTCCAGCCTCAACGACGGGGCCGCCGCCGTGCTGCTGATGAGCGCCGCCAAGGCCGAGGCCCTCGGCCTGCCGGTGCTGGCGAGGATCAAAGCTTACGCCAACGCCGGGGTCGACCCGGCCATCATGGGCATCGGCCCGGTCAGCGCGACCCAACGCTGCCTGGCCAAGGCCGGCTGGCAGCTCGATGAACTTGACCTGATCGAGGCCAACGAGGCCTTCGCCGCCCAGGCCCTGGCCGTGGGCCAGGAGCTGGGCTGGGACGCCAGCAAGGTCAACGTCAACGGTGGTGCCATCGCCCTCGGCCACCCCATCGGCGGCTCCGGCTGCCGGATTCTGGTGACCCTGCTGCACGAGATGATCAAGCGCGACGCCAAAAAGGGCCTGGCCACCCTGTGCATCGGCGGCGGTCAGGGCGTGGCGCTGGCCATCGAACGCTAGGCTTAGCCCCCCTGCATCAGCAGCACCGACGGGCACTGAAAAACAAGCCCGGACAGCTAAACGCCGGTTCCCGAAAATAACGGGAACCGGCGTTTTTCTTGGTGAGGTAGCCGTTACGTGTTGTAGGGGTAACTTGCCATAGAAGCCGCAATGGATAGGTCGTACCGCGCACCAAGGTTCTGCAGCTGACGCTGGTGCGCACGGCACCCCCTACGGAGCAGCCCCCTTCGTATTGCAACCTGGCCGCACTCAGACTCTGGTCGCATCGCCTTGGCGGTAAAAGCCCTGTAGCTTGGAGGGCACCGATGTCAGCTTGACATCATCACCAAGTAAACGGAGCGCATTAGGTTGCATATCGGCGGTATCGACTGGCAAACCTGGCAACGCACCCAGCAGCAATGGAGCCCCCTGCAGCGGGAACACAACCTGCATCGCCTGAAATTGGCTGCGCCCCTGGCACCGCCGGTCAATCTGCTGCATATCTGGATGTTCTGGGATCGCCCGGCACAGTCGGCCAACGAGGCGCTGTGGCTGCAGGGCATCATCCTTGCCCATGCGGCCATGCTGCTGTTTTTCTCCCTGCTGGCCCTGGCCACCTGGTGGCTGGACCGTCGCCCACAGCTGGTGCGGCTGCGTCAGGCCTGTGTCACTGGCGGCATCCTCGGCACCCTGGGCTTTGCCGCGCTGATCAGCAGCATCGACCAACTGGTGACCAGCAATATCACCCCACTGCTGGTGGGCTGCACCCTGGTGGCCCTGGTGTTTCTGCATCGCCCGCTACCCGCGCTGCTGCTATTTTCCACGACCCTGGGCCTGTTTATCTGGGCCATCGGCCATACCCAGAGCGACCCCGCCCTGCTGCTGAGTAACCGGGTCAACGGCCTGTCCATCTGCGCCATCGCCCTGGCCCTGGCCTGGCTGCAGTGGCGTAACTTCGTGCAGATCCACACCCAGCAACAACGCCTGGAGGCCCAGCAACAGTTGCTGGAACAGCAGAACGCCCGCCTCAGCTACCTGGCCGAACACGACCCGCTGAGCGGCCTGCTTAACCGCCGCGCCTTCGGCGAGATCGTCGCCCACGAACTGCTGCGCGCCAAGCGTACCCAGCAGCCGCTGTGCCTGCTGATGCTCGACCTCGATCATTTCAAGCAGATCAACGACCAGTACGGCCATCCGCTGGGCGACCGGGTGATTCGCCATACCGCCACCCTGCTGGCCAGCCAGGTGCGGGCCAGCGACAGCCTGGCGCGTATTGGCGGTGAGGAATTCGTACTGCTGCTGCCCGAATGCGATCTGCAGCAGGGTCGACAGGTCGCCGAGTTGCTGCGCCAGAGCGTGGAACAGCAACTGCGCCAGGTCGACGGCCTGGAGCTGGCGCTGACCGTCAGCATCGGCCTGGTGGCTATCCCTGCCGGCCAGGCGAACAGCTATGAACATCTGTACGCCGCCAGCGACCGGGCGCTGTACCAGGCCAAGCACAATGGCCGCAACCGGGTGGAAGAGCTGCTGCTGGACTGATGGCAAGCCAAGGATGGCGCGCCACCCGGCTAGCCGCCCTCAGGGTCTTCCAGGTACTCGGCGAAGAAGCGGTCCAGCTCGCCGTCGTAGCGGTCGAGGCTATACAGGGTGTCGGCGGCCAGCAGGTCGAGCAGGATCAGGCCATTGATACTGGAATCCTCCTCGGCGGCGCTGCGCAACCGCTGGGCCATGCCCAGATTGACCTGGCGCAGGTTGCGATAGACCGTGCGCAGCCCTTCCAGGTCCCAGTCCGCGGACAGGCCATGTTGAGTGCGCAGGTACTGGCCCAGCAGGTAGCTGCCCAACACCCGGTACAGGGTCTCGTCGCTGCCGCTGAACGGCTGGTGGAACCAGGCCATGGCCTTGAGCAGCCGGGTATGCGGGCAACCGCTGGCCGCGCCAATGGCCCCCAGCAGCGAGCCTGCCGCCCGCTGCAAGGTGGTGTGCTGGCGGATTTCCCGATCGCGCCAACGCACCAGCACTTCCACCGGCTCGAACGAGGCATGGCTGGCCAACATGCTGACCGGTTGCTGCAGGGCCGCCGCGAAAGGACAGAGCGCACTATCCTGGACTGACAGGGGGCAATGCGGGCACTGCTGGAAGTCCAGGCGCGTCCAGGCCGCTGCCTCGAGCGGAGCGGATTGCGCCTGCAGATCCACGCCATGTTCCAGCGTTTGCCCATCGGCGAAGGTGAAGCGGTAGGCAATCAGTCTGTCACTCTCGGCATGCGGCATGGTCTAACCTGACGTATTGGCTAAACAGCACAAATGGTAGCCCTTGGCCATGTACGCCATATTTATGGCGTCTTAATTCTGGCTACCCTGGGGTGTTTCGACTAATACTCTAGCCCAAGAGTCCAGTCATGCCGCTATAGGAGCTTGCAATGGAAGGATTCACGGCTCAACTGCTCGGTGCCCTGATCGGTAATATCCATCTCGGCATCATCGTGCTGGATACGGATCTGCGCATCCAGTACTGGAATAACTTTGTCGCCGAGCGCTGCGCCACGCCCCTCGAACAGGCCTGCGGGCAGCCGCTGATCGAGGTTTTCCCGGAGGCCAGCTCGGCCGACTTCAACCGCAGCATCGAACTGGCCCGCGACAAGGGTCGGCATGTCTACAACCACTGGCTGGAAATGCCGCCCCTGCAACTGCAGACCGCAGGCAACGAGCCCGCCCTGCTGGCCTTGCAGAGCACCCTGCTGTTCCCCTTCGCCACCCCCGATGGCATCGGGCACTTTGGCCTGGTGGTGTATGACACCAGCGCCGTGGCCCAGGGCAACGAGCAGCTGCGGGCCGCGCTCAAGGCCCTGGGCAGCAAGCAGGCCGAGCAGGACCAGCTGCTGCGCAAGCTGGAAACCGCCAATAGCCAGCTGCTGCAATCGGAAAAAATGGCGGCTATTGGTCAGTTGGCCGCGGGGGTGGCCCACGAGATCAACAACCCCATCGGTTATGTGTTTTCCAACCTCAAGACCCTCGACGGCTATGTCCGCGACCTGCTGAAGATCGCCGATGCGGTGGATGCGGCCGGCGACCTCGATGAGCTGCGCCAGCTCAAGCGCCAGCTGGAGTACGACTATATCCGCGGCGATGTGGCGGCCCTGATCAACGAGTCGGAAGACGGCATCGACCGGGTCACCCGGATCATCAGCGCGCTCAAGGACTTCTCCCATATCGAGGAAGACGAATTCCGCCCCGCCGACCTGCACCGCGGCCTGGACACCACCCTCAACGTGGTCAACAACGAGCTCAAGTACAAGGCCGAGGTGATCAAGGAGTACGGCAAACTGCCCGAGGTCGAGTGCATCCTGTCGCAGATCAACCAGGTGGTGATGAACCTGCTGGTCAATGCCGCCCATGCCATCGAGCAGTTCGGCCGCATCACCCTGCGCACCGGCTGCGATGACGACTGGGCCTGGATCGAGGTCGAAGACAACGGCAAGGGCATCGACCCCAAGCTGCTCAACCGCATCTTCGAACCCTTCTTCACCACCAAACCGGTCGGCAAAGGCACGGGGCTGGGTCTGGCGCTGTCGTACAACATCGTGCAGAAACACAGCGGCAGCATCGAGGTGCACAGCGAGCCGGATGTCGGCACCCGCTTTCGCATCAACCTGCCGCTGCGCCAGGCCAATGCCAGACCACCAGCGGACGCCCCCCAGCCATGAATGCAGCCGAGAATTCGGCGCTGGCCACCCTGCTGCTGGTCGACGACGAAGAGAACATCCTCAACAGCCTGCGCCGGGTGCTGCGCAGCGAACCCTACAAGCTGCTGACCTGCAACAGCGGCGAAGCGGCCCTGCAGCTGTTCGCCGAGCAGCCTATCGACCTGGTGATTTCCGATGCGCGCATGCCCGGCATGGACGGTGCCGCGCTGCTGGCCCAGGTGCAGCAGCGCTGGCCGAACTGCCTGCGCATCCTGCTGACCGGCTATGCCGACCTGACCACCACGGTCAAGGCGATCAACGAAGGGCAGATCTACCGCTATATCAGCAAGCCCTGGGACGATAACGAGCTGCGCCTGATTATCCGCCAGGCCCTGGCCTTCCAGCACTCCGAACGCGAACGGCTGCGCCTGGAAGACCTGACCCGCGAGCAGAACCAGCGCCTGCAGGAACTCAACGCCAGCCTTGAGCAGCGCGTGCACGACCGCACCGCCGAGCTGGAACAGACCGCCGATATGCTCGACCTGGCCTACTCCGAGCTGCGCAGGAGCTATGTCACCGCCACCGAAGTGTTCGCCAACCTGGTCGGCCAGCGCCTAGGCAAGGAGCAACAGACCAACACCCAGGTGATTGCCCTGGCCAAGGCCTTTGCCGACTTCCGGCAACTCGACGAGAGCAGCAGCAACGACCTGGCCATGGCCGCGGCCATGTACAACATCGGCAAACTGGCCTGGGACGACCAGCTGCTGCAGCGCCCCGCCGACCTGCTGTACAAGGAAGAGCGGGCGCGCTACCGGCAATACCCGGTGGTCGGCGAAAGCCTGCTGATGACCCTGGAGCCGGTGCAGGATGCCGGCCGCCTGATCCGCCATCACCAGGAACGCTGGGATGGCCAGGGCTACCCCGACCGTCTGGCTGGCACGGCGATCCCCCTCGGCTCGCGCATTCTCAAGCTGGCGGTGGACTTTATCGAACTGCAGCGCGGCCTGGTGCTGGAGCGCCGGCTGAACCGCGACGAAGCCCTGCTGCTGATGCAGAAATACGCCGGACGACTCTACGACCCGCAGCTATGCGAACACTTCGTGGCCCTGTGCACCACCCTGGCACCCGACCTGGCCCTGGCCGACGCCAGCATTCTCGCCCTGGATAGCCGCCGCCTGGAGCCGGGCATGATCCTGGCGCGCAACCTCCATGCGGAGAACGGCATGCTCCTGCTCAACCAGGGCAAGCCCCTGACCCGCGCCCTGATCGACAAGCTGATCGCCTTCGAAGCCTCCGAGGGCGGGCATTACACCCTGTTCGTGCGCAAGCCCGAAGACGCCGCGGCGACACCCGACGGAGAGCCCTGATGATCAAGATCCAACTGCTCGATGACGACCCGCATATCCTCAGCGCCCTGCAGCGGGTGCTGCGCCCGCATCGCTGGGAGGTGCACAGTTTCAGCGATGGCCAGGCGGCACTGGAGGCGCTCTGCGAACACGAATTCGCGGTGATCATTTCCGACTACCAGATGCCCAATCTGGACGGCATCACCTACCTGCAGTTCGCCAAGCAGCGCCAGCCCCATGCCATCCGCATGATGCTCAGCGCCCACGGCGATCGCCAGTCGATGATGCAGGCGATCAACCGCGCGGAGATCTACCGCTTCCTCTCCAAGCCCTGGGACGACTACGAACTCGAAGCCGCGATCAAGTCGGCCATCGACCTCTACCTGCTGCGCTTCGAAAACCAGCGCCTGCTGGCCCAGGTACGCAGCCAGCAATCGGCCATCGAGCGCCAGGAACAGGAACTGCAGCGTCTGGAGCACGAACACCCGGGCATCACCCGAGTCAGGCGCGACGCCCAGGGCGTGGTCCTGCTCGACCTCGACGAACCGGATGAAAGCGAACACAACAACTAGCGGACGCCGCGCATAGCACCTGCAGAGACAGGTAAGCGCACGAGCCCAGCGGGTTTGCCCGGAGTTGAAGGAGTAACAATGCACACCCGCCACCTGATCGTCGCCGCCTACCTGCACATACTGGCATTTGCCATGCTCGGCATGGGCGCGATCAGCCTGATCGGTTACCTACTACTCGAACAACCAACCCGCCATAACGTGGTGCTGTTGCCCGACAGCGCCCTGATGTCGGTGCTGATGGGCGGTCTGATTCTTGCCGCGACCCGACAGGCCACGGAGGCACGCAAGCTGCTGGCCGCCCTGCTGATCGTGCTGACCCTCTACAGCCTGCTGCACAATCTGCTGGCGGGCGGTGCGGATATCGGCCAGTCCTGGCTCAGCGGCTTTCTGCGCATGCGCAGCGGCCTGGCCCTGAGCATGCTGCTGGCCACCCTGGCGCTGTACCTGAGTGGCGGTGCAAGGCTGGCCAGGCGTGCGGCCTGCCTGGTCGGCGGCGCGCTGATGATCCTGGCCATACTCTCGCAGCTTGCCGACAGCTGGCCGACGCTCGGCATTGTCCGCCTGGGCTTCAAACACGGCTCGACCCATGTGGCCAACCTTTTTGCTCTGTGCCTGGGCCTGAGCATCATTGTCCTGAGCCTGCGCCCGCGTGCAGAACACGGCCTGCTCGACCCACGCACCCTGACCGCCGGCGTCATCGGCACCCTGCTCGCCTGCTGCAGCTGGTATCTGCTGAGCATGCAGGCGATTCACAACATCAATCGCGAAGGCGATCTGCTGCTCGCGAAGATGGCAAGCGCCACCACGCAGGAGCTGCACAACCACCTGGCGCTGATGCAGCGCATGGCCGATCGCTGGCTGATCGTCGAACGCATGCCCAGCCCCCGCCTCTGGCAGCAGGAAGCGCACAGCTACCTGCGCGACTTTCCCAACCTGGAACTCCTGGCGCTGCTCGATCACGACCTTGCCCCGAGCCTGCTCGAAGCCCGCCAACCGGCCCATGCCGCCTGGCTGCAGCAATTTGTCGCCGATGCCCAACAGCGCAGCTGGCTGCAGCAGGTAGGCGCGGGCAGCCGTGCGCAAATCAGCTCGACCCGCGATTACGGTGCTGCCCGCGCACGCAATGCGCTGCTCGCCAGCCCCCTACAGCTGCCCGGTCAGCCGCCGCTGTTGCTGGTTGCCAGCCTCAACGTCAGCGCCGTGCTGGACAGCCTGCTGGGCAGCGACCTGAATGGCTTTGTCGTGCACGCCCACGAAGGCGATCGGCTGCTGTACGACTCGACCGACGGCCCCACCCACTACGCCACCCCGGTCAGCCAGCGCAGCCTGCTGCTGCCCCAAGGGCAGACCTGGCAGCTGAGCGCCTACGTGCACAATCCCCTGGCGCTGAACGCCGCCACCCACCTGGCCACCCTGACCCTGCTGTTCGGTCTGGCCCTGAGCTTCTTCCTGCTGCTCAGCCAGCGCCTGGCCTGGCTGGCCACCGAACGCTCGCAGCAGCTGCAAAGCACCAACCAGGACCTGCAGCAGAGCCTGACCCTGCAGCTGCGCACGCAGAACCTCAACCAGCGGATCATGCAGTTCACCCACGACGTGTTCTGTTCGGTCGACCGCCAGGGCCGCTTCCACGAACTCAGCCCGTCCTGCGAGAAACTCTTCGGCTACCCGGCCCAGAGCCTGATCGGTCAGGCCTTTATCGACCTGGTACTGGCCGAAGACCGCCAGCAGACCCAGGAGGAGATAGTCGCCGGCATGCAGGCACGCGCCAGCCACACCCTGCGCAACCGCTGCCGGCACCGGGATGGGCGCATCCTGCATATCCTCTGGACGGTCGACTGGTCCGAACAGGAGCAGACCCTGTTCGCCGTCGCCCATGACATCACCCCCCTGGTCGTGAACGAGGCCTACGCCGAAAGCCAGCGGGAAATTCTCAGCATGATTTCCAACGACCGGCCCCTGGGCGAAACCCTCGAGGCCCTCTGCCTGATGATCGAGGCCCAGCAACCCGGAGCCCTGTGCTCGGTGCTGCTGCTCGACCCCAGTGGCCAGCGCCTGCACACCGGGGCGGCCCCCAACCTGCCGCCGGCCTATAACCAGGCCATCGACGGTCTGGCTATCGGCCCCAGCGTCGGCAGCTGCGGCACGGCGGCCTTCCTGCTGAAACTGGTGATCAGCGAAGACATCCGCAGCGATCCGCTCTGGCAGGACTACCGCGAACTGGCCCTGACCCATGGTCTCAAGGCTTGCTGGTCGTTTCCGCTGATTTCCCACGACGGCAAGGGCCTGGGCACCTTCGGCGTCTATTACCGCCATCCCCAGGCACCGGACGACGAGCAGATCCAGCTTCTGGCCACCGCCGTGCAACTGGCGGCCATCGGCATCGCCCGGGCGGCCGACCGTCGCCACCTGCAGGAGAGCCAGCAACGCTTTCGCTCGTTGTTCGCCTTCAACCCGGACCCGGTATTCTCCTTCGACCTGCACGGCCACTTTCTCAGCATCAACGATGCCGGCCAGCAGCTGCTGGGCCTCAGCGAAGCCGAGATCATCGGCAAGCACTTCACCGGGCTGATCACCAGCGACCAGCAGGCGCAGATCCGCGAACACCTCAGGGCGGCCAGCGCCGGCACCCCGCAGCACTATGAGACCCGCCTGCAGGACCGCCAGCACAGGCCCCTGACCCTGGACGTGACCAACCTGCCGATCATGGTCGATGGGCAGATAGTCGGGGTATTCGGTATCGCCAAGGACGTCAGCGGCTACAAACAGGCGCTGGCCGAGTCCCAGGCGCTGGCCGAGCGCCTGCGCACCACCCTGGAAAGCATCAGCGATGCCTTCTACACCCTCGACAGCGACTGGCGCTTTACCTACGTCAACCCCGAAGCCGAACGGCTGTTGCAGGCCAGCGCCGCCGACCTGCTCGGCCAGCAGCTGTGGCTGGCCTTCCCCGGCTCCTACGACAGCGAGATCGGCGAGCATTACCGCCAGGCCATGAGCAGCGCCCAGACCTACCACTTCGAGAGTTTCTATGCGCCCCTGGGCCGTTGGTTCGAGCTGCATGTCTACCCCTCCGAAGAGGGCCTGGCGGTGTACTTCCAGAACATCAGCGAACGCCGCCAGACCCAGCAGGAGCTGCAGGCGACCCTGCTCGAACTGGAACGCAGCAACAAGGAGCTGCAGGAGTTCGCCTTCGTCGCCTCCCACGACCTGCAGGAGCCCTTGCGCAAGATCCAGGCCTTCTCCGAGCGCCTGGTCAGCCGCAGCGCGGCGCTGGATGGCGAAAGCCGCGACTACCTGCAGCGCATGACCTCGGCCGCGGCACGTATGCAGGCACTGATAATCGACCTGCTCAACTACTCGCGGGTCAATACCCGCGGCCAGCCGCTGCAGCCCCTGGACCTCAACCAGGTGCTCGTCGAGGTACTCGGCGACATGGAAACCGCCATCGAACAGAGCCAGGCGCGCATCGAGTACCCGCCACTGCCCAGGGTGCTAGGCGACCCCAGCCAGCTGCGCCAGCTGCTGCAGAACCTGCTGAGCAATGCCCTGAAATTCCAGGCCCCCGGCAACCGTCCGCTGCTCCGCCTGTATGTGGAGGCCGAGGACGCCGCGCACTGGACCCTGTGCATCGCCGACAACGGCATCGGCTTCGACGAGAAATACCTCGACCGCATCTTCAACCCCTTCCAGCGCCTGCATGGCCGCGAGGCCTATGCCGGCACCGGGATCGGCCTGGCCATCGTCAAGAAGATCGCCGAACGCCACGGTGCACGTATTACCGCCAGTAGCGTCCCCGGTCAGGGCAGCGTATTCCGGATCACCTTTCCCACTTTAGACAGGGCCAGCCAATGACCACTGCCCCACTGGTGCAGATCCTGATCGCCGACGATGATCAGGACGACTGCATGATGACCCGCGAGGCCTTCAGGGAGTGCTGCATCGCAAACCCCCTGCATTTCGTCCATGACGGCGAAGAGCTGATGAACTACCTCAAACGCCGCCCGCCCTACGTGGATGAAGTGCGCTACCCGCTGCCGGGGCTGATCCTGCTCGACCTCAATATGCCGCGCATGGACGGCCGCGAAGCGCTGCTGGCGATCAAGGGCGACAGCCTGCTGCGCAGCATCCCCGTGGTGATCCTCAGCACCTCCTCGGCCGACGAAGATATCCTGCGCAGCTACGCTATAGGCGTGAACTCCTTTATCACCAAGCCAGCCAGCTTCAGCGGCCTGCTCGAGGTGGTGAGAAACCTTGGTCGCTACTGGCTGGAGATCGTCGAGCTGCCCATGGATGGACCCCGCAATGATTAGAACCGCTCCAGGCTGGAAACTGCTGCTGATCGACGACGATGAGGACGACTTCATCATCACCCGCGACATCCTGCGGCAGAACCCCGACATCCCGATCGAGCTGGAGTGGTGCAACACCTTCCAGCAGGGCCTGGAGCTGGTGCTGCGCGAGGAACACGACCTCTACCTGGTGGACTACCGCCTGGGCGCGGACTCCGGCCTGGAGCTGATCGACAACGCCCTGCAGCAGGGCGTGGTCAAGCCCATCATCCTGCTCACCGGCCAGGGCGATTCGCACCTGGATGCCAGCGCCATCGAGCTGGGCGCAGCCGATTACCTGGTCAAGGGCCAGTTCGACAACCGGCAACTGCTGCGCAGCATTCGCTACGCCATTGACCGCAGCCTGGCCAGTGCCGAGCTGGCCGACAGCGAACACCGCTATCGCCTGCTGTTCGAAGCCAACCCGGAAGCCATGTGGGTGTTCGACAAGAAAACCCTGTGCTTCCAGGCCACCAACCTCGCCGCCAGCCGCCTGTTCGGCTATTCCCAGGCCGAGTTCAAGAACATGAGCGTGCTGGATATTCGCAACCAGGACGAGCAGCAGCGCTTTCTCGACTACTACAACGCCAGATTGCGCGACGCCCCAATTGCCGATCCCCAGGCCGGGGTCTGGACCTACCTGCACAAGTCCGGCCGTGAGCTGTATGCCGAAGTGCTGGTGCATGACTTCGAGTTCGACAAGCAGCCCTGCTGCCTGGTGCTGGCCATCGACGTCACGGAAAAGCACAAGGCCCATCAGCAGGCCGCCCGCCGCGAGCAGTCGTTCCGCAAGCTGCTCAACGACACCCGCGACGCCCTGCTGGTGGTCGATGAACAGGGCCAGCTGTGTTACGCCAATCCGGCGGCCGAGCGGCTGTTCCGGGCCGACCAGGCGCAGTTGCAAGCCCAGGTCTTCGACCTGCCCCTGAGCGCCGGTGAACTCTTCGAGTGGCACCTGCCAACCCCGGCCGGCGAGACCCTGGAAGTGGAAGTCCACCTCTCGGAAACCGACTGGGAAGGTCGCCAGGTGCGCCTGCTGTCACTGCGCGATATCAGCGAACGCAAGGAGGCGGAAAAACAGCTGCGCCTGCTCAAGCGCGGCCTGGAGTCGAGTTTCAACGGCGTAATCATCACCGATGCCCGGGCTCCCGATCACCCGATCATCTACGTCAACCCGGCCTTCGAGCGCATCACCGGCTACAGCGAAGCCGAAGTGCTGGGGCGCAACTGCCGCTTTCTGCAGAACGACGAACGCGACCAACCCGCACTTGCCCTGATCCGCCACCACCTGCAGCAGTTGCTGGAAGTGCATGTGGTGCTGCGCAACTACCGCAAGGACGGCAACCCGTTCTGGAACGATCTGTATATTTCCCCGGTGCTCGACGAGCACGGCCAGGTCAGCCACTTTATCGGCGTGCAGAACGACATCAGCGAAGAACGCCGCTACCAGGCCGAGCTGAGCTTCAACGCCAGCCATGACGTGCTCACCGGCCTGCCCAACCGCGCCCTGCTGGAAGACCGCCTGCGCCAGGGCTGCCAGATCTCCCAGCGCTACCAGCGCAGCCTGGCGGTGATGTTTATCGACCTGGACGGCTTCAAGCCGATCAACGACTCGATCGGCCACCATTCCGGCGACCAGATCCTCATCGAAGTGGCCCGGCGCATGTGCGCCCAGGTGCGCCCAGGCGATACCGTGGCACGCATGGGCGGCGACGAATTTCTGGTGCTGCTGCCGGACCTGGCCCGCGAGGAAGACGTGCTGCTGGTGGCCGAGCGCCTGCTCAGCGACATCGCCCGCCCCTATCCGGTGGACGGTATCGAACTGCATATCACCGCCAGTATCGGCATCACCCTCAGCGACGGCCTGCTGGCGCAGCCCGCGCAGTTGATCCAGCAGGCCGACCTGGCCATGTACAAGGCCAAGCAGGAGGGCCGCAACAATTACCAGTGGTACACCAACGACCTCAATCAGCGGGTCGGCGAACGCGTAACCCTGCGCAACGAGCTGCAGAAGGCCCTGGACAGCCAGGCCTTCGAGCTCTACTACCAGCCGCAGATCGACGGCCGCACCGGCCGCGTGGTCGGGGTTGAGGCCCTGCTGCGCTGGAATCACCCCGAGAAAGGCTTTATTCCACCGACCCTGTTTATCCCCGTGGCCGAAGACACCGGGCAGATCATCCCCCTCAGCGTCTGGGTGCTGGACACCGCCTGCCGGCAGATGCGCCAACTCTGCGACCAGGGCATGAGCGGGCCGACGGTGGCGGTGAATATCTCCTCGGTGCACTTCCAGCGCAGCAACTTCGTCGAAGCCATCCAGGCGGTGCTGCACAAGCACCAGCTCGATGCCGAACGGCTGGAGCTGGAGATCACCGAGGGGGTGCTGCTCAACCATGCCGAGCAGGCGATCAGCACCCTGCACCAGCTGAAAAAGCTCGGGGTGAAGATCGCCATCGACGACTTCGGCACCGGCTTCTCCAGCCTCAACTACCTCAAGCGCCTACCCATCGACAAGGTCAAGATCGACCGCTCCTTCGTCGAGGAAATCGTCAGCGACCAGCACGACGCGGCCATCACCCAGGGCATCATTTCCATGGCCCACCACCTGCGCCTCAAGGTGATCGCCGAAGGCGTGGAAACCGAGCCGCAGTTCGCCTTTCTGAAGAAGAGCCACTGCGACCTGTTTCAGGGCTACTACTTCGCCAAACCCATGCCCTTCGCCGAGCTTGAAGTGTTTCTCCGCGAACGCATGCTGACCCAGACCCCGAGCATGCCGCAGCTCAGCGGCAGCGAGCCGGCACAGACCCTGCTGCTGCTCGATGACGAGGAAAATATCCTGCGCGCCCTGGCCCGCCTGCTGCGCCGCGACGGCTACAAGATCCTGATGACGACCCGCGCCCAGGACGCCTTCGAGCTGTTGGCCAAGCACGACGTGCAGGTGATCCTTTCCGACCAGCGCATGCCGGAGATGAGCGGCACCGAGTTCTTCAGCCGGGTCAAGGACCTGCACCCGGACACCATGCGTATCGTGCTCTCGGGTTATACCGACCTGAAATCGGTCACCGACGCGATCAACCAGGGGGCCATCTACCGCTTCCTGACCAAACCCTGGGACGACGAACAGCTGCGCCAGATCATCGCCCAGGCCTTTCGCGAATACGGTCAGAGCAAGGACAAGGCACGCGATAGCAGCGCACCCAGGCTGCCTTCACTCTGAGGCTTTCCAGCGCGCGGCCGCGGCCTGGTCGGAGCAGCGCCCCTCGACCCAGCGCGGGCCTTCGGCGGTGTCTTCCTTCTTCCAGAACGGCGCGCGGGTCTTGAGGTAGTCCATCACGAAGTTGCAGGCGTCGAATGCCGCCTGCCGGTGGGCGCTGGTGGTGCCGACAAAGACGATCGGCTCACCCGGCTCCAGGCGGCCGATGCGGTGAATGACCTCGATACCCAGCAGCGGCCAGCGCTGCCTGGCTTCCTCGGCGATCTTGCCCAGGGCCTTCTCGGTCATGCCGGGAAAGTGCTCGAGAAACATGCCGCCCACCTCGCGCCCTTCGTTGAAATCGCGCACATAGCCGACAAAGCTGACCACCGCACCGATGCCCAGGTTGGCGGCGTGCAGGGCGTTGAGTTCAGTGCCCGGATCGAAGGGTTGTAACTGGACGCGAATGCTCATGCTCAGCCGCCGGTCACTGTGGGGAAAAACGCCACTTCATCGCCTGCCGTCAAGGGCTCATCCAGGCTGCAGAGTTCCTGGTTACGCGCGCACATCAGGTTCTGCTCGGCCAGCACATCCCACACCCCGCCGCGGGCCAGCAGATGCTGGCGCAGCTGATCGAGGCTGCTGAACTCGCCACTGAGTTGCTCGCCATCCAGGCCCAAGGCCTCGCGGTAACGGGCGAAATACTGCACGCGGATCATGCCTGGTCCTCCAGCTTGTAGTGGCCGCTCTTGCCGCCGAGTTTCTCCAGCAGGCGCACCTGCTCGATCACCATGCCGCGGTCCACCGCCTTGCACATATCGTAAATGGTCAGGGCGGCGACGCTGGCGGCGGTCAGGGCTTCCATTTCCACCCCGGTCTGGCCGGCCAGTTTGCAGGTGGCGCGAATATGCACGGCATCCTCGCCTTCGGCCGTCAACTCGACCTTGACCCCGGTCAACATCAGCGGATGGCAGAGGGGAATCAGATCGCTGGTTTTCTTCGCCGCCTGGATACCGGCGATCCGCGCCACAGCGAATACATCGCCCTTGGGGTGTTCGCCCTGGACGATCATCTGCAGGGTCTGCGGGCGCATGCGCACCCGGGCCTCGGCACTGGCTTCGCGGAAGGTATTGGCCTTGTCGGTGACATCGACCATATGGGCATGGCCCTGGGCATCGAGATGGGTAAGCACGGGCGAACTCCAGAAAGGGATGGCCCGATTGTAAACCCGCCGGTCAACTTCTAGCACCTGGCAATGACCACCGGCCACGCTAAAAACGACTACGCCGCCCGATAAGGGCGGCGTAGTCAGGACGCTGGCGGGGATTGCTACATATGGGTTTCCGCGTACTCGGCGAGGATCGAGCGTGGCACACCCTGCAGGGTGATATGCACGCCATGTTCGAAGTCCTTGAAGCGCTCCGTCAGGTAGGTCAGGCCCGAGCTGGGGGCCGACAGGTAGGGGGTATCGATCTGCGCCAGGTTACCCAGGCAGACCACCTTGGAGCCGTTGCCGGCACGGGTGATGATGGTTTTCATCTGGTGCGGGGTAAGGTTCTGGCATTCGTCGATCAGGATCAGGCTCTGCTGGAAGCTGCGGCCACGGATGTAGTTGAGGGATTTGAACTGCAGCGGAACCTTTTGCAGGATGTAGTCGACGCTGCCGTGGGTATTCTCGTCGTCCATATGCAGGGCTTCGAGGTTGTCGGTGATCGCGCCGAGCCAGGGCTCCATCTTCTCGGCCTCGGTGCCGGGCAGAAAGCCGATCTCCTGATCCAGGCCCTGCACGCTGCGGGTGGCAATGATTCTGCGATAACGCTTGCTGACCATGGTCTGTTCGATGGCCGCCGCCAGGGCCAGGATGGTTTTACCGGAGCCGGCCGCGCCGGACAGGTTGACCAGGTGGATATCCGGATCGAGCAGGGCAAACAGCGCCAGTGACTGGTAGACATCCCTAGGGCGCAGGCCCCAGGCCTCCTGGTGCATCAAGGGCTCCTGATGCATGTCGAGAATCAGCAGTTCGCCGTGCTTGATGCCCTTGATCCAGCCGACAAAGCCCTGCTCGTCGAGGATAAACTCGTTGACGTGCACCGCCGGCAGGTTGTCGGTGAGTTGCACGCGGTGCCAGGTACGGCCGTGGTCCTGACGGGTTTCCACCTTGTTCACGCGGTCCCAGAAGGAACCGTCCATGTTGTGGTAACCCTGCGACAGCAGCGACACATCGTCGACCAACTGGTCGGTGTGGTAGTCCTCCGAGTCGATGCCGCAGGCCCGCGCCTTCAGGCGCATGTTGATGTCCTTGGTCACCAACACCACGTTGAGCCCCGGACGGCGCGCTTTCAGCTCCACCAGCTGATTGATGATCTTGTTGTCGTTGAGGTCTTCCGGTAGCCAGGTGATGGGCGAGGCACTCTTGCTCATCAGGATCGACAGGTAACCGCAGGGCCCGCTCTTGTCGCGCTGGATCGGCACGCCCAGCTCCACTTCTTCCGGGGTCGCCACACCGAGGATCTTGTCGATCAGGCGAATGGCCTGGCGACATTCGGCGGCTACGCCCTGCTTGCCGGTCTTCAGCTTGTCCAGCTCCTCCAGTACGGTCATCGGAATGGCGACATGGTGCTCCTGAAAATTCAGCAGCGCGTTGGGGTCGTGGATCAGCACATTGGTGTCGAGGGCGTACAGGGTTGGGGCGGTGGGTTTGGAGCGTCCGTGGTCATCCATACTCGGTCACCTTCTTGTAGTAGCCAAGCAACGCAGGGGCGAGACTGCGCCGCGGAGGGGCCGTCGACTCCTCAGTGCCGGGGCTGAGAAGGCTGCAAAAAGGTGAGGGCCAATGGCCGCCACCTGTCTGCAGGGTTCGGCGGTCTTGTCTTTTAGATACTCCAAAAAAGATGACAGAAAAACGTATTTTTTGGGTTTTTCAGGTTTATTTGTCGGCGCGACAAATAGCGCTTGGCGCACTGCCCGGTCGCCGTTAAAGTCGGAAGTCCGACCGCCTCCAGCGCCGTCGGAAATTTTGCTTCATCCCTCCCCGGCAGCCGCCCCAGTGCTGCAGCAGTTGACCTCCACGGTCACATGCACCAACTCGCTGATCCCCGCCAGCCGCGCCTTGTAGCGATCCGCCGTGGCTGCGCCATGGGTCACCACGCTGACGATGCAGGCGAATTGACTCCGGCCGACGCGCCATAGGTGCAGATCCGCCAGTTCGGTGTCCGCCTCCTGGGCCAAGGCCTTGCGTACCCGTTCGACAACGGGGCTGTCCATCTCGCGGTCGAGCAGCACCTTGGCGGTTTCCAGCAGCAGGCCCTTGGCCCACACCGCGATGATCACGGCACCGATCACCCCCATCAGCGGATCGAGCCAGCTCCAGCCGAACAACAGCCCACCCAGCAGCGCGACGATGGCGGCCACCGAGGTCAGGGCATCGGCCAGCACATGGACAAAGGCGGCGTGGCGATTAAGGTCCTTGCCGGCCGCCGGAGCAGCATGATCGTGAGCGTGATCGCCATGGCCGCTATGGCTATGGCCGTGACTGTGCTGATGCGGGTCACGTAACAACCAGGCCGACGCCAGGTTGACCAGCAAGCCAACCACCGCCACCCACAGGGCCATGTCGAAGGCGATCGTCTGGGGCTGCCATAAACGCCACAGCGACTCGAAGGCCAGCATGGCCACCACCACCAGCAGCATCAGCGAACTGGCAAAGCCGGCCAGCACCTCGACCTTCCAGGTACCGAAGGCAAAACGCGGGTCATCGGCATAACGCCGCGCCAGCAGGTAGGCCAGGGCGGTCAGGCCAATGGCGAGCATATGCGAGGCCATATGCCAGCCATCGGCGAGCAGGGCCATGGAGTTGAAGGCGTAGCCGGCGACAATCTCCACCAGCATGGTCGCCCCGGTCAGCGCCGCCACCCGCCAGGCCTGGCGCTCGGCCGTGGTTTCCAGGGGGCGGTAGTCGTGGGAAGGCTCCCAGCGCGAATGGTTACAGGCGGTCATGGCAGCTCCTTGAGAGTTCGACCTGGGCAAACTACAACCCCGGGGCCGCCCCTGGGTCAAGCGCGTCAATGTGTAGGGCGTACATGGCGACGCCTTGTACGCCGTGCCGGCTCCATGGTGGACAAGGCGTCGCCATCTCCACCCTAGCCCGAGGAACGATCAACTGACTCTATCTGTTCAATAAAAGGGCCAGCGCAGGTAGTTCTTCAACGGCCTGTTAGAATCGCCGCAGACTTTTAGGAGCACAGCTTATGTTGATGGTGATTTCGCCGGCCAAGACCCTCGATTACACGACGCCGCCGGCGACCCCTCGCTTTACCCAGCCCGAACACCTCGACCACGCCCAGGACCTGATCAACCAGTTGCGCGACTTCAGCCCGACGCAGATCGCCGAGCTGATGCACCTGTCGGACAAGCTCGCCGGCCTCAATGCCGCGCGCTTCGGCAGCTGGGAGCGGCCGTTCAACCCGTCCAACGCCAAGCAGGCGCTGCTGGCGTTCAAGGGCGACGTCTACACCGGGCTTAACGCCGAAGATTTCAGCGAAGCCGATTTCGACTTTGCCCAGGACCACCTGCGCATGCTCTCCGGTCTTTATGGCCTGCTGCGCCCCCTCGACCTGATGCAGCCCTATCGCCTGGAGATGGGCACCAAGCTGGCCAACCCGCGCGGCAACAACCTCTACGATTTCTGGGGTGAGCGCATCAGCGGCTGGCTGAATGAGGCCCTGGCCGCCCAGGGCGATCAGCTGCTGCTCAACCTGGCCTCCACCGAATACTTCGGCGCGGTGAAACGCAAGGCACTGAATGCGCGGATTATCGACACCGAGTTCAAGGACCTGAAGAACGGTCAGTACAAGATCATCAGTTTCTACGCCAAGAAGGCCCGTGGCCTGATGGCACGCTATGTGATCAAGGAACGCCTGCGCACAGCCGAAGGCCTCAAGGACTTCGCCTATGAGGGTTACCGCTTCTCGGCCGAGCACTCGCAAGCCGACAAGCTGGTGTTCCTGCGCGACCACCCGCAAGACTGATTCCACCCCCCTTCTCTTCCCTCCAGCGGGCCGTCCCCCGGCCCGCCAGCCCCCGCATTGCGCACATCTGCCCCGCCCTCGCCGGCGGGGCAACTATCGCGCGTTAATAAAACTGAACTTTCTGCCCGCTTTATACACCGCGCAAGGCGCTTAATAGCCTGATTATAAATTGCTTATAAATTGCCATCAGCGTGCAATCAGTGGCCATCACTTCAACAGCACACACAATTAACAAAAGTGGACGAACGGTAGGAACTATAGGAAAAATCCCGCACTCTTACCCACGCAACATATTTCTTCATGTAACTTTCTACATGAACCAAAACTGCCCTTAATAGCCGGACGCATGTCCGCTGGATAGTTATACCCAAAGAAAAGTTGCTGAGCGACGACAGGAGAACTTGCGCCGACCAAAAGAACCACTCGAAGCCATGAGCCAGAGCCTAGCAGGCCAGCAGCTCAAAAGTTAAACAGGGCATGTTTTATATTATAAGCCCCTCTCCGACAGCCACTTTCGACTGTCGCAAACTCCTAATGCCTAAATTAATTCAGCCTGCTTATTGCACTGAGTTAAACGAACAGTGTTGGCCAAAAGCCACTCATTAATTACGTACTAAATGGACGAGGTAATACGATGCGAATCAGTATCTTTGGTTTGGGTTATGTCGGTGCCGTATGTGCCGGTTGTTTATCGGCGCGCGGTCATGACGTGGTCGGCGTGGATATTTCCGCGCATAAAATCGACCTGATCAACAGTGGCAAATCGCCCATAGTTGAACCCGGTCTGGAAGTATTACTGCAGCAGGGTCTGAACTCCGGCCACCTGCGCGGCACCACCGATGTGGCCGACGCGATCCGCGACACCGAGGTCTCGTTCATCTGCGTCGGTACGCCGAGCAAGAAGAACGGCGACCTGGAGCTCGATTACATCGAAGGCGTGTGCCGCGAAATCGGCTTTGCCATGCGCAACAAGCCCGAACGCCACACCGTGGTGGTACGCAGCACCGTGCTGCCGGGCACCGTGAAGAACGTGGTGATTCCGATCCTCGAAGACTGCTCGGG
>CAZOEC010000089.1:0-19465 GCA_964578635.1 uncultured Pseudomonas sp.
GCACGCGGGGGTACCGACATGATGCAACACCTTTGTTGTTAAAAATATCAATCATGCAACTGCACAGGGTTGAGTCAATCCCAAACGCCTGATGCTGTCAAGAGAGCTACATATTGCCCTAAAAGAGGGCTGTGTGGCCAATTTTAGGGCGTTACAGGGCAGCGCTGTGTCGGCGAACCCCAGGTTTGACAGGGTGCTCAGTGGGGTGTGTTCAATTTTTTACATGGCTATTGTGAAAAAAAATGAACAAGGCTAAGCTCGGCTCAAACCCATAACAGCAATAAAACGGGTGTCTCATGTCGCGCCAGCCGATAATCGGCGTTAGTGCCTGTACCAAGCAGATCGGGCACAACATCTACCACACCGCCGGTGACAAATACCTGCAAGCCATCGTGCATGTTGCCGGGGGCATGCCATTGATAGTCCCCGCGCTGGGCGATCAGATCGATCAGACCTACCTGCTGCAACAACTCGATGGCCTGGTGTTCACCGGCTCGCCGTCGAACGTCGAACCCCATCATTATCGCGGCCCAGCCAGCGAGCCGGGCACCGCCCATGATGTTGCCCGCGACAGCACCACTCTACCTTTAATTAAAGCAGCAATTGCCGCCGGCGTTCCCGTGCTCGGCATTTGTCGCGGCTTTCAGGAAATGAACGTGGCCTTTGGCGGCACCCTGCACCAGAAGGTGCATGAGGTCGAGGGCTATATGGACCACCGCGAGCCCGGCGACATGCCGGCCGAGCAACAGTATGGCCTGCGTCACGCGCTGCACGTGCAGCCGGGCGGGCTGCTCGCCGGCATCGGCTTGCCGGACGAGATTCAAGTCAATTCCATTCATGGCCAGGGCGTTGAACGTCTGGCGCCGGGCCTCCGCGTGGAAGCACTGGCACCAGACGGGTTGATCGAAGCCTTCTCCGTCGAAGCGGTGCCAAGCTTCGCACTGGGGGTGCAATGGCACCCCGAGTGGCAGGTAAGATCCAACCCGAATTATCTCGCCATCTTCCAGGCCTTTGGTGAGGCTTGCAGGAAGAGGGCGGGGCAACGCTGAACCGACTATATATAGGTCGGCTCTCACCAACCCTGAGGTCTCTATGAGCACCAAATTAGACCAGCTTTCGAGCTGGCTCAAAGAACGCAAAATCACCGAAGTTGAATGCCTGATCAGCGATCTTACCGGCATTGCCCGCGGCAAGATTTCGCCGACCAACAAGTTTCTCGACGAGAAGGGCATGCGCCTCCCCGAGAGTGTGCTGCTGCAGACCGTAACCGGCGACTACGTCGAGGACGAAATCTATTACGACCTGCTCGACGAGGCGGACATCGACATGTTCTGCCGCCCGGATGAAAACGCCGTGTTCCTGGTGCCCTGGGCCATCGAGCCGACCGCCATGGTCATCCACGACACCTTCGACAAGCAGGGCAACCCGATCGAGCTGTCGCCGCGCAACATCCTCAAGAACGTCCTCAAGCTGTATGCCGACAAGGGCTGGAAGCCGATCGTCGCGCCGGAAATGGAGTTCTACCTGACCAAGCGCAACAGCGACCCGGATTTCCCTCTGGTCGCGCCCATGGGCCGCTCCGGCCGCCCGGAAGTGGGCCGGCAGTCGTTTTCCATCGACGCCGCCAACGAATTCGACCCGCTGTTCGAAGATGTCTACGACTGGTGCGAAATCCAGGGCCTGGACCTCGATACGCTGATCCACGAAGACGGCCCGGCGCAGATGGAAATCAACTTCCGTCACGGCGAGGCCCTGCACCTGGCCGACCAGATCACCGTGTTCAAGCGCACCATGCGTGAAGCAGCGCTCAAGCACGATGTGGCCGCCACCTTTATGGCCAAGCCGATCACCGATCAGCCGGGCAGTGCCATGCACATCCACCAGAGTGTGGTGGACATCAAGACCGGGCAGAACCTGTTCTCCAACGCCGATGGCAGCATGAGCGAACTGTTTATGCACCACATCGGCGGCCTGCAGAAATATATCCCCGAGCTGCTGCCGCTGTTCGCCCCCAACGTCAACTCGTTCCGCCGCTTCCTGCCGGATACCTCGGCACCGGTGAACGTCGAGTGGGGCGAAGAAAACCGCACCGTGGGCCTGCGCGTACCGGAAGCCACGCCGCAGAACCGCCGGGTGGAAAACCGCCTGGCCGGTGCCGACGCCAACCCCTATCTGGTCCTGGCCGCCTCCCTGCTGTGCGGCTATATGGGCATGGTCGGCGGCCTGGAGCCCAGCGTTCCGGTCAAGGGTCGTGGCTACGAGCGGCGCAACCTGCGCCTGCCGATCACCATCGAGCACGCCCTGGAGCGCATGGAAGCCTGCAAGGATGCCGAAAAGTACCTGGGCGAGAAGTTCATCCGTGGCTATGTCGCGGTCAAGCGCGCCGAGCACGAGAACTACAAGCGGGTAATCAGCTCCTGGGAGCGTGAATTCCTGCTGCTTTCTGTGTAACCCGGTGGCCGGTCGCAATGCGGCCGGCCCCACCTATTTCAGCGGGCTGCCAAGGGCAGTCCGGGTATCCAAGGTGTTGTGATGAACCATCCAGTGAGCAATCCGCAGACCCTCGAGTGGCAAGCCATAAGCCGCGAACATCATCTGGCTCCCTTCAGCGATTTCAAACAGCTGGCGGAAAACGGCCCACGCATCATCACCAAGGCCGATGGCGTGTACCTGTGGGACAGCGAAGGTCACAAGATTCTCGATGGTATGGCCGGGCTCTGGTGCGTGGCCGTCGGTTACGGCCGCAAGGAGCTGGCTGAGGCAGCCTACAAGCAGATGCAGGAGCTGCCCTACTACAACATGTTCTTCCAGACCGCCACGCCGCCGGCCCTTGAGCTGGCCAAGGCGATTGCCGAGCTGGCTCCGCCCGGCATGAACCATGTGTTCTTCACCGGTTCCGGTTCGGAAGGCAACGACACCATGCTGCGCATGGTGCGCCATTACTGGGCGATCAAGGGGCGGCCGAACAAGAAGGTGATCATCAGCCGGGTCAACGGCTACCACGGCTCCACCGTGGCCGGCGCGAGCCTGGGCGGCATGAAGTACATGCACGAGCAGGGCGACCTGCCGATTCCGGGCATTGTGCATATCCCGCAGCCGTACTGGTTCGGCGAGGGCGGCGAGATGAGCCCCGAGGCATTCGGTATCTGGGCCGCCGACCAGCTGGAAGCGAAGATTCTCGAAGTCGGCGAAGACAATGTCGCCGCCTTTATCGCCGAGCCGATCCAGGGCGCGGGTGGGGTGATCATTCCGCCGGACAGCTACTGGCCGCGCATCCGCGAAATTCTCGCCAAGTACGACATTCTGTTTGTCGCCGATGAAGTGATCTGCGGTTTCGGCCGCACCGGCGAATGGTTCGGCAGCGACTATTACGGCAACGCCCCGGACATGATGACCATCGCCAAGGGCCTGACCAGCGGCTATATCCCCATGGGCGGCCTGATCGTGCGCGACAGCGTGGTCGAGGTGCTCAACCAGGGCGGCGACTTCAACCACGGTTTCACCTACTCCGGGCATCCGGTGGCGGCGGCCGTGGCCCTGGAGAACCTGCGCATCCTGCGCGAGGAAAAGATTGTCGAGCGGGTCAAGGCCGAAACGGCACCTTACTTGCAAACGCGTCTGCGTGAGCTGGCCGATCACCCCCTGGTGGGTGAAGTGCGTGGCCTCGGCATGCTCGGGGCCATCGAGCTGGTCCAGGACAAGGCCAGCCGCAAGCGTTTCGCCGGGGATGTGGGCGTGGGCATGCTCTGCCGCAGGCACTGCTTTAATAAGGGTCTGATCATGCGTGCGGTGGGCGACACCATGATCATTGCGCCGCCCCTGGTGATCAGCCAGGCCGAGATCGACGAGCTGCTGGAAAAGGCCCGTCTCTGCCTGGACCTGACCGCCGCCGAGGTACTCGGCCAGGCGGACGGCATTTAACGGTTTCAAGCTGCAATAGCGGAAAGTTGTAAAGAGTGCCGAGACCTTGCCAGACTGCACATGTGCGTTGGCCAGGCTCACCGGAGGGTGATGCGGATAGGCCGCGTCACCTGCGGGAAAACCAATACGACAACAGGAGCTGTACGCATGAAAATATTCGGCAAAACCCTTCTAGCGTTGTCCCTGGCGGGCGCCATTACCGGCGTTGCCCAGGCCGAGGATAAAGTGCTGCACATTTACAACTGGTCGGATTACATCGCCGAGGACACCCTGGAAAACTTCCAGAAGGAAACCGGCATCAAGGTCGTCTACGACGTGTTCGACAGCAACGAAACCCTGGAAGCCAAACTGCTCTCCGGCCGTTCCGGCTACGACATCGTGGTGCCGTCCAACCAGTTCCTGGCCAAGCAGATCAAGGCCGGCGTGTTCCAGAAGCTGGACAAATCCAAGCTGCCCAACTGGAAGAACCTCAACCCTGACCTGATGAAGGCTCTGGACAGTTCCGACCCGGGCAACCAGTACGCCTTCCCCTACCTGTGGGGCACCACCGGCATCGGCTACAACGCGGAAAAGGTCAAGGCTGCGCTGGGCACCGACACCGTCGATTCCTGGGACGTGGTGTTCAAGCCGGAGAACATGGAAAAACTCAAATCCTGCGGCGTCTCCATGCTCGACGCGCCGGATGAAGTCTATGGCGCGGCGCTGCACTACCTGGGTCTGCCGCCCAACCCGACCAGCACCGAGGACGTGAAAAAGGCCGAAGACCTGCTGATGACGGTGCGCCCGTACATCACCTACTTCCACAGCTCCAAATACATCTCCGACCTGGCCAATGGCGATATCTGCGTGGCCCTGGGTTGGTCCGGCGATATCTTCCAGGCTCAGGCCCGCGCCGAAGAAGCGAAGAACAACGTACCGGTGGGCTACACCATTCCCAAGGAAGGCGCTGCCTCCTTCTTCGACATGATGGCCATCCCGGCTGACGCCAAGAACGTCGAAGCCGCCCACGTGTTCCTCAACTACATCCTCACCCCGGAAGTGATCGCGCCGATCTCCGACTACGTGGCCTACCCCAACGGCAACAGCGCCGCCACGCCGCTGGTGTCTGAGGAAGTGCGCAACAACCCGGGCATCTACCCGACCGAAGAAGCGAGCAAGAAGCTCTACACCTTCACCGAGCTGAGCCCGGCCGTGCAGCGTGCCATTACCCGCAGCTGGACCAAGGTCAAGTCGGGCCGCTAAGCCCGCGCAGCAGTACCCTTCCGGCGGGTTCGCCCGCCGGAAACCCCAAAAACAATAAGGAAGGCGTTATGCGTCGCATCACTCTCCTGGCTGGCCTGGTTGCAGCAGCCCTGGCCGTGCCGTCCGTGCAAGCCGCGGCGCGCGAGGTCAAGGTCTACAACTGGTCTGACTATATCGGCGAAACCACCCTGGCCGATTTCAAGACGGCCACGGGCATCACCGCCCTGTACGACGTGTTCGACTCCAACGAAACCCTGGAAGGCAAACTGCTGACCGGCCGTAGCGGCTACGACCTGGTGGTGCCGTCCAACCATTTCCTCGGCAAGCAGATCAAGGCGGGAGCGTTCCAGAAGCTCGACCGCACGCTGCTGCCGAACTGGGACAACCTCGACCCGTTGCTGCTCAAGCAACTGCAGATCAACGATCCCGGTAATCAGTATGCGGTGCCCTATCTGTGGGGCACCAACGGCATTGGCTACAACGTGGCCAAGGTCAAGGAAGTGCTCGGCATCGAGCAGATCGACTCCTGGGATGTGCTGTTCGAGCCGGAGAACATGCAGAAGCTCGCCCGTTGCGGCGTCAGCTTCCTCGACTCGGCCGACGAGATGATTCCCTCGGTGCTCACCTATATGGGCCTCGACCCCAATAGCCACAGCGCCGAGGACCTTGCCAAGGCCGAGGCCAAGCTGCTGGCGGTGCGTCCCTACGTGACCTACTTCCACAGCTCCAAGTACATCGGCGACCTGGCCAATGGCAATATCTGCGTCGCCGCCGGCTTCTCCGGCGACGTCCTGCAGGCCGCCGACCGCGCCGAAGAGGCCGGTAAAGGCATCGAAATCGCCTACGCCATCCCCAACGAGGGGGCCAACCTGTGGTTCGACATGCTCGCCATCCCGGTGGATGCCGGCAACCCGCAGGAAGCCCATGCCCTTATCAATTTTCTGCTCGACCCCGCGGCCATTGCCGGGGTCAGCGATTACGTCGGTTACGCCAACGCCAATACCCGAGCGGGCGAGCTGATGGACCAGGACGTGCGTAACGACGAGTCTGTGTATCCGCCACAAGCGGTGCTGGACAAGTTGTTTATCTCGGCGGAGTTGCCGGTGAAAGTACAACGCTTGATGACGCGCAGCTGGACCAAGGTCAAGTCGGGTCAATAATTTTCAGCGCCGGGCCATTGTGGCCAGGCGCTACTTTTGCGGGAGTTTTGGTAATGGCAGTTGCTTCCAGTGCCTATAAAAAGGTTCTTGAGGGGGATCAGCAACCGAAAGAGGTTCTGGTCAAAATCGAGCGCGTTACGAAGAAATTCGATGAAACCATCGCGGTCGACGACGTATCCCTGACCATCAACAAGGGCGAGATCTTCGCCCTGCTCGGCGGCTCCGGCTCCGGCAAGTCGACCCTGCTGCGCATGCTCGCCGGCTTCGAGCGGCCGACCGAGGGGCGGATCATCCTCGATGGCGTCGATATCACCGACATGCCGCCCTACGAGCGGCCGATCAACATGATGTTCCAGTCCTACGCCCTGTTCCCGCACATGAGCGTGGCCGACAACATCGCCTTCGGCCTCAAGCAGGACAAACTGCCCAAAGCCGAGATCGACGCCCGCGTCGAGGAGATGCTCAAGCTGGTGCACATGACCCAGTACGCCAAGCGCAAGCCGCACCAGCTCTCCGGCGGTCAGCGTCAGCGCGTGGCCCTGGCCCGCTCCCTGGCCAAGCGGCCGAAGCTGCTGCTGCTCGACGAGCCTATGGGTGCTCTGGACAAGAAGCTGCGTTCGCAGATGCAGCTTGAGCTTGTCGAGATCATCGAGCGCGTCGGCGTAACCTGCGTGATGGTGACCCACGACCAGGAAGAGGCCATGACCATGGCCCAGCGCATCGCCATCATGCACCTGGGCTGGATCGCCCAGATCGGCAGCCCGGTGGACATCTACGAAACCCCGACCAGCCGCCTGGTCTGCGAATTTATCGGCAACGTCAACCTGTTCGAAGGCCAGGTGGTAGATGATGCCGAAGGCCACGCGCTGATCGATAGCCCGGACCTGGAACGCAATATCTACGTCGGCCACGGCGTCAGCACCTCGGTGCAGGACAAGAGCATCACCTACGCCATTCGCCCGGAAAAACTGCTGGTCACCACCGAGCAGCCGAGCTTCGAATACAACTGGTCGCGCGGCACCGTGCACGACATCGCCTACCTCGGCGGTCACTCGGTGTTCCACGTCGAGTTGCCGAGCGGCAAGATCGTCCAGTCCTTCGTCGCCAACGCCGAACGGCGCGGCGCACGGCCGACCTGGGACGATGAAGTGTTCGTCTGGTGGGAGGACGATAGCGGGGTGGCATTGCGCTCATGAACATCTCAAGAAGCATTAGCCGCCGCCTGCCAACGGGTCGTCACTTCGTCATCGGAGTGCCCTTCCTCTGGCTGTTCCTGTTCTTCCTGCTGCCCTTCATCATTGTGTTGAAGATCAGCTTTGCCGAAGCCGATGTCGCCATCCCGCCCTACACCGACGTGTACACCTGGGCGGAAAACAAGCTGGCGATCTTTATCAACCTGGGCAACTACATCTTCCTCAGCGAAGACGACCTGTACCTGGCCGCCTACCTCGGCTCGCTGCAGATGGCCGCGGTCAGTACCCTGTTGTGTCTGGTGATCGGATTCCCCATGGCCTACGCCATCGCCCGCGCCGACAAGGAAAAGCAGCTGGTGTTTCTGCTGCTGATCATGATGCCGACCTGGACCGCGATCCTGATCCGCGTCTACGCCTGGATGGGCATCCTCAGCAACAACGGCCTGCTCAACAGCGTGCTGCAGGGCATCGGCCTGATCAACGAGCCGCTGCAGATCCTCAACACCAACGTCGCGGTGTATATCGGCATCGTCTATTCGTACCTGCCGTTTATGATCCTGCCGCTGTTCGCCAACCTGGTGAAACACGACCAGAGCCTGCTGGAAGCAGCGGCAGACCTGGGCTCCAGCCGCTTTAACAGCTTCTGGAAGATCACCGTGCCGCTGGCCAAGAACGGCATCATCGCCGGTTGCATGCTGGTGTTTATCCCGGTGGTCGGTGAGTTCGTGATTCCCGAACTGCTCGGTGGCCCGGAGACCCTGATGATCGGCAAGGTGCTGTGGCAGGAGTTCTTCAACAACCGCGACTGGCCGGTAGCCTCCGCCCTGGCCGTGGTGATGCTGGCGATCCTGATCATTCCGATCATCCTGTTCAACCGCAACCAGGCCAAAGAAATGGAGGGTCGACCATGAAGCAGTTCCCTGGCATAGCCTCCAGCATTCTGTTTAACCGGCTTTCCACCCAGAACCGGGCCAAAGAGATGGAGGGCCGACCATGAAGCGTTTCAGTTTCTCCACCTTTATGTTGTGGGCCGGGCTGGTATTTATCTACCTGCCGATGCTGATCCTGGTCATCTACTCGTTCAACGCCTCGCGCCTGGTCACGGTATGGGGCGGCTGGTCGCTGAAGTGGTACGTCGGCCTGCTCGACAACACCCAGCTGATGAACGCGGTGATGCGCTCCCTGGAAATCGCCACCTACACCGCGATTGCCGCGGTGGCGCTGGGTACCATGGCCGCCTTCGTGCTGACCCGGGTGACCCGCTTCAAGGGTCGCACCCTGTTCGGTGGCCTGGTCACCGCGCCGCTGGTGATGCCCGAGGTGATCACCGGTCTGTCGCTGCTGCTGCTGTTCGTGGCCATGGCCCAGCTGATCGGCTGGCCTGCCGAGCGCGGTGTGCTGACCATCTGGATCGCCCACACCACCTTCTGTTCCGCCTATGTGGCGGTGGTGGTGTCGTCGCGCCTGCGTGAGCTGGACATGTCCATCGAGGAAGCGGCCATGGATCTGGGGGCCAAGCCGTGGAAGGTGTTCTTCCTGATCACCATCCCGATGATCGCGCCCTCCCTGGCCGCCGGCGGCATGATGTCCTTCGCCCTGTCGCTGGACGACCTGGTGCTGGCCAGCTTCGTCTCCGGCCCGGGCTCCACCACCTTGCCGATGGAAGTCTTCTCCGCCGTGCGTCTGGGCGTGAAGCCGGAAATCAACGCAGTGGCCAGCCTGATCCTGCTGTCGGTGTCGTTGATGACCTTTATCATCTGGTTCTTCGCCCATCGCTCCGAAGAGAAGCGCAAGAAGGCCCTGCAACAGGCCATGGACGAAAGCACCGGTGCCCACCTGCAGAACGGTCCGGACAGCCGCCGCGACCCGTCGCAGATCCACGCCCCCGCTTAAACGGTTGCCTGGGTAAAACAGAAAAGGGTCGCCGCGGCGACCCTTTTTTGTGGGCGTGTCTGTTACCCGTTGTAGGGCAAGGCGCGGCTTGCTCCCCTCGCCCTCCGGGGCGGCCGGCTAGGAGAGGGGCAGGGGGTGAGGGCCGCGCGGCTTCCCTTTAGGAGTTCACGTAGCCGCCCCGGCGCAATCCGGGATAACCACACTCACGCGCCGATGCTCCGCGGGCAAGTCCCCTCGCCCCCTCGCCCCCTCGGGGAGAGGGCCAGGGTGAGGGGCCAGGCCTACCTCTATCCCCGCGCCTAGCCCACACGGCTTTCTTCCATTGAGGAATTAGCTGTATATCCATACAGATTAAGCTTGCCTGAGCCCGCGTCACTGCGCATGCTGTGCAGCATCAGCGACAAGGAATCAATGATGGCGGCCATGCGGCTCTTCCTCTGTGAAAAACCTTCCCAGGCCAAGGACATCGCCAAGGTGCTCGGGGCCACCCGGCGCGGCGACGGCTGCTGGCTGGGCAGCAACCTGACGGTGACCTGGTGCATCGGCCACCTGCTGGAAACCGCCCCGCCTGACGCCTACGACGCCCGCTACAAGCGCTGGGTGCTGGCCGACCTGCCGATCATTCCCGAACGCTGGAAAATGCAGGTAAAGCCCAAGACCGCCGGCCAGTTCAAGGCGGTCAAACGCCTGCTCGGCGAAGCCGACGAACTGGTGATCGCCACCGACGCCGACCGCGAAGGCGAGATGATCGCCCGCGAACTGGTCGAGCATTGCCGCTACCGCGGACCGATCCAGCGCCTGTGGCTGTCGGCCCTGGACGATGCCTCGATCCGCAAGGCCCTGGCCGCGCTCAAGCCCGGCGGCGACACCTTCAGCCTCTACCAGTCGGCCCTGGGCCGCTCCCGCGCCGACTGGCTGATCGGCATGAACATGAGCCGGCTGTTCACCCTGCTGGGCCAGCAATCAGGCTATCAGGGTGTACTGTCGGTAGGCCGGGTGCAGACCCCGACCCTGCGCCTGGTGGTCGACCGCGATCGCAGCATCGGCGCATTCGTGCCACAGCCCTACTGGGCCATCGAAGTGGCGCTGCTGGCCGCCGACACCCCGTTCAGTGCCCAGTGGCGCGCCGCAGCGAAGGTCTGCGACGAACAGGGCCGTTGCCTCAATCAGGCCCTGGCCCAGGAGGCAGCAACGGCCATGGGCAACGCCGCCAGCGCGCGGGTGGTGCAACTGCGCACCGAGCGTATGCGCGAGCCCGCGCCCCTGCCGTTCGACCTCGGCACCCTGCAGGAAGTCTGCTCGAAGAAGCTCGGCCTCGGAGCCCAGGAAACCCTGGATATCGCCCAGGCGCTCTACGAAACCCACAAACTCATTACCTACCCGCGCAGCGATTGCGGCTACCTGCCGCTCAGTCAGCACGCCGAGGCCCCGGCCATCCTTGCGGCCCTGGGCCGTGCCGACCCCTCCCTGGCCGGCCTGCGCGAACACCTTGAGCCGCAGCGCCGCTCGCGAGCCTGGAACGACGCCAAGGTCAGCGCCCACCACGGCATCATCCCGACCGCCGCCGCGCAGGGCCTGGAGCGTCTGAGCGGCAAACCGCGGGCCGTCTACAGCCTCATCCGCGCGCGCTACCTGGCGCAGTTTCTGCCCAACCACGAATACGACCGCACCCAGGCCGACTTCGATTGTGCCGGCCAGGCCCTGCGCGCGGTCGGCAAGGTGATAGTCGAACCCGGCTGGCGGCGCGCCCTGCCCGAAGCCCTGACGCCCGCCAAAGGCCGCGAAATGCCCCCCGCCCAAGCCCTGCCGGCCCTGCGCGAAGGGCAGGACTGCAGCGTGAGCGGCGTGACCCTCAAGGACCTCTGGACCCAGCCGCCCAAGCCCTTTACCGAGGGCGACCTGATCAAGGCGATGAAGAACGTCGCCAAGCTGGTCGACGACCCGCGCCTCAAACAGAAACTCAAGGACACCACCGGCATCGGCACCGAGGCGACCCGCGCCGGCATCATCCAGGGCCTGCTCGACCGTGGCTACCTGCTCAAACAGGGCAAGGCCCTGGCCGCCACCCCGGCCGCATTCAGCCTGATCGACGCCGTACCCCGCGCCATCGCCGACCCCGGCACCACGGCGATCTGGGAACAGGCGCTGGACATGGTGCAGAGCGGCGAGATGAGCCTGGACGAGTTCGTCGCCAAACAGTCGGCCTGGATGAGCAAGCAGGTGCAGCGCTGCGCCGGCCTGCGCCTGACCATCAGCGGGCCCGCCAGCCCGGCCGGCGCACCCTGGAAGGGCAAGCGCAAACCCGGCAAACGCAAGGCAGCGGCGAGCAAACGCGGCGGGCAGCCAGCTTCAGGTCGCGCGGCCAAGGCCTGAGGGCACCCATAACTCGCACGCAGCCAGACGCCTTTGTAGGAGCGGGCTTGCCCGCGAGCCTTTACCCGAGCCGCACCCGGATAGGCAAAGCCAAGGCTGCGCGAACCACAAGGAACAGGGCGGATATACCCCTGCAGGCAGGCTGTTACGGCGTTTTCAGCGTCACAGTGGGGATGGCGTCGGTGTTCTTGATCACGGGGCGTTGCGGCAGGTAATTAAGCAGCAGCTCCGTTTCCTTCTTGACCACGGCGTAGCACTCGCAACTCAGCGCTTCAAGTTTTGGGCGGTCGAGCACCTTGATCAATCCGCGGGAATAGGAAATCACCCCTAGCTGCTGCAGCTTCGACGCCGCATGGGTCACGCCTTCGCGGCGCACGCCGAGCATATTGGCGATAAATTCCTGGGTCATGGTCAAGTGCCCGTGGGACAGGCGATCCATGGACAGCAGCAGCCAGCGGCACAGCTGCTGGTCGATCGAATGGTGGCGGTTGCAGACGGCAGTCTGAGAGACCTGGGTGATCAGGGCCTGGGTGTAGCGCAGCATCAGCATCAGCAACTGACCGTGCCGGTTGAACTCCTCCTTTACCCGCACCCTGGGGAGCCGATAGGCATAACCGGCGCTCTGTACCAGCGAGCGGCTCGGTGTACTCTCGCCGCCCAGAAACAGCGTAATGCCCAGCAACCCTTCGTTGCCCACCACGGAAATCGCCGTCGATGCGCCGTTTTCCATCACGTACTGCAGCGAGACGATGGAGTCGGTGGGGAAGTAAACGTGGCGCATGGGTCGGCGGGACTCATACAAAAGCGCGCGCAACGGCAGTGGCACCAGCTCCAGGTGCGGAAACAAACGAGTTTGCACCTCGGGCGAGAGGGCGGCCAGTAGGTGATTCTGCTGAGGCGTGGGTTTGGGCGGAGAGTTGGCGGACACTTTGGCGCTCTTGGAGCTGATAAGTAGCCTGAGACTACGCGATCACAGCCCTTTGAGTGCGCTTATTATTTCGCGTCCATTCGGCGCATTAACTCAAATAGCGGGGGTGAGCGTTAGCTCGTTACGATGGGCGAAGCGAACGGCTTGGCGCGTATGTCAGGTCCCGTTAAGCAGCGCATGCTCCTTAAGCTCCGCCTCAATAAAGGCCGAGATCATCGCGCGATAGACGCTTTCCACAACCGCTGGATTGGCCCCGTGCTCTTGTGCCAGCGCTGTGACTTTTGCAATAACCTGCTCTACTCGGTTGGGCGCTTTTACTTCGTCGGTGGTCTTTTTGAACGATGCCGCCTGCGTGACCAAAGTGCCTCGTTGTGCGAGTAACTCCACGATCTTTCGATCAATCTTGTCGATGTTGTCGCGGACTTCATTAAGTGAGTTGCAGCTGACTTCCATGTGCACGTACTCCGATTTTTACGTTGAGCGCTCGTGAGCGCAGCGAACAATCTGACCCCGGTGTTATGCAGACCTAACCGAGTAGGCTAGAAATTGCACTTGCTATGCCTTCGACAATTGCCATTACTCCGTCGATTATGGCTTCGAAGGTGCCTAGCACTACCTCCAGGGCTCCCTCGCCGCTCAGGGCAACAGGCGTAGCCGCCCCAGCAATGGCAAAAGCCAAGGCTGCTATAGCCACAGCATGAAAATCCATAAACATGATGTAAACCACGGAGGCAAAAAGTAGGGTCGCGCAAAGCGCGTTAAAGGCCCTTAACTTTATTGATCTCGCTGATTTATTTCTCATTGGCGTCCCTATATATAACTGAGTTCCAAGTTTTCGCAGGCGCATAACCATTGCTTAAGGGGCGGGCTTTAGTCAGTTCTGAGTGAGCGAAGCGCACGGCTTGAATTGTTAAACCACGAAGCCGCCACTCTGGTTATTTCTTAAGCGTGAGGATATGGTCCGCCATCACGCCGAATCCGAAGCCGCAATCTGAGTCGGATCCAAGTTGCTTGATCTCAACGAGGTCGCCAACAAATGCAAAAATCAACGTACACTTGGGGAACTCGCTTGTCTGGTAGACGCCAAGATGCTTATCCATGGTGAACTCGCCAGACGCTAGGCCTGAGTTATACGAAGGCGAGCCACGGTTTAACTCCAGGCTGAAGTTTACAGTGCTTCCGCTCCTCTCGGTCTGCAGCCACGCGCCTGACTCATTGGCACCGAGCCACTCCCATTTTGTACTTTCGATTTTTTCCTGGGCGATCGTGAACAAACTAACAAGGAGAAGAGGCAGGGCGGCGATATAAGTCTTCATCTGTGGCCTTCGATAGGTTGATGACATTGGGCTTTAACCCGCCCCAGTGAGAGGAGCGAGCGATTTGCCACTTGTTAGGCAAGCGGCAGATATCGCTGGATAATGCATCTGATGTCACGCTCCAGCAGTGGAACGAGGCTCACCTTGCCTGGAAAGATATTTCATGACTTCGTACTCGGCTCCAAGATACGCAAACAATTCGTTACCCAATGGCTCTGAGGCTTGAATGTGTAGAACCAAGTGTTCGATGTAGAGCAAGTCGAAGCCCGAGCCATTTTCCAAGTGCAAGCGCTCACTGCCAATAACATGAACCTGCGGCTGTTCGTATCTCGTAACGAATAACGTAGGTGCTCCGTCGACCTGATGCCACTTATAACTTCCGTAGGTCGGCGTATCCAGTGCCTTCTCTAACGCAGCCTTCGAGGCCTGGTGTGCGAAGGCTAGTGCCAGCTCTTGGGACGGAAATGCCTCCAGCAAGTCAACATATTGGCTCAATCCGTCATAGTCGTACAGATCGCGCGACGCCACGACAACATATGAATTTTTCTGTAGACGCCTGCGTTCAGTCTGTAATCCAGACTCGACCGCCGCAATAAAGGAAGTAATGTATCTCCCGCTCCAGCACGGCAAGATGGTACTTGCGGGAGCCAGCGTGGTTTTTGTATTCATGCCACTTCCCGCGGAGTTCAGCCGCGGGCCTCCGTTGTTGCCATAGTGTTTATGTGGTTTCGTCTAACGTTTGGTTAAGGGGCGGGCTTTAGCCCGTCCCAGCGAGCGAAGCGAACGGTTTTACAGTTGTTAGGCTGTAATGAGTGGTCATAGATAGTGTGGATCTATTTTATAGAGATCAGCGCTTTCTTTTGGCAAGCCTACTATTTGACGAGCTTTTAGGCTGTTTTCAACTACCATAACAGTCCCAGCCGTTGCCCCAAGACAGCATGCAAATATAGCGGCTATAAGTTTTAATTTTTCTACTAGCAGGAAAGGGAGTGCAAAGGCAAGTCCTATTATTGCTGCAAGAGCTAATCTTTTGATTAGGCTATTTATATTTCTTTTTTCTAGTGCCAATATAATTGTTATATAAATTAAGCCTGCCATGGCTGCAGCAGGTGCAAATATGTACACGGCGGGGGCGAATATAATAGTAACCAAGAGCCAGCATCCGCCAATTGGTGGGGCTATTAATGTGAAGGCTAATACCCATCTGAGTGTTAACACTAGTCTTGTTTGGTGCCACTCAATATAGAAGCTCATGCGTTCATCCAAAGCCAGGCTGTTTAATGATATTTATTTTCTGCGCGTGAGTTTTTTGCTCTTGCAGCCTAACGTTTGGTTAAGGGGCGGGCTTTAGCCCGTCCCAGTGAGCGCAGCGAACGATTTGAACCACTTGTTAGTTGTGCTTTCTTAGCGGAAGCAAAAAATTAATCGTAAAAAGCACCTAAGCCGCGTGACTTTAATTCTTCAGCGTCAAGCCACTGATTTTCATTATAAATGTTATCAATAATATCCTGCGCTGAGTTTTCATGTAAAAATTCAGGATTTATTTCTTCTTTTGAAAAGCTATTGATGTTTTCACTTAAAAGGAACGCTTTTGCCCACTCATAATAAAAACACCTCACAGCTTTTGGGTTTTTGAGTGTTAATAGTAGCTCTCTACTATTGCTTGCATTACTAGAAAGATTGAATGATCCGGTGATCACTGATTTAGGATTGATTTTTCCATCTTCGTCAATTCTACATAGAATTAAAAATTTATAGTGTAATAGCGGCGTGATTCCTTCTTTGAGTTTACCGAAAACCCTTATTGAGCTTGTGTTTTTTCCAGGAATTTCATTGCCATCAAAATAAGAGTTATTAGGCAGCTGTGAAATATCAAAGTCTAAAGTTTTTATACTGTTAAATTTATCAAGGTAATCTTTTATGTAGTTATTCATTGAGTTTTTATCGGTAACGATACACGTACCAAATTCTAGATCTGCCAAGGCTTTAATTATTTTATTGTTGGTAATCCATGGGCTGCATCCTAGTACTGCATTATATTTATTTATTTCTTTTATAATTAATTCTTCGTTATCAAAGAAGCTGACATTAATATTGGCATCGCCGCTGCCACCTGGCGGAGATACAAATTGAAATAACTTGTTTAAGTTCACAGCAATCCTTTTTAGATATTCAATATTTGAAGGCGCGCCGGTGCAACTAACGTTTGGTTAAGGGGCGGGCTTTAGCCCGTCCCAGTGAGCGAAGCGAACGATTTGAACCACTTGTTAGCCGTACTGATGGACTTCGCCAAAATACCAATGCTCAGAAACATATGGATTTCCATCATCATCTTCGTCAGTACGCAAAACTCCAAGCTCATTAAAACCCTCCGGTAGTACTAGACCAAATTCTAGAGCAAGACTTTTTCCTTGGATTTTTCAATTTTACCGAAGCGTCCAGTTTGTTCGGTTGTGTGCTCTTTGAAATATTGTTCACTTGTATAAATACACAGTTCACTAGAGAACATACAGGGCAGTGAAATAACGCATGTGACTCTAGAATACTCAGCGTCTTGTGGTTTGGCTTTGTATATATGGTGTGCGGCATCTATAAGTTGCTGTGCACAAAATGCTTGTATGCTCTTGGTGGTTTGCTTGCCCTCAACAAGATTTCGATACACAGGAATTTTATAGTTCCAGTACTTTTCCTCTGGCGTTATCTGGCGTGGAAAATATCCTGAAAGCGACTCTTTCCAGCGCGCGAGTGCGCGTAAACGACGTGGTATGCCACGAAGCTTTTTGTTGCTAAACGAAAATCTGCGAGCTGTCATAAAGTATGGCTAACGTTTGGTTAAGGGGCGGGCTTTAGCCCGTCCCAGTGAGCGAAGCGAACGGTTTGAACCAATTGTTAGATAGCTTCCTCACTGAGACTGCCACAAAATTTTTTGTGCCAGAGCAATTCCCTCCGGCTTGTCAAAATAGAAGGCAGCTTGGACATGACCATTCTTACCAAGTGCAAAACAGTAAAGTGCTGGTAGGCGATTATCTTCCGCTGATTCAGACAGGCGATATGAAAGCTTTAATGTTTTTTCGTCTGATACTTCTTTTATGTCAGATGCGTCTGGAGAGATTTCGGATTTTAGCCGTGCTAACCGAGCCTCTTTACTTTCATTCTTATCGTTATTCCATATTTCAAACCAACTGGTAAAGCCCTTTCGCCACAATACTAGGCTGCCGTCCTCAACTCGTCTGTTAAGTTCAATAGGCAATACGGCACTCCACTCGCTGGTGAGTTGGTAGTGGCCGCTTACTATGGGGAAATCCGGGTGTAGATCCATGTTGTTCTCTAACGTTTGACGTGAGGGGCCGCCGTAGCGGCGAAGCCGCGAAGGGAACCCACAAGCGCAGCTTGTGGGCGGTCTCTCTCGACGGAGTTGTTGGGCATCAGTCCACCCTCTGCGCCCAGAACTCATCGAAGTGAGCAGGCAACTCTTCGAGAGGTGATGCGTTCTGAAAATACTTTGAGTTTCTTGATTGGAACTCGATGAACCCGACCTGCATCTCAACAGCGAACTCACCAAGCGCTTCATCGAGGAACAGGTAGCCGATCTGACCGAAAATGCTTTTCTCTTCTTCGTTGTAGCCATCGAAGAAAAGAACGATACCAACTTTCGGCTCGTCTATGACGAGTAGATAGTGCACATCCTCAACGCGGATGGACTTACCTCCGAACTCAATATTGTTCAGTGGCAACCTACGAGGGCGAAACTTGATCCACTCCCAGCGCTTAAGCGCGGGGGCACTTGTATAGAGCGCTTCAACTGCCGCGAATGCAGCTTTGATACCCCCAGCACTAATTACGAATTCTCGTTTGCCATCAATTGCAGGGCCAAACTCGAAGGTGAGATCGGGGTGAACTTTTTGCATGGCTGCGGCCAGCTTGTCGAAGGTGGCCTCGCGATCAGACTCCCAAGAGAAAAGCATGGACTCATTTGCCATGAACCATTTCCAAAAATCGGATTCTGGTGAGGCTTGTGCTTTGGCACCAAACAACCCGAAGACCATAAGAAAGATACCTTTCGCGAATACGCGGATCATGATGCCCAACGTTTGGTTAAGGGGCGGGCTTTAGCCCGTCCCAGTGAGCGAAGCGAACGGTTTGAACCAATTGTTAGGCCTCAGGCGACAACTCATCCCACTTCTCCTTAAACACCGCGGTCGCCAATGACCCAAGCTTCGGCCATTCGTTGAGGAGCCATTGCCTCCCCTCAGCGGACGGCTCGACATATGGATTCTGCTTCGTGGCATACGCAATGCCTTGTATCACTACTTCATTGGGATCTTCTAGGCCTCCTGCGATCATTGCCTCGATAGGATGCTCAATGAGTTGGCGTGTTAGGTGCGGGCGCATGGCACAGCCTGGCGCAACGATTGCGAAAGCCGCTTCGACAAAGCTCCAGCAGTTGGTTGGCCAGAATGATTGGGTGATGCTTGCGATGAACTCTGCATCGGAGATGGATTCCGGGCTATTTCGTGCCTGCTCATAGAACTTGGCCAGCTCCACAAGCTGCTTCGGGTGAGACCAGTGAGTCATGCTTTAAGGCCTAACGTTTGGTTAAGGGGCGGGCTTTAGCCCGTCCCAGTGAGCGCAGCGAATGGTTTGAACCATTTGTTAGGCTCTGCCACCACGGTGTGGATACGATTTATTCTTGAGTGTAATTGTTTTTAATTCCATGCTCTTCTCGATGGTGTGCTGCACAAAGACCGATTAACCACGTTGTGGGTTCGTTACCCCATATCTTGGGGTAACGACAATGATGCACCTCCTCTATAGGTAATGTGCATCCGGGTTTTTCGCATTTACCATTGGCTCGCTGTATGACTATGGCGCGCTTTTCACGCCATTTTTGTGATAATAAATACTCTTGATAACTGCTAAATTTCTGGCGCTTGTAGAATTTCTCCTTAAATTCTTTTTGCTCGGACTCTCGCCTAATTTTTCGCTCTGCATCTTCAATTTCTTTTTTGTCACTATAGAGTTTGTAAAATACGCCAGCGACAATAATTCCTAATATTGGATGGATTGCGGCTGCAGCTATTCCGCCATAAACCATGATTAGTTGCAGTGTGCTGGCTGAGATGTTTTTAAAATTCATGGCTGTTGTTGCTCATGCCTAGCAGTGCCTAACGTTTGGTTAAGGGGCGGGCTTTAGCCCGTCCCAGTGAGCGTAGCGAATGGTTTGAACCACTTGTTAGGCGTATTCAACGTAGTTTTCCATTTATAAGTTTTCTGCTTCGGGCGCACGGAAAGCCTTGCTGTAGTAGCCAGACTGATCGAAGCAGCAGACCTGTTTCTTACCGGATGCAAGCATATCGCAGGCATCACTAATTCGTTTTGCGCGTGTCTTAAGTTGCTTGGCTGAAGTAATCCAGTGTATCCAGTCTACTCGTGCGATGG
>CAZOEC010000090.1:0-19413 GCA_964578635.1 uncultured Pseudomonas sp.
TGATCAGGGTCGGCAGGCTGAAGTTGCTGGCCACCACCACGTCGTAGCCGCTGCGCCCGGTCAGCAGTTTGCTTTCCAGCACCTCGGCGCTGTCGAAGGTGTCGTAGATCGGCACGATACCCAAATCGCGTTTGAAGTCGGCCAGGGTGGTGGGGCCGATATAGTCGTACCAGTTGTACACATGCACGGTTGGCGCATCCGCTGCTGCGAGCGTTATCGACGCCGACAGGCAGGCCCCGATTCCGAGGTTGAGATACAAGCGATGACCACGCATGATGCGGCACTCCTGGCCTGCTACAGGCCCGTTGGTTCAGGAGTTCCCAGGCTAGTGCTGCGCCTGCGGCAGACCAATTCCCACCATGGGTTACGCGAAAGGGGTAGAGAGTGGACGCCTTGTTGAAAGAATTGCCCATGCATCAGAGCCTGGCGCGGATATTTGCCAGCGTGGGGCAGGACGGTTTCTGGCGCAGCCTGGTGGACGGCCTGCGCCTGCTGGTGCCGCTGGACAACGCCCTGGTGACCCTGATGCAGACGGGCCGGGTGCCCACTCTGCTGGCCGACTTCGAGTTCCGTGCGGCGGCCGGCGAAGGCGAGGACCTGGCCGACTACTGCGCCGGCATGTACCTGCTCGACCCCTTCTACCAGGCCGCCTGCAGCGGTATCGCCGATGGCCTGCACAGCCTCGAGTCGGTGGCCCCGGATCAGTTTCAGCACAGCGAGTACTACCTGCGCTACTTCCGCCCGGTGATCGGCATGGGTGAGTTGCAATTCTTCTGCACCCTGGACGGCGTGGTGCTGGGCTTGTCCCTGGGGCGCGCCACGACCTTCAGCGCCGAGGAACAGGGTCGCTTGCTGTGCGTGCGCGACTGGGTGTTGGCGGCCATGCGCCGGCATGTGCAACTCTGCGCCCTCGAGGTGCCGGCCAACCAGCCGGTGGCGGGCGACTTCGCGGCGATGCTGGAACACCTGGGCGCGCGGCTGTCCGAGCGCGAAAGCGAAACCGCCCAGCTGATCCTCCAGGGTTTCTCCAGCAAGACCATCGCCCAGCGCATGGGCATCTCGCCGGAGACGGTCAAGGTGCACCGGCGCAACCTCTACCATAAGCTCGGCGTCAGCGGCCACGCCGAGCTGTTTGCGCGGCTGCTGCAAACCTCGCCACCTACTGTCTAGTTTCAGGAGTACTCAGTGACCTTTGACATTCGCCCGGCCGTGCCCAGCGACGCCGCGCTGATCCATGGCTTTATCACCGACCTGGCGATCTACGAGAAGGCCGAGCACGAAGTGCTGGCCAGCGTCGCCGATATCGAGCAGAGCCTGTTCGCCGAGGGCTCACCCGCCCATGCGCTGATCTGCAGCCGCGACGGCGTGCCGATTGGCTATGCGGTGTATTTCTTCAGCTACTCGACCTGGCTCGGCCGCCAGGGCCTGTACCTGGAAGACCTGTATATCGCCCCCGCACAGCGCGGTGGCGGTGCCGGCAAACAGTTGCTGGGCCATCTCGCCCAACTGGCCTGCGCCCGCGGCTGCGCGCGCCTGGAATGGAGCGTGCTGGACTGGAACGAGCCGGCCATCCAGTTCTACCAGAGCCTGGGGGCCAAGCCCCAGGACGAGTGGATTCGCTATCGCCTGGCCGGCGAAGAGCTGCGCAGCTTCGCCGAGGGCTGAGTCCCGCCGGCCCACGACCAGTATCCCGAGCGAAACCCGGCGCGGCCATGCCACTAGCCGTCCCCACCCCGCCTACATTTAACCTCGCGCAGCGACGGCACTCAGGGTGACCGCCATGGATGGCGGTTCATAAAAAGCCTGTAGCAAGGCCCTGCACCGCAGCGGGCCGGCGCTTTGCGGGTGGGCACGCTTTTACCTTGCCAGCGACTACAAAAATCATAATTTCGCCATTCCTCGGCTCCGAACAGAATGCGGCCAAGCCCCACAGTCAGCCGCAATAGAACAACAACGTTCGGAATCAGAGGACCCCTGCCATGACCGACCTGAATCAAAGCGCCTTGCACATGCACACCGGCGTCAGCCTCGAAGGAACAGAAATCGACACACTGGTGGTCGGTGCCGGTCAGGCCGGTGTGGCCATCAGCGAACACCTGAGCAAGCTCGGCGTGCCGCACCTGGTGCTGGAGCGCAATCGCATCGCCGAAGCCTGGCGCACCGGCCGCTGGGATTCGCTGGTGGCCAACGGCCCGGCCTGGCACGACCGCTTTCCGGGGATGGAATTCGACGATCTCGACGCCGACGCCTTCGCCCCAAAAGAGCGTATGGCCGCCTATTTCGAAGCCTATGCGCAGAAGTTCGAAGCACCGATCCACACTGGCGTTGAAGTGAAGAAGGTGGTGCGCAATAGCGACCGTCCAGGCTTCACCATCGAAACCTCCGCAGGCGTGATCCAGGCCAACCGAGTGGTTTGCGCCACCGGGCCGTTCCAGCGCCCGGTAATCCCGCCGATTGCGCCCAAGGACGAACAGCTGACGCAGATCCACTCGGCGCAGTACTTCAACCCACAGCAGCTGCCGGACGGTGCCGTGCTGGTGGTCGGCGCAGGTTCGTCAGGCGTGCAGATCGCCGATGAACTGCAGCGCGCCGGGCGCAAGGTTTATCTCTCGGTCGGCCCGCATGATCGTCCGCCACGCAGCTACCGCAACCGTGACTTCTGCTGGTGGCTTGGTGTGCTTGGTGAGTGGGATGCGGAAGCCGCCCAGCCGGGCAAGGAACACGTGACCATCGCCGTCAGCGGTGCCCGAGGTGGCCACACCGTGGATTTCCGTGGCCTGGCCCATCAGGGCATGACCCTGGTGGGGCTGACCAAAGCCTTCGACAACGGCGTGGTGACCTTCCAGCCGGATCTCGCCGACAACCTGGCGCGCGGCGATGAGAACTACCTGGCGCTGCTGGATGCGGCCGACGCCTATATCGCCCGCAATGGCCTCGACCTGCCGGAAGAACCCGAGGCCCGCAGCCTGTTCCCGGATCCGGAGTGCGTGACCAAACCGCTGCTCGAACTGGACCTGGCCAAGGCCGGCGTCACCTCGATCATCTGGGCCACCGGTTATGCCGTGGACTTCAGCTGGCTGCAGGTCAACGCCTTCGACGCCAAGGGCAAGCCGCAGCACCAGCGCGGTGTCTCCAGCGAACCGGGGGTGTACTTCCTCGGCCTGCCGTGGCTGTCGCGTCGTGGTTCGAGCTTTATCTGGGGCGTGTGGCACGACGCCAAGCACGTGGCCGGGCATATCGCCACCCAGCGCACCTACCTGGCCTATCGCGATAGCGCCGCGCGGCAGCACGCTGACTGAGCGCCCTACCCAGCTCGCTGACCGAAGCCCTGCGGGGCCTCCTCAACCACTCCGATTACAGGAAGCAAGTCGATGCCTACCCATACCCGCATCCGCATGTTCAACACCAAAGACACCTACCCCAACCAGAGCCTGGACAACGACCTGTGCCAGGCCGTGCGCGCCGGCAACACCGTGTATGTACGCGGGCAGATCGGCACTGACTTCAGCGGCAAACTGGTTGGCCTCGGCGACCCACGCGCCCAGGCCGAGCAGGCCATGAAGAACGTCAAGCAACTGCTCGAAGAAGCCGGCAGTGACCTGTCGCATATCGTCAAAACCACCACCTACCTGATCGACCCGCGCTACCGCGAGCCGGTCTACCAGGAAGTCGGCAAGTGGCTCAAGGGCGTGTTCCCGATCTCCACTGGCCTGGTGATCAGCGGCCTCGGCCAGCCTGAGTGGCTGATGGAAATCGACGTGATCGCGGTGATTCCGGACGACTGGCAGGCCCAAGCCTAAGGAGCATGCAATGACCTTTTCCATCGTCGGTCGCTGCAGTGAGACCGGCCAGCTGGGCATCGCCATCAGCTCATCAAGCATCGCCGTTGGCGCTCGCTGCCCCTGGCTACGCGCCGGGGTCGGTGCGGTGGCCAGCCAGAACATCACCCTGCCGGCCCTCGGCCCGCAGATTCTCGATGCCCTGGAAGCAGGCCTGGAACCGGCGGCGGCGCTGGATCAGGCGCTCAGCCGTAACGGCTACAGCCAATATCGCCAGGTCGCGCTGCTCGACAGCCAGGGCCGCAGCGCGCTGTTCTCCGGCAGTGAAGCATTGGGACTGCACAATGCCCTGGCCGGCGAACAGTGTGTGGCGGCCGGCAACCTGCTGGCCTCACCGGAAGTGATCGCCGCCATGATCGACACCTTCGAACACTGCCAGGGGCTGCTGGCTGAACGCCTGCTCGCGGCCATGCACGCAGCCATGGCCGCAGGCGGCGAAGCCGGGCCGGTGCATTCGGCGGCGCTCAAGGTGGTGGACGACCTTACCTGGCCGCTGATCGACCTGCGCGTGGACTGGGCCGATGACAACCCGATTGGCCAGCTGGACAACCTTTGGCAAGCCTACCGGCCGCAGATGCAGGACTACGTGATCCGCGCCCTCGACCCGACCCGCGCACCGAGCTACGGCGTACCCGGCGATGAGTAATCTCAGTAGCCGCGACCTGCTCGCCGAACTCGTGGCCTTCCCCACCGTCAGCCGCGACTCCAATCTGGCGCTGATCGAATTTGTTCGCGACTACCTCAATACACTCGGCGTGGCCTGCGAGCTGGATTACAACGCGCAGCGCAGCAAGGCCAATCTGTACGCCACCATCGGCCCGCTGGACCGTGGCGGCGTGCTGCTGTCCGGGCACAGCGACGTGGTGCCGGTGGATGGCCAGGCCTGGACACTGCCGCCCTTCGAGCTGAGCGAACGTGACGGCAAGCTGTATGGCCGTGGCACCGCCGATATGAAGGGGTTTATCGCCTGCGTGCTGGCCGCCGTGCCGCGCTTTCTCGCCCAGCCTCTGCGCCTGCCGCTGCATCTGGCGTTTTCCTACGACGAAGAGGTCGGCTGCCTGGGCGTACGCTCGCTGCTGGCCGACTTGCAGCAGCGCCCCAACAAACCCGCACTGTGCATTATCGGCGAGCCCACCGAACTCAAACCTGTGCTCGGCCACAAGGGCAAACTGGCCATGCGCTGTCAGGTACAGGGCGCGGCCTGCCACTCGGCCTATGCGCCACAGGGGGTCAACGCCATCGAGTACGCCGCCAAGCTGATCAACCGGCTCGGTGAAATCGGCCAGCGTTTGAGCGCATTTGAGCATCAGGACGCGCGTTTCGATCCGCCCTACTCCACGGTGCAAACCGGGCTGATCAGCGGCGGTCGCGCGCTGAATATTGTCCCCGCCGACTGCCAGTTCGACTTCGAGGTGCGCGCCCTGCCCAGCGAGGACCCGCAACAGGTCGCCGATGAACTGCGCGCCTACGCCGAATCGCAACTGCTGCCGCAGATGCGCCAGCGCAGCAGCGCCAGCGCCATCGACTTTCAGCCCCTGTCCGCCTACCCGGGCCTGGCGACAGAACCCCAGAGCGAAGCCGCCGAACTGCTGGCGCGGCTCAGCGGCAGCCGCGACTTTGGCACCGTGGCCTTCGGCACCGAAGGCGGCCTGTTCCACCAGGCCGGCATCCCCACCGTGGTCTGCGGCCCTGGCAGCATGGACCAGGGCCATAAACCGGATGAGTTTGTCAGCTGTGAACAACTGGCCGGCTGCGATGCCATGCTGGTACGCCTGGCTGACTGGTTGCAGCAACACGCCTGAGTCACCCCTTGCCCGTTCTGCGTGGCAGAAACGCAGGACGGGCTTTTTTGCAGGTTCTAGACGGCAGCGTGCGCAGTTCTAAGGTTGATCACAGACAGTCCCCCCGCCCCTCCGGAGAGAGGGCTAGGGGGAGGGGCGCGCACAATCATTCAGACACTCGATTGTAGGAAATAGCACGCCCCTTAAGCCCAACACCTAGCCTATCTCTACCCTTCCTGCGCCCCACTATCTCGCCCCATTTCCCGCCAACTGCTCCTTACAGAATTCGACAAACAGCTGCGCTGGCTTGGTCAGCGGCGCGCGTTTGAGCCAGGCGGCGGCCAGGCCGGAGCTGGCCACCGGTTCGCTGATATCCACGGTCACCACTTTCTTGCCGTCGTAGGTGCATTCCGAGTGTGGGCGGGTAACCAGCAGGGAGAAGCCGAAGCCCTGGCCGACCATGCCGCGCACCATTTCAATGGACGGCGAACTGAAGACGATATTGGGCGCAAGGTTCAGCTCTTCGAACAGGCTGACGAAGTAGGTGCGGCTCGGTTGCACGTCGAGCAGGATCATCGGCTCCAGGCACAGATCGCGCAGCGACACCTGGGCCTGGCCGGTAAAGCGGTGGCCTTCGGGCAGCAGGGCGTAGGGTTTTTGCGGGGTCATCAGCGGTTCACTGACGATGGTGGCGTCGAGATCGTGGTCGTAGAGGATCGCCAGATCGAAGCGCCCGGAGGTCAGGCCTTGCACCAGTTCCTGCTGCTCACCATCACGAATGCGGATTTCCACCCCAGGGTAAAGCGTATTGAAGCCGGCGATCAGGCGCGGCAGATACAGCGGTGCCACGGTTTCGAAGCAGCCGATATCGATCTGCCCGGCCACCACGTCGTTATCGGCCAGGGCGTTCTGCTCGAACTCACGGGCCATGCGAATCAGCTCCTGAGCCTTCTTGTAGAAGCGCGCGCCGCCGGGGGTCAGTGATACGCCCTGGGCGTGATGGCGAATAAACAGCTGCAGGCCGAAGCTTTCCTCCAGGCCCTTGATCGCCGTGGAGATCGACGGCTGGGCGATATACAGCTTGCGCGAGGCCTCGGCGACGCTGCCGCACTCCACGGTGGTGACGAAATACTTGAGCTGACGCAGGGTGTAGGCGGCCATGGGGTATCTCCTCGATAGCGGCTTCCCGGCCGTCTTGTACTGATTTTATGCAGCCAACATACCCCAGGCCCGGTACTGGGGCTGCCCAGTTTTTTAATAGCCTGCGAGTATAAATTTACTAATTTTCCTTCAGCCCGACCTGCGCCACCATCAACCTCAACAACCACAAGAAGCCGTTCACGGCATCAGGCATGCCGCTCACGGCACCCGACCAGCCATTTACGGCCCCGGTATGCCGCTAGCGGCCCAGGAATGAGGATAGAGGCGATGTTGGACTACAGCGATTGGCACAAGCGCGCCGCCGCGCAAGGCTTTATCACCCAGGCACTGATCGATGGCCAGCTGCGCCCGGCCCAGAGCGGCGCAACCTTCGCCTCGATCAACCCGGCCACCAACCTGCTGCTGGCCGAGGTCGCCGCCTGTGATGCAGCCGATGTCGACGCGGCGGTGGCCAGCGCCCGACAGGCGTTCGAGCAAGGCCCCTGGGCGCGCATGGCACCCCGTGAGCGCAAGCAGGTATTGCTGCGTTTGGCCGAGCTGATCCTGGCCAACCGCGAGGAACTGGCTCTGCTCGACTCGCTGAATATGGGCAAGCCGGTGCTGGATGCCTACAACATCGACGTACCGGGCGCAGCCCAGGTATTCAGCTGGTACGGCGAGGCGCTGGACAAGCGCTACGACGAAGTGGCTCCGACCGCCAGCGACGCCCTGGCCACCATCACCCGCGAACCCCTGGGGGTGATCGGTGCTGTAGTGCCGTGGAATTTCCCCCTGGATCTGGCCGCCTGGAAACTCGCCCCGGCCCTGGCTGTCGGCAACTCGGTGGTATTGAAACCTGCCGAGCAGTCGCCCTTCTCCGCCCTGCGCCTGGGCCAGCTGGCTCTGGAGGCTGGCCTGCCGGCCGGGGTGCTGAACGTGGTGCCGGGCCTGGGTGAAACTGCCGGCAAGGCCCTCGGCCTGCATAGGGATGTGGATTGCCTGGCGTTTACCGGCTCCACCGAGGTGGGCAAGTACTTTATGGCCTACGCCGCGCAGTCCAACCTCAAGCAGGTGTGGCTGGAGTGCGGCGGCAAGAGTGCCAATCTGGTGTTTGCCGACTGTCAGGACCTGGACCTGGCGGCGGAAAAAGCCGCCTTCGCGATCTTCTTCAACCAGGGCGAAGTCTGCTCGGCCAACTCGCGCCTGCTGGTCGAGCGCTCGATTCACGATGAGTTCGTCCAGCGCCTGATCGCCAAGGCCCAGCAGTGGCAACCCGGTGATCCGCTCAACCCCGCCAGCCGCGCCGGTGCCATAGTCGACTCGCGCCAGGCTGAACGCATCATGGGCTTTATCGACCGGGCACAGAGCCAGGGCGCGACACTGGTATGCGGCGGTCAGCGCCTGAGTTTCAACGGCTCGGACAATTTTATCCAACCGACCATCTTTACCGGCGTCACTGCGGATATGCAGCTGGCCCGCGAAGAAGTGTTCGGCCCGGTGCTGGCGGTTATCCCCTTCGACAGCGAAGGCGAGGCCGTGCGCCTGGCCAACGACAGCCAGTACGGTCTGGCCGCCTCGCTGTGGACCGATGACCTCAACCGCGCCCACCGCGTGGCCCGCCGCCTGCGCGTTGGCACCGTGTCGGTGAATACCGCGGACGCCCTGGATGTCTGCACCCCGTTCGGCGGCTGTAAACAGTCGGGCTTTGGCCGCGACCTGTCGCTGCATGCCTTGGACAAGTACAGCCTGATAAAGACCACCTGGTTCCAGCTGCGCAGTTAATGCGCAGCCGCTAACGGCTGCCCTCAATACCCTACGGACAACTGCGCTGCTTAGAGCGCAATGAACAGCTGCGCCCGCAAAAGCGCAGCCGATAACTGCGGCCCCTGCCGCGTATGGCTCACCTGACACAACAACAAGATTGCAGGAGAACTCCCATGCATGATCCCGATATCAGCCTTGCGTCCCCCGCGGGCCTGGCTCAAGCAAGCGCAGCCGCGCGCAAACGCAAACCCAGCCTGGGCCTGACCGCCCTGCTCGCCGTGGCCATCGGCCTGGTGGTATCCCAGGGCGTGATGGTGCTGATGTTGCAAGGCGCGGGCATCGCCGGCCTGGGCTTTCTGATCCCCCTGGCGCTGGCATTCGTATTGGCGCTGACCTATGTGCTGTCGTTCGCCGAACTGGCGCTGATGATCCCCCGCGCCGGCAGCCTGAGCAGTTACACCGAGGTGGCCCTGGGGCATTTCCCGGCCATTCTGGCGACCTTCTCCGGTTATGTGGTGGTGGCGATGTTCGCCCTCTCGGCGGAGTTGCTGTTGCTCGACCTGATCATCAACGAGGTCTACCCCGGTGCCTTCCCCAGCATGCTGATCGCCTATGGCGTACTGGTGCTGTTTACCCTGCTCAACCTGCTGGGTATCGACATCTTCGCCCGCCTGCAATCGGCCCTGGCGCTGATCATGGTCATCGTGCTGCTGGCCCTGGGCCTGGCGGCGGTGACTGGCAGCGGCAGTGAGCCGGCGCTAAGCACCGCCATTGCCAATGATTGGAACCCTATGGGTGCCAGCGTGATGACCCTGGTGGCGCTGGCCATCTGGGGCTTTGTCGGTGCCGAGTTCGTCTGCCCGCTGGTGGAAGAGTCGCGCAACCCGAAGCGCAATATTCCCTGGTCGATGATCCTCGGCGTGACGGTGATCTTTATCACCATCGCCCTCTACTGCGTCGGTGCGCTGTTCTATGTACCCCAGGAGGAACTGGCCGGCTCGGCGCTGCCGCACTACCTGTTCGCCACTGCGCTGTTTGGCGAAGCCGGGAAGATCTTCCTGGTAGTGGCCGCCATCACCGCCACCTGCAGCACGGTCAACACCTCGCTGGCAGCCATCCCGCGCATGCTCTACGGCATGGCAGTCAACGGCCAGGCCTTCCCGCAGTTCAAAATGCTCAGCAAGAAGTACCAGGCCCCCTGGGTCGCCGTGCTGTTCGTTGCCGCCATAACCGGTCTGCCGGTGGTGTTTATGGGCGACGACCCAGCGGCCATCGGCCTGTTGCTGCTGGCCGCGGCGGTGGCCTGGCTGCTGGCTTACATCATCTGCCACCTGGATGTGATCGCCCTGCGCCGCCGCTACCCTGACCTGGCGCGCCCATTCAAGACACCTCTCTATCCACTGCCGCAGATCCTGGGCATCGCCGGCATGCTGGTATCGATCTACTACGTGTCGCCCACTCCGGAGATGACCGCGTCGATCTTCTACAGCGCCGGTGCGGTACTCGGCCTGGTATCGGTCATCGCCGTACTGTGGATCAAACTGGTAATGCGCAAACCCCTGTTCACCCCGGAGCCCATCGACAAGGTGCTGGCCCGCCAATGAAGTCCCGCCGGGGGCTCGCCTCCGGCTCACACCCTAGTTGATTACCGAGGTTGCTGAAAATGACAGTCCCAAACACCCCCAACCGCCAGACTCAGGACTACCAGGCGCTGGATGCTGCCCACCATATCCATGCCTTTCTCGACCAGAAAGCGCTGAATGCCGAAGGGCCACGCGTGATGGTGCGCGGCGAGGGCCTGTACCTCTGGGATAACGATGGCAAGCGCTACCTCGACGGCATGTCCGGGCTGTGGTGCACCAACCTCGGCTACGGCCGCAAGGATCTGGTTGCCGCGGCGAGCAAGCAGATGGAGCAGCTGTCGTACTACAACATGTTCTTCCACACCACTCACCCGGCGGTGGTCGAGCTGTCGGAAACCCTGTTCAGCCTGCTGCCCGCCCACTACAGCCACGCCATCTACACCAACTCCGGCTCCGAGGCCAACGAGGTGCTGATCCGCACCGTGCGCCGCTACTGGCAGATTCTCGGCAAGCCTGAGAAGAAGGTGATGATCGGCCGCTGGAACGGTTACCACGGCTCCACCCTGGCGGCCACGGCCCTGGGCGGCATGCAATTTATGCACGAGATGGGCGGCATGCTGCCGGACATCGCGCATATCGACGAACCCTACTGGTACGCCCATGGCGGTGAGCTGACCCCGGCCGAATTCGGCCGCCGCTGCGCCTTGCAACTGGAAGAGAAGATTCTCGAACTGGGTGCGGAAAACGTCGCCGGCTTTATCGCCGAGCCCTTCCAGGGTGCTGGCGGCATGATCTTCCCGCCGCAAAGCTACTGGCCGGAAATCCAGCGCATCTGCCGCCAGTACAACGTGCTGCTGTGCGCCGACGAAGTGATCGGTGGCTTCGGCCGTACCGGCGAATGGTTCGCCCACCAGCACTTCGGCTTCCAGCCGGACACCCTGTCCATCGCCAAGGGCCTGACCTCAGGCTATGTGCCCATGGGCGGCCTGGTGCTTTCCAAGCGCATCGCCGAGGTGCTGGTGGAACAAGGCGGCGTATTCGCCCACGGCCTGACCTACTCCGGTCACCCGGTCGCTGCCGCCGTGGCCCTGGCCAATATCAAGGCGCTGCGTGATGAAGGCGTGGTCAGCCAGGTCAAGGACGACACAGGCCCCTACCTGCAGCAATGCCTGCGTGAGGTGTTCGGCAATCACCCGCTGGTGGGCGATATCCAGGGCACCGGCCTGGTCGCCGCCCTGCAGTTTGCCGAGGACAAAACCAGCCGCAAGCGCTTCGCCAATGAAAGCGACATCGCCTGGCGCTGCCGCACCATCGGCTTCGAGGAAGGTGTGATTATCCGCTCCACCCAGGGCCGCATGATCATGGCTCCCGCCCTGGTGGCGGGGCGCACGGAGCTGGATGAGCTGGTGGCAAAAACCAAGCTCGCGGTGGATCGAACGGCGATGGAGCTGGGCCTTCTCTAAGCAGCACCTACAGTGCAGAGCGGTGCGCACCGCTCTGCCCCCAGTTCAGTCAAGCTGCCCCCCCTAGCAGGCTGTTGAAACACCACCTGCTAACGCGCTTTAGTAAACCGCCACCGGCACACACGGTAGCGGTGCCGGCAGGCAGCGGCTGCACAATCTCGCCCAACTGGCCTGCGCCTGGAATGGAGCGTGCTGGACTGGATGGCCGGCGAGGAGCTGCGCAGCTTCGCCGAGGGCTGAGACTATGCCGGGCAAACCCCGGCGCTTTTCTTGCTAAACTGCGCGCCTTCCTTTTTCCGAGTCGCCGCGCATGCCTGCTCTCGACCAGGCGCTGCGCGCCGCCCTCACCCACCGCCAGCCCCTGCTCGCCGAGCTGCACGGCCAGGGCACCGACTGCTACCGGCTGTTCCACGGCAGCCAGGAAGGTGCCGGCGGCCTGACCCTCGACCGCTACGGCCCGCAACTGCTAGTGCAGAGCTTTCACCAGAGCCTTGGCCGTGATGAGCTGCTGCAGCTGGCCGAGCAGTGCCAGACCAGCCTCGGCGAAGAATTACTGCTGGTCTATAACGACCGTTCCCAGGGCAATTCGCGGGTCGACCGCAGCGACCCCGTCTACCAGGCCGCACCCGCGGCACTGGCAGACCTGGTCGGCCATGAATGGGGCCTCAACTACCGGGTACGCGGCCGCCATGCAGGGCAAGACCCGCTGCTGTTTCTCGACCTGCGCAACGCCCGCGGCTGGGTCAAGGCGCACAGCGCCGGCAAGTCGGTGCTCAACCTGTTCGCCTACACCTGTGGCGTCGGCCTGAGCGCCGCCGCAGGTGGTGCCAGCGAGGTGGTCAACCTGGACTTCGCCGAAGGCAACCTGGCGGTCGGCCGCGAGAATGGCGCGCTCAACCCCGAGCTGGCACCCATGCAGTTTGTTCAATCGGACTATTTTCCGGCGATCCGCCAGCTGGCCGGCCTGCCGATCAATGCGCGGCGCGGGCAGAAGCTGCCGCACTACCCGCGCCTTGAACAGCGCCAGTTCGACCTGATACTGCTCGACCCGCCCGCCTGGGCCAAGAGCGCCTTCGGCACCGTCGACCTGCTGCGCGACTACCAGAGCCTGCTCAAGCCGGCGATTCTCGCCACCGCCGCCAATGGCGTGCTGATCTGCTGCAATAACCTGGCAAAGGTCACCATGGCCGACTGGCGCGACCAGGTGCTGCGTTGCGCGGAAAAGCTCGGCCGCCCGGTGCGCGACTGGCAGATGCTGACACCGGCGGCGGACTTCCCCTCCCTGGACGGCCAGCCGCCGTTGAAGACCCTGATTCTGCAGTTTTGATCGACCCCGCAAAGGCATAGAAAATCCCGCCCAGGGCCTCTGTGGAACCCGATGCGCGTGCCATACTCCAAGGCATTTCTCGTCGGGATAGATGACGTTCTTATGCTTAAAGGATTAAAGCGCGCTGCCAGCGCACTCGTTATAGCCATTGCCCTCTACAGCCTGCTGGGCTTTCTGATTTTGCCCGGCATCGGTCTGCGCATCGCCAACCAGCAACTGGCCCAGTACGCCGAAGTACCCGCCACGCTGCAACGCCTGCAACTCAACCCCTTCAGCCTGGAACTCAGCCTGTGGGGCCTGCAGATTGGCGAAGCCGAACAGCAGCAGATTGCCTTCGAGCGCCTGTACGCCAACCTGCAACTCGACAGCCTGTGGAGCGGCGTGTTGCACCTGGCCGATATCGAACTGGACAAGCCGCACAGTGAAGTGCTGTTCGGCAAGGACGGCCGGCTCAACCTGACCCAGCTGTTCAAGCTGCCAAGCAGCCCGCAACCTGCGACTGAAGAGCCGGCCAGTGATCCATTCCCACTGCGTATCGCGCGGATCAAACTGAGCGGCGGCAACGTGCATTTTCAGGACCTGCGCCCCAGCGAGCCGATCGAGTTTATCTACGACGACCTCAGCTTCGAGCTGTTCAACCTCAGCACCCTGCAAGGCGACAATGCCGAGATGACCCTGGTCGCCACCGGCCCCAAAGGCGGGCGCATCGACTGGACCGGCAACCTCAGCCTGGTACCGATCAGTTCCAGCGGCAGCCTGAAAGTCACTGACGGCAAGCTGAAAGCCATCTGGCCCTATGTGCGCGATGCCGTTCCCCTGGTCCTGGAAGACGGCAGCCTCAACCTCAGCAGCGACTACAGCCTTAACCTGGCCAAAGGCACCGAGCTACAGCTGAACAACACCCAGCTCAGCCTGAGCAACTTCGCCATCAAGAGCCCGGCGGACAAACCGCTGCTGCGCCTGGAAAGCCTGGATATCAGCGAAACCAGCGTGGACCTGGTCAAACAGCAGATCATCGTCGGCAAGATTCGTAGCCAGAAACTGGAAACCTGGGCCGCCCGCGAGGCCGATGGCCAGCTCGACTGGCAGAAGCTGCTGGCCAGCCAGCCGGCCAAACCGGCTGCAGCTGCAGATGATGATGGCGGTACAGCGGCAACAGCACCAGAACCGGTAAAAGACACCAGCGAGGCGACCACCGCGGAACAATCGGCTGCTCTGGAAACAGCCAGCGCCGGCCAGCCAGAAGCGCCGAGCAAACCCTGGCAGGTACTGCTACGCGATACGCAGCTGCGCGGCTATAAAGTGCATCTGGCCGACCGCGTGCCGGAGCAGGCGGTGGCCATCGAGCTCGGCCCGCTCAATCTCGACTTGCAGGACTTCGACAGCCTCGGCACCTCGCCCTTCAAGCTCAAGCTGGATACCGGCGTCGGCAAGCAGGGCAAGCTGCAGGCCAGCGGCCAGGTCCAGCTGAGCCCGACCACGGCCAGCCTGAATGTCATCAGCAGCGCCATCGACCTGCGCGTGGCCCAGGCCTACCTCAGCCCCTTTGTGCGTATCGAATTGCGCAGCGGCCTGCTCGGCAGCGACCTCGACGTCCAGCTGAACGGCACCGAGCCCCTGGCTCTGAGCATCAGCGGCAAGGCCCAGGTCAACCAGCTGCATAGCCTGGACACCCTCAAGGAACGCGACTTCCTGCGCTGGCAACAACTCGACCTGCTCGGCCTGAACTACCAACACGGCACCAGCCTGAGCATCGACAAGGTGCAGCTGGACCAGCCCTATGCGCGCTTTATCATCAACGAAGACCTCACCACCAACGTCAGCGACCTGATCATTCCACAACCAGCCGCGCCGCAAAGCGCTGCCAGTACGACGGAAAAGCCGCTGGCGATTCATATCGGGGAGATCAGCTTCAAGGACGGCTCGGCCAACTTTGCCGACTTCAGCCTGACCCCCAACTTCGCCACCGCCATCCAGCAGCTCGAGGGGCGTATCGGCACCCTCGACAGCCAGACGCAGAAACCCGCCAGCGTGGATATCGCCGGCAAGATCGACCGTTATGCCCCGGTCAGCATCAAGGGCAAGCTGAACCCCTTCGATCCGCTCGACAGCCTGGATATCCATACCCAGTTCAAGCAGGTCGAACTGACCACCCTGACCCCCTACTCGGGCAAGTTCGCCGGCTATCGCATCCGCAAGGGTCGGCTCAACCTGGACCTGCATTACCAGATCAGCAAGGGCCAGCTGACGGCTGAAAACAGTGTGGTGGTGGAACAGTTGCAGCTCGGAGAAAAGGTCGACAGCCCCAGCGCGGTGGACCTGCCGATTCGTCTGGCGGTGGCCCTGCTCAAGGACAGCGAAGGCAAGATCGCCATCAACCTGCCGGTCAGCGGCGATCTGAATAGCCCGCAATTCAGCGTGATGCCGATCGTCTGGCAGACCCTGCGCAACCTGGTACTGCGCGCAGCCCAGGCTCCCTTCAAGTTTATCGGCGGGCTGGTCAGCGGCGGCTCGGAGATGGACCTGAGCACCGTGCATTTCCCCCCCGGCAGCAGTGCCCTGGATGAAGAGGCGCAAAACGCCCTGAAAACCCTGGCCAGCGCCCTGCAGGAGCGCCCGGCCCTGCGCCTGGAAGTCGAAGGCATGAGCGCCCAGAGCAGCGACGGACTGCCCCTGGCCGAGCAGCGCCTGCAGCGCGAATACCAGAGCATCTACTACCGCATCCTGCAACGTCGGGGCGATGCGGTACCGGCGGAAACCAGCCAGCTGCAGGTACCCGAGGATGAACAGGGCGCGCTGCTCGAAGGCATTTACCGCACCCGCCTGAAACAGCAACCGCCGGCCGAATGGAAGGAACTGGACGACGAAGAGCGCGTGGCCAAACTGCGCGAGGCGGTGGTGCAGTCCTGGGGGCAAAGCCAGTTGCTGCAACGCCAGCTGGCCCAGACCCGGGCCGCGGCAATCAAGGACTATCTGGTCGATCAGGGCGGATTGGCGGGCGAGCGCATCTACCTGCTCGATGTTAGCCTGGGCCAGGCAGACAGCGATGGCCGCGTGGCCACGCCGCTGCACCTGGACAGCGAATAAGGTAACCCCCCATGCGCCTCTTACTGGCAACCCTGACGACCCTGCTCACGCTCTGCACTCCGTTTGCGGCCCAGGCCGACACCCTGCGCTGCGGCAGCCAGCTGATTTCCCTAGGCGACCGCAGCTTCGAGGTGCATCAGAAATGTGGCGAACCGGCCTTCCGCGACCTGGTCGGCTATAGCCTGGGGGCCTATGAGCGACGCGAATACAAGATCGAGGAATGGGTCTACGGCCCCGACAACGGCATGCTGAGCATCCTCACCTTCGAGGGTAACCGCCTGCGCTCGATCGAGCGCAGACGCAACAACTGAACCCTGACGGCCCCATCAGACTGGATATGGATAACCCATGAAACCATTGCTTATCAGTGCCCTGCTGATACTCCTGCCTGTCTGCGCCCAGGCCTCTTCGACCCTGCGCTGCGACAATGGCCTGATCAGCACCACAGACTCCACCAGCGTGGTCAGCAGCAAATGCGGCGAGCCCTTGGCCCGCGACTTTCTCGGTTACCGCGAGGTGATCGACGAGTACGGTTTTCGCAATGAGGTCAGCGTCGAAGAATGGTCCTACGGCCCGCGCAACGGCATGTACTACTACCTGCGTTTCGAAGGCAACCGTCTGATCAAGATCGACAGCAAACGCGGCAACTAAATGGCTATGTCGTCGTTAGCTGTTGTCGAGACAACCGACCCTTGTAGGAGCGGGCTTGCCCGCGAATCGAAGCCAATAGGAAAACATCGCAGCCAAGGACTCGGTGCCCCCGCCGCGCCTACGGTCTGCGCAGACCCCTTCAGCATTGTTGGCAACACTGAATTGGGACTTAGCCAATCAAGTACGCCCCGCGTCTGACGGAGCCCAGACACACCAAGGCCCCACGGGCAGAGCCGGCGGGGCCTTGTTAGTGCGGGTTGCGCTTACAGCTTGCTGCTGAAATCACGCAGCTCGTCCTGGGCCTTTTCCTTGGTCCAGCCGTAGCGTTCCTGCAGCTTGCCGACCAGGTATTCGCTATGGCCTTCGGCGACATCCAGATCGTCGTTGGTCAGATTGCCCCAACGCTCCTTGATGCGGCCATTGATCTGCTTCCACTTGCCTTTGATTACGTCGGAATTCATCTATCTGTCCTCATCGTTGAGTAACGCCGGACCGCACGGCCCGACGCGCATCCATTGCCTTACTGCGAGGTTTTCAGGCCGTCGGCGGAGACTGCAGTCACACCTTTGATCTCGCCAGCCTTGGCAATTGCCAGCTCACGCTCGGCATCGCTGGCCACAACCCCGGAGAGCGCTACCACGCCCTTGTTGGTCTCAACCTTGATGTCCATACCGCTCAGGCTGGACTCGGCGAGAAAGGTCGACTTTACCTTGCTGGTGATCCAGGTATCAGTCACCGCTTCCCCGGCCTGATCCATGCTGCTGTTTTCTGCTACTTGAAGCGGCTGCAGCGCGGAGTTGTCGGTGGCAAAAGCAGCACCAGCCAGGGACAGACTGAGGACGCTCGCGCTAACGGCGGCAACAACAAAATGGCTTATTGGCTTTTTCATGGGTAGGGCTCCTGTTTCGTTCGAATTCATCTGCAGCCATTCCACGCTGCAGCTCAACAGGACTATCGCAACTCCTGTGCCAAGCCAAAAACATAATTTAAATCTATACAAATCAATGACTTGTAAATAAAAGCAAAAACCCGATTTCGTGCAATCTGCATGCTTTGGCATTTGCACCAAGGCATATTGCACGGCCCGACCCGCGGCAGATCGCCAGCATGGCTTATTGGCCGAATGACCTGAGCAAACGCGCGTCCAGCGCATATTCCAGGCAAAAAAAGAGGTTCATCGCATTTTCCCGGGGAAGGCGGCCTTGATTTTCAGGAAGAAATAATCGATGTCCCTGAAGCCATAGGCCATTCGCTTGATCACCTTGATCCGGTTATTAACCCCCTCCAGCAGACTGGTGTGCATGTGGAATCGCGCACTGGCTAGGATGCCCCGAGCATAACGCTGTAGGTTACGGGCGAAGCGTTGTAGCGGTGCCAGGCCGCTTTCCTGGGCATGCCTAAGCCAAGTTCGCCAGCGCCTCCAGCCCTCCCTTACGCTGGGCGCATACCAGACCTCCTTCAGCGCATCCTTGAGCACATAGACCGTAGCCACTGGCTTGTTGGCCGCCAGCAACTCCTGCAGCCGAATGACATGATCCTCCTTCAGGTTCTCCCGATTGCGTAGCAGCAGCCAACGGCTCTGCTTGACCACTTGGCGAGTGGGCCTGTCATGACGAAGGGCATTGGCCTGGTCTACCCGGATACGGTCGATCACATCGCGCCCATAACGGGCGACCACGTGGAACAGGTCGTACACGACTTCTGCTTGAGGACAATGCTGTTTCACTTCCAAATCGAAGGCCGTGTTCATGTCCATCGCTACAGCCTCGATCTGCTGGCAGTGCTTACCAAGCTGCTCGAAGAACGGGCGTATAGCCTTGCGGCTGTTGCCCAGGCCAACCCACAAAACGCGAGTGCGCTCAGCATCCATGATCACCGTCGCGTAACGATGGCCTTTGTGCAGGGCGAACTCATCCATCACCAGGCGGCGCACATCGCCCGGCTCGAAACCACCGAATGCGGCCTGGAGACGCCGCTTGTCCAGCATCTTGATGGTGTGCCAGTGCAGCCCGGTGAGTCGGCTGACATGACTGATGGTCATGAACTGCAGCAGGGCTTCGATCCAGGAACACAATCGATGGGTTAGCCGCGAGGCTGGAGCCAGCCAGGAGATGAGCTCGGTCACTCGCCCGCAGGTCAGGCAATCCACTCGGCGTACGGGAAGTCGCAACTGGACGCGCTGATCGAACAGATCCCGGTCGCGAACGAGGCGAATACGCCGGTCATGGATCAGGGGACAGGGCTGCTGACAGCGACCACAGCGTGGAAGGTCGGTTGCTCGGGGTTCGAGGCTCAGCGTGAGGTTTTTTTCGACAGAATGGCTGCAGGCTACGACGTCGTAGCCTGGCCAGAAAGCAGCAAGATCAATAGGATGCACGGCGACAGCAGGGACAGGTGAAGGGTGTGTTTGGCGACTGCCAATTTACCTGCTTCCCTGTCTGTCAATCCGCTTTTCCCCACGATTCCGCGAAGAACCAAAAAAGAGGGCCCCGAAGGGCCCTCTGTTTGCTGTTAAACGACCCGGAGATTAAACGCCCGACGCCTTGGCAGCAGCTACATCCTTGATCGACAGCTTGATACGGCCGCGGTTGTCCACGTCCAGTACCAGTACTTCAACTTCCTGACCTTCTTTCAGGATGTCGGTGACCTTCTCAACCCGAGCGTCGCTCAGCATGGAGATGTGCACCAGACCGTCCTTGCCCGGCAGGATGTTGACGAAGGCACCGAAGTCGACGATGCGCTCAACCTTGCCGACGTAGATCTTGCCGATCTCGGCTT